>CAZGTQ010000185.1:0-1852 GCA_964528575.1 uncultured Planctomycetaceae bacterium | reverse complement strand
CGCGGGCGCGTTCACGGCGTCCGAGCCCGTTTCCGCGACGCCGGGGGGCCCATCCGTGACGCTCGTCGTGGAGGGCGCCGTGCAGCTCCGCGTTCACCTCGAAGGTGCGGCGCGTTGGCAGCCGAGCGGACACTGGATCCTCAGCGCGAACGGCAAGCGCGTTCGATCGGACAGCTTCGCGGCCGTTGCCATCGAGGTGGACCGGCTGGACCGCGGTACGTACGACCTCTCCGTATCGACCGACGACGGCGAGTTCGGTTCCGCGACCGGGATCGAGTTGCACGAGGACGGTGAGCTCGTCCTCGACCTGCGCGCGGGTCGCGCGCTGCACGTCCGGTTCGGCGACGCGATCCACCCGATCAACCTCTGGGTCGCCGATGCCGACGGTCGGCTCGTGACGATGCGCGACTCGCTCGTCGCGCCGACGACGACTGTCGGCATCCCCGCCGGTCCGGCGAGGGTGCTGGCGCGGGACGGCGACGGCCGCCGGTCCGAGCGCGAGGTCGGCGGCGCAGGCGACGTCGAGATCGACGTGGCGTTCTGACGCGAGCGCGCGTCGCCGTCACTCGTGGACGTAGGCCCAGGCGCCGATCCGCTCCGGGACGCCGCCGTAGAAGCGGTCGGGGTAGCGCTCGGTGGGCCAGTAGACGAACACGTTCCAGTTGCCCGGACCCACCGGGCAGGGGACGTTGAGCTCCCAACGGACGTCGGGCGTCGGTCTCGGCGGAGGGTGCCCGATCCCGTCCGCGGGCCCCAGGAGCACCTCGGCCTCGGTGATCGTCGAGCCGGCGAGCTCGTGCTCCTCCAAGAGCGAAGCGACCATCGCGCTGCGCGAATCCGGAACGGCGGCCCACCGCTCGGCGTCGAAGGGGACGCCTGCGCCGCTTCGCTCGTAGCGATCGACGCCGACCCACACGACCTCGCCCGAGTCGACCATCAGGACCAGGATCGACCGCGGCCATCTGCCCAGGTGCTGGTAGCGTCCGTCGTCCCACGCGTCGCCCGACTCACCCACGTCGTAGTAGTGCAGGGCGATCTCGTCGTCGGGCGAGCGGAAGACCGTGTAGTGGTACTCGTCGTACCGCTCGTGCTCGGTCGTGGGCACCTCGTCGAGGTACTCGGGGACCAAGGACGAGAGCGTCGGCGGGAGCTCTCCACGCTCCGCCTCGTACGCCTCGATCGCCTCGACGACGGGCGTCAGCCGCTCTGCCACCGCCTCGAACGTCTCGATGCGAGCGCGCGCGGCGTCGGTCGGAACGTACG
Organism: uncultured Planctomycetaceae bacterium; assembly: GCA_964528575.1. Classification (GTDB taxonomy): domain Bacteria; phylum Planctomycetota; class UBA1135; order UBA1135; genus CAZGTQ01. The sequence continues at coordinate 589 of CAZGTQ010000185.1, read as the reverse complement.
CAGCGAGGGCCCACACGCCGATCGCGATGGGGAAGGGCGCGCCGAGGATCAGCAGGCCCACGGTTGCGAGGCGACGCTCCGTCCCTCTCTTGCACGCGACGAAGAGGATCACAGCGCCGGCGAAGAAGCCGAAGAAGCCGAGGGCGAGAAGGCCCAGAGAGACCGCCGTGCAGGCGTACAGGAGCAGGTCGAGGAGCTCGAGATCGGCGCTCTCGCCGGGCGGCCACAGGCACAGGCAGGCGAGCGTGCTGCCGAGCACGGTCAGGATCGACCAGGCCACGATCAGCTTGACGAGGAGAGGCCGCACGATGGCCGCCGCTACTCGCCCAGCAGCGCTCGCAGCTCGCGCAGCGCGAGGAGCGCGTCGATCGGCGCCAGGCGGTCGAGGTCGAGCTCCGCGAGCTTCTTCTCGACTGCGCTCGGGGCCGCTGCGAAGAGGCCGAGCTGTTGCGGGCCGCTCGCGGACGAGGGCGAGCGCTTCTTCGCGTCCGCTCGCTCGCCCGACGAGAGGATGCGCTGCGCGAGGCCCTCCTCGTCGCGCTCGAGGTCCGCGAGGATCGTGCGCGCGCGCTCGATCACCTCGGTCGGC
>CAZGTQ010000184.1:0-3097 GCA_964528575.1 uncultured Planctomycetaceae bacterium | reverse complement strand
ACCTCGTCGGCCGCGGGCACGAAGCGCTCGGCGAGCGCGATCACGCGCGCGTCGGAGAACACGGACGCACGGCCCGCGACGCCGTTGCCTCATGTGCACCCGAGCGGGTGCCCGTTCATCGCCCACAGGAGCAGCGGCTTGCGCTCCGCATCGGCGCGGCGGATGCCGTCGGCGAAGCTCGCGAGCCAGGGGATCGCGGACCAGGCGCTCTCGTCGGGCGTTGGCAGGATGGTCGCGCGCCATTCCTCGAGCGCGTCGAGCGTCGCGACCGGCGCGTGGAGCGCGAGCGCGGCTTCGCGCTCGCGTTTCCAATCGGCGTCGTCCGCGGACTGGAGCGTGGCGAGCACGAGGGCGAGGGCGGGGAGCATCGCTCGCCAGGCTAGTCGACGCGCCCGGGAGGGTGGGCGGCGATTCCTTTCCGATCCGGAACCACTCCGCAACGCGCGCGTCCGCCGATCCGAGCTACCGTACGAAGGCCCCGCCACCTCGGAGACATCCCATGCGTGCAACGAACCTACGCTCGACCTCGCTCGTGCTCTGCTGCGCAGCCGCCTTCGCGCTGGCCGCCGAAGCGCAATCCGTGACGCGCATCACGCCGCCGGTCGCGTCGCCGGGCTCGACCGTCCTGGTCGACGGGCAGGGGCTGGGCGCGGCGACGCACGTTCGGTTCACGGGCTTCGTCGGCGGCTTCGTCGGCACGTTGACGGTCGACGCGCCCGTCGTGTCGGCGAGCGATACGCGCGTTGTCGCGGTCGTGCCGGCGATCAACGCGTTCATCCCGCCCGGCCAGGCCCAGGGCGGCTCGCCGTTCGGCGAGCTGCGCGTCGCCAAGCTCGCGGGGCTCGGCCTGTTCTGGGAGACCTTGCCGAGCGACTTCTATCTCTTCGAAGGCACCGGTGGCTTCCTCGCGAACGACGGGCTCGGCACGACGCAGTCGAACGCCGTGCGCTCGGTCGCCGCGTTCGACCCGGGCCCGCCCGTGTTCTCGGACACGCTCTTCAAGGCGCTCGGCACGGGCGCGCCGGTGCCGGGCAACGCGAGCTACGTCCAGCGGCTCGAGGCCGCGGTCCCCGGCTCGGTCCCGATCTTGTTCGTCGCGCCGCCGGGTCCGGGCATCCCGCTCGGCGACGGGAGCATCGCGATCGACCTCGTCACGCAGTACCTGATCCTCGCCGGGCCGCAGGTCGATGCGAACGGCGATGCGTCGCTCCCGCTGCCGGTCCCGGCGACGCTGCTCGGCGCCGGGCCGGTCGTCCTGCAGTGGGCGCACTACGACGTTGTCGGAGCATCGCTGGGGATCTCGAACGCGCTCGTCGTGACGTTCTAGCTCAGCTCTAGCTTCTAGAGCCCCGCGCTGTTGGCTCGACGCGCATCCGCCGTATCGTGGTGCGCATGAAGCTGAAGCAGACTCTCGCGCAGCTCGAAGCGCTCGGCGACGAGAAGGTGCGTGCGCGCAACGTGCGCAACGGAGCGGGCGACAACCAGTACGGTGTCCCGTCCGGCTCCATCCGCAAGCTGGCGAAGGAGACGAAGCCGGACCACGAGCTCGGCCTGGCGCTCTGGGAGACGGGGAACGTCGACGCGCGGATGCTCGCCATCCTCGCGCTGCGGCCGAAAGAGCTATCGTCGCACGAGTTGGACCGCCTGGTGCGCTCGGGCACGTCGCCGCAGGTCGCGGACTGGCTCAACGCCTACGTCGTCAAGAAGCACCCCGACCGGGAAGCGTTGCGCGAGCAGTGGATGAAGGCCGACGACCCGTGGGCCGCGCGTGCGGGGTGGAGCCTGACCGCGGAGCGCGTCGCGGCGGGCGCCGACGGGCTCGATCTCGCCGCGTTGCTCGATCGCATCGAGTCGGAGATGGCGAACGCTCCGGCCGCTGCGCAGTGGACGATGAACACGTGTCTCGCGCAGATCGGCATCGAGTTCCCCGAGCATCGCGAGCGAGCGCTGGCGATCGGGGAGGCGCTCGGGATCTACCGGGACTATCCCGTCTCGAAGGGTTGCACGTCGCCGTTCGCGCCGATCTGGATCGGAGAAATGGTGCGTCGGCAGGGGTGAGCGTCGTCGGCGTCGATGGAGCCCGCATCGACAAGAAGCAGGGCTGGATCGCAGTGGCGCTGTCGAGCGACGGCGCGCGCCCGAGCTATCACCCGAGCTTCGCGCAGCTCCTCCAGTCGCACGCCGAAGCGCACGTCGTGGCGGTCGACATCCCGATCGGCCTCGCCGCCGCGGGAGGTCGCGCCGCCGACGGAGCGGCTCGTCGGATTCTTCGCTCTCGCTCGTCGTCGGTGTTCTCCGCGCCGGTGCGCGACGTGTTGCGGGCGCAAACGTACGCCGAGGCGTGCGAGCTGTCGTTCGCTCGCTGCGGCAAGAGGCTGTCGAAGCAGACGTGGATGATCGTGGAGCGCATCCGCGAGGTCGACGCCTGTCTCGACGACGGGCGCGTGTTCGAGGTGCACCCCGAGGTGTCGTTCCGGCTCCTCGCGGGCGAGTGCCTGCCGCCCAAGAAGACGTGGAACGGCCAGATGCTCCGGCGAGAGCTGCTCGCTCGCGCCGGCATTCACCTCGAGGCGGACGCCGGCGACGCCGGCCGCGCTCCCGCCGACGACCTGCTCGACGCCGCGGTCGCGGCCTGGTCGGCCGCCAGGATCGCGGCGGGCGAAGCGTGCCGCTTGCCCGAGACGTGCGGCGACCGCGACGGCACGCGGGACGTGTGCATCTGGGCGTGAGGGGGACGAGCGCGAGCCGGCGGCGCTCGCGAACCTCGACGCTCCGCGCCCGCTGGCTCAGCTCGGATCTCGACGTCGCGACGATGATGATCGCTCCATGAGCGGCCCGCTCGATCGATTCATCCCGGCGCCCGACGCTCGCGAGCGCTATGCGGTCACGGTGAAGGCACCGCCCGACGTCGTGTACGCCGTCGCGACGGAGTTCGACATGCAGTCGGTCGCGCTCATCCGTGCCATCTTTCGGATGCGCGAGCGGTTGCTCGGAGGCCGGCCCCGGCCGCGACGTGCCAAGTCGCTCGTGCTCGAGATGGAGAGCCTGGGTTGGGGCTGCCTCGTGAACCGTCCCGGCGAGGCCTTCGTCGCCGGCG
>CAZGTQ010000183.1:0-5297 GCA_964528575.1 uncultured Planctomycetaceae bacterium | reverse complement strand
GCGAGCGAGCCCGGCGCCGGGCCTCCCGTGGCGAGCGCCGCCGCTGCTGCGGCGACACCGGCCGAGCCGTCCGACCTGCTGGGCGAGCCTTCGACGCTGGCGCGGGCCGAGTCCCAGCGGACGCCCGGCCGTCCCGGCGCGCCGGTCCGGCCGGGGCGCTGGTCGGCCGACGCCGCCGCGACGACGGAGAGCGAGCGCCCGTCCTTCCCGCCCCTCGCGGCGGTGGCGGTCGCCGCGCCCGAGGCCGGGCCCGACACATCCGCCCGCGAGTGGGAGCACACGCCCTACCGCACGCGCTTCGGCTCGGCGAAGCAGCAGGCGCTGCAGGACCACGGCGGCGGCGTCGAGACCGAGGCGGCGGTCGCGGCGGGGCTGGCGTATCTCGCGCGCGAGCAGCACGCCGACGGCTACTGGGGCAGCCGCGACGACTGGGACGACAAGTATGGCTACGTGCTGGTCGGCAAGAGCGGGCTCTGTCTGCTCGCGTTCCTCGGCGCGGGGCACACGCAAGCGTCGGCGACGGAGCACTCGGACGTCGTCGAGCGCGCGCTCGGGTTCCTGCTCGCGGTCCAGGACGACGCGAGCGGCCACTTCGGCTACTGCAGCTCGTACGGGCACGCGATCGCGACGTATGCGCTGGCCGAGTGCTACGCGCTGACGAGCGACGCTCGGCTCGCCGAGCCGCTGCGGCGCGCGATCGCGCAGATCGTGCGCCACCAGAAGTCCGACGCGAACGACCCGCGGCGTTTCGGCGGTTGGGGCTACTACTATCCCGACGGGCGTACGTTCGACTCGTGGCCGCGCACGTCGATCACCGCGTGGCAGGTGATGGCGCTCGAGTCGGCGCGGCTCGGAGGGCTCGCGGTCGACGACGCGGTGTTCGACGGCGCGCGCACGTTCCTCGAGCGCGCGTACGACACGCGCCGCGGCTGGTTCCGCTACAGCCACGACCCCGAGCGGACGAGCTCGAGCTGGCCGACGCTGCCGGGCTCGACGCCCGCCGCGCTGTTCGCGCTCTCGCTGCTCGGCGAGGACGTCTCCGGTCCCGCGCGCGCCGAGGCGCGTGCGTTCGTGCTCGAGCGCGCTCCCGACCGCTATCGCTTCACGGGCGACGACGACTTCGTCCGGCGCGCGCGCGGCAATCTGTACTTCTGGTACTACGCGACGCTCGCGACGTTCCGCGCGGGCGGCGACGACTGGCGGCGCTGGAACGAGCGGATGAAGGAGACGCTCCTGCCCGCGCAGCAGGAGGACGGCTCCTGGCGCGCGATCTCCGCGTACGCCGCGTACGCAGGCGACGACGAGGACGACCGGACGTACTCGACGGCGCTGTGCGTCCTGACGCTCGAGGTCTACTACCGCTACTTCACGCCGCTGCTCCAGACCCGCTAGTCGCTCGACCGTCTGGCCCGACCGTCTGCCCCGACCGTCTGCCCCGGACGGCGCCGGCACGGTTCGTGCTGCAGCGGAAGGTGCGGAAGGGAGCCGGGTCGGCCGTCCCACCGCAAGGTCCCGCGGAGCGCTACCCTGGTCGCCGCCATGACACCGTCCTCTACGCCTCGCACCGCGCGGTCCGGCCGCGCGCGCCGTTGGTTCGTCGTCCTCGCCGTGCTCCTGCTCGTGCTCGTGCTCGTCACGGCGCTCGCACCGACCGTGCTCTCGGGGCCGGGCAAGGGCTGGGTCACCGAGGCGTTCGACGAGAGCCGCGCGGGCTCGCTCGAGATCGAATCGATGTCGCTCGGCTGGTTCGGCGAGCAGACCGTCGAGAACGCGGTGCTGCGGGACCCGGCCGGCGAGGTCGTCGCGACCGTCGAGTCGGCGGTGCTCCCCTCGCTGTGGGCGCTCATGACCGGCGGCGGCGACCTCGGGCGCGTCGAGGTCGTGCTCGTCGCCGACGTCGAGGCCGACGAGGACGGGACGAACAACCTGATGCGCGCGCTCGCGCCGCAGGGCGCCGTGCCGGAGCCGCAACCCCGCGAGCCCGGGCCGGGCGAGTCGGGGCCGGGCGAGCCGGAGCCGCGCGAGCCCGCGCCGCCGCGCGAGGCGCCGCAGATCCCGCGCGACCTGCGCCTCGACTTCGAGCTGCGCGTCCCGCGCTTCACCTGGAGCGACCCGAAGCTGCGCGCGGCCGGCACGAGCTTCGAGCTGAACGACCTCGTCGCGACGCTGACGGTCGAGCCGGGCGAGCCGCTGCGCTTCGACGCGCGCGGTCAGGTCGCGGGCGGCGGCGAGCTCGTCGCCCAGGCGAGCTCGCGGACCGCCTTCGACGCATCGCCGCAGGTCGACCTGACCGCGAACGTGCAGTCGCTCGCGACGACGATCGTCGACGCGTTCGCCGGCTCGGGCGGGCTCCTTTCCGACGTGCTCGGGCCGACGCTCGATCTCGACCTCGTCGCCGAAGGCCTGTCGATGGAGAGCGGCACGGTGGTCGCGGAGCTCACGAGCGACCTCGCCTCCGCGCGCATCGCCGGCCGGCTCGAGGAGGGTGTCGTCGTGTCGACCGAGGCCGGCAGCGAGATCGCGTTCCAGCTCACGCCCGAGAGCTCCGAGCGCATCGTCGGCAACCTCGTGCCGCTCGTCGCGAACCTCACGCCGTCGGCGCCCGAGACGCGCGGCCGCCTCGTGCTGAGCGATTTCCGCCTGCCGCTCGACGGCGACATCCGCCGGGTCGACGCGGCGGCGCGGCTCGAGCTCGGCGAGGTGCGCTACGACATCCTGCCGAGCGTCGCCGCGCTGCTGAAGAAGAAGGAAACCCAGTCGTTCGAGCCCGAGCCGTTCGGCCTGTCGGTCGCGAACGGCGTCGTCGCGTACGACGGCTTCACCTTGCCGATGAAGAGCACCGCGCTCGTCTTCGACGGCAGCTTCGACATCGCGACGCGCGCGCTCGACCTCACGACGACGATCCCGTTCGCGCTGCTCGGTCAGGGCGCGGAGGACCTGCTCGGCGAAGCGCGCGGGTTGCTCGGCGACGACGTCGGCGTGCCGCTGCGGATCACGGGGACGCCGACGGCGCCGAAGATCGCGCTGGGCGAGGGCCTCGACCTGCGTGAGATGCTCGAGCAAGGCGTCGGCGAGCAGCTCGAGGACGAGCTGCAGAAGGGCATCGAGGAGGGGAAGAAGAAGCTGCCGGGCCTGCTCGACGACGTGCTCGGACGCGGCGCCGAGGACGACGAGCCGGAGCTGCCGAAGAAGAAGAACTAGACGAAGAGCGAGCAGCAGGACGAGCCGCCGGCGGGTGACGGCGGCGGACGGTAGCGGCAAGGCAGCGGGATGCTCATCGGTCTCGCGCTCGCCTGCGCGCTCCTCCCCCAGTCGCTGCCGGGCGCGCCGCTCGGCGGCGAGCCGCGCGAGATCGTGCGCGTGCTGCGCGACGCGTGGGGCGCGCCGCACGTGCTCGCCGAATCGGACTACGGCGCGTTCTTCGGGCACGGCTGGGTCGTCGCCGAGGACCAGTTGGAAGCGGTGCTCGACGCGCTCTGGACCGCGCAGGGTCGGCGCAGCGAGATCGAGGGAGCGCGCGCGCTCCCGCTCGACCGCGCGCACCGCCTGCTGCGCGTGCACGCGGACGTCGAGGCCGCGTGGGACGGCTTCTCCGAGCGCGTGCGCGAGAGCGCGACCGCGTTCGCCGGCGGCATCAACGCCTACATGCGCGCGCACCCCGAGCGCGTCCCGCCGTGGGGGGAGCCCGTGCGCCCGACCTGGCCGCTCGCCCTCGGCCGCCTCGTCGCGTTCCTGCCCCAGGTGCGCCTCGCGAACGCCGAGCTCGGCTCGCTCGCGCCGGGCATGGCGGTGCTCGCGATGGGCGTCGACGAGGCGCACTACCGCACGTACGGCAGCAACGCGTGGGCGCTCGCGCCCGAGCGCACGACCTTCGGCGCCGGCGTGCTCGTGCTCGACCCGCACCTGCCGTGGAAGCACGAGCTGCGCCTGTACGAGGTCCACCTGCGCGGCGCGACGTTCGAAGTCGCCGGCGCCGCGTTCCTCGGCGTCCCGCTCCCCCTCTTCGCGCACAACCGCCGCGTCGCGTGGGGCTGGACGTGGAACGATCCCGACCACGCGGACGTCTACCGGCTGACGCTCGACCCCGCCGATCCCGAGCGCTACCTCTTCGACGGCGAGCGCGTCGCTTTCGAGACGCGCGAGCACGCGTTCCGCATGCCGGACGGCGAGGTCGTGCGCGAGCGGCTGCGCTGGTCGGTGCACGGTCCCGTGCACGCGCACGTCCCCGAGCGCGGTTTCGCGGTCGCGTACCGGCTGACGGCGACGGGTGCGGTCGACGGCTTCGAGCAGGTGCACGCGATGGTGCGCGCGCGCTCGGTCGCCGAGCTGGACGCCGCGATGGAGCGGCTGCAGGTGCCGAGCTTCAACCTCGTCGCCGCGGACGCGGATGGAGCGACGCTCTACGTCTGGGGCGGCCGCGTGCCGCACCGCCCGCGCGGGCTGGACGCGAGCCGGCCGCTCGACGGCTCGACGAGCGCGACGCTGTGGGACGCGGACGGCCTCGTCCCGTGGCGCTCGCTCCCGCGCGTCGCGAGCCCCGCGGTCGGCTTCGTGCAGAGCTGCAACAACGGTCCCGCGTGGACGACGGGCACGAGCGCCGACCCGCGCGACGCGGCGACGCCGCCGGGAGTCGTGCGGGCGAGCGGCGACACGGTGCGGGCGCGCTACCTGCGCGAGCGGATCGGCGCGCGCGAGCGACACTCGCTCGACGACGTCCGCGCGCTCGCGACCGACGGCACGATGATCGCGCACGCGCCGCTCGCGCGCGTGCTGCGCCGCGCGTGGGACGAGCACGGTGCGACCTTCGCTGCGCGCGCCGCGATCGCGGGCGACGTGGAGCTGCTGCTCGCGTGGGACGGACGCCCCTCGCTCGCGAGCGCGGCGCCGACGCTGTTCCTCGCGTGGCTCGTCGAGCTCGACGGCGAGCTACCGAGCGTCGCGCGCATCGCGACGGCGGACGACGACGTGGACGCGGAGCGGGCGCACGAGCTGCTCGGCGCGCTCGCCGGCGCGCGTGCGACGCTGCGGCGACGTGCGCTCACCGCGCGCGTGCCGTGGGGCGCGTTGCACGTCATCCGGCGCGGCGACGCGACCATCCCGGTGGAGTCGGGCATGGTCCCCGCCGTGTCGCTGATGAACGCGACCGTCGACCTCGGCGCGCGCGGCGGCCCGACGTGTCGCTCGGGCTCGGCGTACGTCGCGGTGCACGCGCTCGGCGACCCGATCCGGCGCTGGTCGGTCATGCCGCTCGGACCGACCGACGATCCGCGCTCGCCGTGGTTCGACGTCCAGACGCG
>CAZGTQ010000182.1:0-4010 GCA_964528575.1 uncultured Planctomycetaceae bacterium | reverse complement strand
CGCGCCGGGGCGGGTACGATGGCCGCGTCGCAGTGCCCCACGCCATCACACGTCGCCGCGCGCTGGCGGCCCTCGGGGGTCTCGGCGCGCTGGTCCTCGGGCGACCGCTCCGCGCGCTCCCGCGCCGCGCCCTCTGCGCGCGGCCCGACGCGATCGCCGAGCTGGCCGGCGTCCTGCGCGCCGCGTCGCGCGAGGCCGCGTTCGATCGCGCCGCAGACGCGATCCGCGCGGGCACGTCGGTCGAGACCGTGCTCGGGGCGGTGCTGCGGATCGGCGTTCTGGACGTGCGCCCGCGGCCGCACGGGATCCTGCACACCGTGATGATGGTGCGTTCGACGTTCGCCCTGACCGACGGCGCGGAGCCCCAGGAGGCTTGGCTCGCGGTCCTGTGGAACCTCGACGACCTGAAGACGGCGCAGGAGCGGGATCGCGAGGACGACGGCGACTGGTCGATGCCGCCGCGGCCGGACGCGCGCGCCGCGTCGCCGCAGGCCGCGCGCGCGGAGCTGCGCGCGGCGCTCGACGCGCGGGACGGCGAGCGCGCGGACCGCGCCGTCGTCGCGTTCCTCGCGCGCGCCGACCGCGCCGCGCTTTTCGAGACGCTGCGCCCGCACGCGGTCGGGTGCGCCGCGTTCATCGCCCACAAGGCGATCCTGGCCGCGCAGCTCGAGCGCGCTCTCGCTCGCCTGCCGGAGAGCGAGGTCGAGCCGTGCGCGCGCTCGCTCGTCCGCGCGCTCGCGGTCGGGCGCGACGAGTCGACGTGGGGCGCGAGCGTCGAGCGAGCGGCGCGGCTCGCGCCCGCCGCCGAGGCCGACGCGCGCGGCGGCGCCCGCGTCCTCGCGCTCCACGCGGCGCTGCGGGCGGCGCAGAGCGACGAGGCGGCGGCGCTCGTCGCCGAGGCTCTCGCCGAGGGCGCGACGCGCGCCGACGCGTGGTGCGCGCTGCGCCTGGGCGCGGCCGAGCTGTTCCACCGGCGCACCGGCCGGCGCGGGCGCGACGGGCGCGCCGCGCTGCTCCCGGTCCACGGCCCGACGGTCGTCGAGGCGCTCGGCCACGCGGCGCGCACGACGAGCGATGCCCGGATCGCCGACGCGTGCCTCCTCGAGGCGGCGGCGCGTCTGCCCGCGCTGCGCGCGTTCCTCGAGGGCGCGGTCGGGCTCCAGCCAGTCGGCCCGCCGCTCGTCGAGCTCGGCCGCGACGTCGAGCCGCCCGCCGAGCTGGTCGACGCGCTCGCCACCGGATCGCCGGCCGTACTGCGCGCGCACCTCGCTGCGCGCCCCGCGAGCCAGGATCGCGTCGGCGCGCGCCTGCGCGCTTCGCTCCTGCGCACCGCGTGCGAGCACCATCAGACGAAGTACCTCGTCGCCGCGCTCGACGAGGCCGCGCGCTCGCCCGCGGAGCTGCGGCCCGCGCTCCTCGCGCCCGCCGTCGACTACGTGGCGCACCCCGAGGACGAGCCGACCGAGGTGCACGAGCGTTCGCTCCGCGCGTTGGCGCGCGCGGGGCTGCGCTGACGAGCGCGAAGCGGCGATCGCCGAGACGCAGCTCGAGCGACGTGCCGCCGCGCCCCGCGCGTTGCACGTCGAGCCAACGGCTCAGCGTCCGCCGGCGCTCTCGGCGCGGCGCAACGCGACGACGAGCGTGAGCAGCACGGCTGCGCCGACGAGCCAGCCGGCGAGGACGTCGCTGGGCCAGTGCGCGCACATGCGCAGGCGCGCGTAGCCCACGAGGAGCGGAACGGCCGCTCCGAGGGCGATCGCGAGCGCTCGCTCGACCCGGCTCTCCGTCGAGCGCGCCCACAGCCAGGCGAGCAAGCCCCAGACGACGAGCGAGTAGGCGGAGTGGCCGGACGGGAACCCGCGCAGCCCCGGCGAGGCGTCGACGGCGGCGAGCGTCGGCCGGGCGCGGTCCCAGAGCAAGTAGCCGACCGCGACCGCGAGGCGCGCCGCGGCGTAACCGATCGGGAAGCTCAGCGCGAGCAGCGGGCGCCCGCGGTGGATGGCGACCACGGCCGCGGCGAGCAGCAGCGGCACGAGGAACAGGAAGTTGCCCGGCGTCTCGAGCAGGATCGCGGTCGCGAGCGACCAGGGGCCTGCGAGGACGTCGCGCAGGAGCGCTTCGTCCCACGCGTCGAGGCCGGCGCCGGCGGAGCGCACGACCAGCGTGACGAGCGCGCAGAGCGCCCACGCCGCGACCAGGCCGATCGCGAGCGTGGCGAGCCAGCGGCGGCGCGCGCGCGCCGGCTGGGCGCGCCATGCGGCGCGCAACCGCAGGCTCGTGGCGCGCAGGCCGGCGGCGAGGAGCCAGGAGCGGCGGGCGGCGCGCCCCCCGTGCTCTTCGCTCATCGTCCCGGGCCGCGCCCCGCCGCTCTCGTCACGAATGCCCATCATCGACACGCCATGCGCGCAGCACATGCCGGGCCAACGTGCGCTTCGCGAGCGCGCGGCGTCAGCGCGGCGGCAGCTCGTCGTGGCGCGGGAGCGCGGCGGCGTCGACGTACCAGGCCGCGCGGCTCTTCCAGAAGATGTTCTGCGTCGGCCGCACGCCGGGGTCGCCGTCGAGGGAGCCGGCGGGGACGACCCAGAACCGGCCGGTCGAGGAGAGGCTCGGCAGCGACGAGCCGCAGCGCGAGCAGAACGCGGTCGGGAACGGCGGCTCGCCGGCGAGGACGTACGTGCGCACGAGGTCGGCGCCGTCCGTCCACGCGAGATCCGGCGGGCGCACGAAGACGTTCGCCGCGTGCGCGCTGCCGGTGGAGCGGCGGCAGCGCGAGCAGTGGCAGTACTGGAACGCGAGCGGCTCGCCGCTCAGCTCGTAGCGGACCGCGCCGCAGAGGCAGGCGCCGATCACCGCTGGTTCACGACGCCTTCCTCCCACGGGCGGAGGAAATGGCACGTGTAGCCGCCCTCGTTCTTCTCGAGGTAGTCCTGGTGGTATTCCTCGCCGACGCTCCAGTTCTTCACCGGCTCGACGGTCGTGACGATCGGGCCCTTCCACTTGCCGGAGGAGCCGATCTCCTCGATCGCCTTCTGGGCGACGCGCTTCTGCTCGTCGTCGAAGTAGAAGATCGTCGAGCGGTAGCTCGTGCCGCGATCGTTGCCCTGCCGGTCGAGCGTCGTCGGATCGTGCATCCGGAAGAACCAGTCGGAGAGCAGCTCCTCGAACGTGATCGCGTTCGGATCGAACGTGATCTTCACCGCCTCGGCGTGGCCGGGGTGGTTGCGGTAGGTCGCGTTCTCGTTCTCGCCGCCGCAGTAGCCGACCTCGGTGTCGATCACGCCGTCGATCTCGCGCAGCAGGTCTTCCATGCCCCAGAAGCAGCCGCCGGCGAGGATCGCGGTCTCGGTGGTCTTGCTCATCGTGCTCTCTTGCGTGTTGGTCGCTCCGAACAGGTCGAGGTAACGGCCGTAGCCGCGCTCCTCCATCTCGTCCTCGGGAACGAAATCGAGCGCGGCCGAGTTGATGCAGTAGCGCAGCCCGCCGCGGTCGGCCGGGCCGTCGGCGAAGACGTGTCCGAGGTGCGAGTCGGCGAACCGGCTGCGCACCTCGGTGCGCGTGTAGCGCAGCTCGTCGTCGTCGTGCTCGGTCACGAACGCCGCGTGGAGCGGCCGCGTGAACGACGGCCAGCCGGTGCCTGAGTCGAACTTGTGCACGCTCGCGAAGAGCGGCTCGCCGCTGACGACGTCGACGTAGATGCCGCGCTGCTTGCTGTCGAAGTACTCGTTCGCGAAGGCCCGCTCGGTGCCGTCCTCCTGCGTGACGCGGTACTGGACGTCGGAGAGCTGCTCGCGCAGCGCCTCGTCGCTCGGCTTCTCGAACCCGACCCAGGGCGACAGGTCGACCGCTCCGGGCGGCACGGGAGCGGGCGTGTCGAGAGCGGCGTCGGAGCCCTTCGCACAACCGGCGAGCGCCAGCGCGAGAAGCCCGAGGGCAGCGGTCGGGAGGACGGTGCGCATGGTTCGAGTGCGTAGGTCGCAGGCGGCGGGGTTCAAGGGAGTGTAGCGCGGGAG
>CAZGTQ010000181.1:0-12987 GCA_964528575.1 uncultured Planctomycetaceae bacterium | reverse complement strand
CTCGTCGAAGACGAACGGAGCGAGCTCGGTGGTGCCGGCTTCGACGGCGACGACGCGCTCGCGGCGCGCGTCGACGCCGTCCACGTCCGGCGTCACTTCCACGCGGTAGCGGCCGGGCGTGCACCGCTCGATCACGAAGCCACCCTCCTGCGAGGGACGGACACGCGGGTCGAACGCTTGGCCGCGCTCCTCCTCGAGCGGCGTGCACGTCACGCTCGCGTCCTCGATCGGCTCGCCCTCCGCCGTGACGACGGTGCCGGTGAGCACCGCCCCGACGCGCGTCACTTCGACGTCGACGTCGAGCGGCTTGCGCGGCGCCGCCGTCGGCAGCGACGCGAAGCCGCGCCACATGCCGTCGTTCGACACGACTTCGACCCGCGGCTGCACGAACGGCGGCTCGCCGATCTGCGAGCGCCGGTAGCGGAGCGCGCCCACGTGTCCCGCGCCGTACAGGCCGCGCCAGGACCACGTTCGCTCGTAGCCGTGCTCGTCGGCGTGCACGATGCGCGCGTGCCACGCGTCCGCCCGGACCTCGCCGGCGCCCGCGATGCGCAGCCGGAGCTCGAGATCCGCGGCGATGCGCAGCGTCCAGTCGCAGCGCGAGCGGCGTTCGAGGTGCTCGTGCACGTTGCGTGCGAAATCGAGACGGTCGCGCTCGATGCGACCGCGTGCGCGCACGGTGCCGGCGGGGAAGAGCTCGCTCGACTCGAAAGAGCCGTCTTCGTCGGTCTCGAGCCGCTCGCGCAGCCACTTCGACTCGTCCTCGCCGACGATCCCGAGCAGCGACGTGCTGAGCACGAGCCGCACCCCCGCTGCCGGCGAGCCGTCGGGGAGGAGCACGCGCCCCGCGACGCGCGCCGCTCGCACGCCTTCGTACGGGCTCTCCTCGAGCGGCGGCGCCGGCGGCTCGGTGGGCTCGACGACCGTGCGCGCCGGCTCGCGCGCGACGGCGGCGGCCGCGGGCGCGGGCGTCGGCTCCTGCGTGCGGACGAGCGCGGTTCCGTCGCTCGCCGCCCTTTCGCTGTCGCTCGCCGTCGTCGGCGCGACCGCCGCGCGCGCGGTGCCGGCGCCGCCGCTCGTCACGACGAAGGCGACCAGCGCGCCCGCGAGGGCGAGCACCGCGACGAGCAGGGCGGCGACGAGAGCGAGCGTGCGGTCCACGGCTCCAGGCTAACGCCCGTCGTCCTCGATGGGTTCGAGCTCGATCAGCGGCGACGCGTCGGGCCAGCTCCCGAAGGGCCCCGAGCGCGCGACCACGCGCCAGCCGGGGACGGTCGGCTCCGCATGTGTGGTGCGGAGCGCGATCGTCGCCGTGCCCGTCGTGTCCGTCGTCGCGACGTGCTCGCCGCCCGCGTGCAACGCGACACCGGCGAGCTCCGGATCGGGCGGCGTCCACTGGAGCTCGCGCCACGGCGAGTCGGGCGACGCGCGCCGCAGCCGGACGAGCGTGCCCCAGCCGCGCTCGAGCGGCACGTCGAAAACGGTGCCGTCGCGCGGCAGGTTCTGCGGCTGGAGCAGCGCGGGAGAGTGGCGCCCCGTCAGGACGTGGATGGCGACGGCCGCGTCGTCGGATTCGGGCACGGGCAGCGTCACGAGCCCATCGCTGTTCGAGAACGCCTCCACGAGGCGCCACACGGTGCTCGTGCTCAGGCAGACCATGCCGCCTTCGATCGGCTCGCGCGTCGCGCGGTCGAGCAAGCGAAGCCGCACCGCGCGGACCGGCGTGCCGCGCAGCTCGAGCACGAGCCCGCTCGCGGGCGGGACGACCGTGCGCGTCTGCGGCTCGAACGCGCCCGGCCACGGCGGCAGCAGCGCGAGCTCGTACGTGCCGGCGGGGAGCTTGTCGAAGTCGAATGCCTCGACGTCGTGCGCGGTGAACACGGAGAGGTCGTAGCGTTCGTCGCCGATCACGCGCGCCCGAGCCCACGCTTCGTCGCCGCCCGCCGGACGCAGGCGCACGATCGACCACGGCGCCGCGTCCTCGTCGCGGTATCGCACGCGCCCGCTCACCGCGCCCGCGATCTCGTCGAGCACGAACGGCTCGAGCTCGACGCGCCCGACTCCGACGTCGACGACGCGCTCTTTGCGCGATTGGAGCTTCGCGCCTGGCGCTTCACAGCGCGCGACGACGCGATAGGTGCCCGGAGCGTGGTGGTCGAGCTCGAAGCGCCCGCGCTCGTCCGTCCGGCACGTCGCGCTCTGCTCGTCCTCGTCGACGCGCGCGTCGACACGCGTGTCGTCGACCCGCGTCTCGTCGATGCGCGTCTCGTCGATGCGCGTCACGTCGACGTGGGCCCATGCGATCGGATCGCCGCCCGCCGCGAGCACGCGTCCCGCGAGGACGGTGCCGACGCGCTCGACTTCGAGGTCGACGACGAGCGCGTCCGCGGGACGCGCCGTCGCGACGGCCGTCGCGCCCCGCCAGATGCCGTCGCGCGATCGGACCTCGATGCGCGGCAACCGCACGGGCGCGCCCGTCGCGCGGTTGGCGGAGTAGCGGATCCGCGGCAACGGGTCGCCCCCCTCGAGCCGCTCCCACGGCCAGTCGAGCTGTTCGCCGTCGGGGCCGACGTGCGCGACGCGCGCCTGCCAGCCGCTCGGCACGATCTCGCCGGCGCCCAGGATGCGCAGCCGGAACACGGGACGCGGGACGATGTGCAGCGTCCAGGAGCACGGCTCCTCGTCCGCGTGATGCGCGTGCAGGTCCTCAGCGAACGCGAGCTCCTCGCCCCGCAGCTCTCCGTCGACGCGCACGCGACCCGCGGGGAACGGCCGGCGCGTGACGAAGCGGCCGTCGCGATCGGTCTTCACCTGCTCGCGGCGCCACTTCGGACCGTCGTCGTCGCGCCCGAGCAGCGCCATCCGCAGATGGAGCACGATGCCCGCCGCCGGCGAGCCGTCGGGCGCGAGCACGATGCCCGCGACGCGGCGCGCGGGCTCGTCGTCGTAGGGGCTGGGGAACGGCGTGGGCGCCGGCGCCGTGAGCGAGAGCCGAGCCGCGACGGTCGGCTCGCCACGCGCGCCGGCGAGCACAAGCGCGAACGCGGTGACGGCGAGCGCGCCGAGGAGCGAGGTCGTGCGCGCGCTCGTCATCGCTCTCGCTCCACGGCATCGAGCGGCGCGAGCCAGAGGACGTGGCCGCGCTCGGCGGCCGCGACCGAACCGCCGGACCAGAGGCCGAACGGGCGGCCCTGAAGGACGTCCACCCGACCCGATGGATCCGCGATGCGCCAGCCACCGACCGTCAGCGTCTCGGGGCGCTGTTCGAGAGTGAGGAGCGCCGTGCCGGTCGCGTCGGTCTGCGCGACGAGCACGCCGTCGGCGAACACGTCGAGGTTCGCGACGGCGGGATCGAGCGGGGTGCGCTCGACGTTCGAGAGCAGTCGCGACTTCGTGGCGGCGCGCCGAAAGCGGACGAGCGCGCCCCAGCCCGGCTCGAGGGGGACCTCGAGCGCGCCGGCGAGGTCGCTCGAGTCGCCGAGCGCTGGACGGAAGCCGTCCATGCGCAGCGACCAGGCGAAGCTCCCGGTCGGGGGCGCCTCGACGTCGCCCGGTCGCAACAGGAACGTCGAGCTCCAGTGCGAGTCGGTCGCCGTGACGACGACGACCGGGCGATCGATGGGAGCGCCGCTCGCGCGATCGATCGGCACCAAGTGCACGATCCGGGGCGGGACGTGGTCCGAGAGCGTGATCTCGAGGTCGTGGGAGGGCGGGACGAGCGTGCGTTCCACCGGCGCGAAGCTCCCGGGCCACTCGGGCTCGAGCGTCAACTCGTACGTGCCGCGGGGCAGCGTGCCGAAGGCGAAGTGGCCGGATCGATGACCCCTTCCCTTCGAGTAGCGGCTTTCGCCGTCGCGGAACCAGCGGAGCACGCCGAGCGCCGCCGGCGGGAGAGCACCGCCATCGACGCGCCGCAGGTCGACGACGCAGCGCGCCAGCTCGCCGTCGGGATGACAGGCTCTGCCGTCGACGCCGCCGACGACCTCGTCGAACACGAGCGGCTCGAGCCGGTTCTCGCCGGCGCTCACGACGACGATCCGCTCGCGCTGGGCGGCGACGCCGTACACGTCCTCTTTCAGCGCCGCGCGCAGTCGATAGCAGCCCGGAGGACATCGAGCGAACGTATAGCTCGCGCCCGACGAGCGGCGCCTGAACCCCCGGCCGTCCGGGGCGTCGAGGAGGTCGAGCGAGACGGCGACGTCGAAGATCGGCACTCCGGTCTTCGTGAGCACGACTCCCGCGACCGACGCCCGGACCTCCTCGACGAGGATCTCTACGTCGAGCGGTCCGAGCGGTGCCGCGCTCGCGATCGGCGCGATCCCGTGCCACACGCCGTCGGTGCTCTCCACTTCGACGCGCGGGAACGACGCGGACGCCGCCTCCTCGAGCTCCGCGCGCGGGTAGCGGAGGATCGCAACGCCGCGCGCGAGGTCGGGCGCGTGAAGACGGACGCGCAAGGGCGCTTCGTGACGGAGGAGCTGTTTCCGCCGAGGCCGGTCCGCGCGCGCGCGCGCGGGAACTCGCGCATCGACTTCGACCTCGACGGCGTGGAGCACGACCACGCGACGTGCTCGCCGTGCGACTGGACGCTCCGCCTCGTCCCGCGGGTCCAGCTCCGCCTGCGCATCTCCGCTGCGGGCGACGCCGACGTCGACGGCTGGCGCGCGCGCGTCCGCTATCGTTCCCGCGGGCGCGATCGCGTGGCGGACTGGCTCGACGCCCGCCGCCGGCGCGCCGTCGGGGGCGAGCACGACGCCCGCGACGCGGCTCACGGGCTCGTCGTCGAGCAGCGCCAGCGGCGAAAGAGCGAGGACGGCGAGCAACGGGATGCGGAGCATGGCGTCCTTGGTCAGCGGTCGAGGGGCTGGGCGGGAAGGAGGGCGAAGCCGAGCTGCGTTTCGACGTGCATCAGCGTCTCGTGCGGCGACAGGACGGAGCCCTCGAACGTCAGGGTCGCGGGGCGGCGCGGCAGGCTGACGAGAGCCGTGGCGGTCGCGTCGGTGAGCGCGACGGTTTCGCCGTCGGCTAGGAGCGCCACGCCCGCGAGCGACGGGTCGGGAGGAGTCCACGGGCCCAGGCCGTCGATCGCGCCGCGGTGCAGCCGCACGACCGCGCCCCAGCCGCGCTCGAGCGGCACCTCGAGCAAGGAGCCGTCGCTCGGCAGATCCTCGGCCGTACCACGCGCGGGACGGTAACCGCTCGCGGCGACGAACCACGCGAACGCTCCACCCGCGGGGACGGAGATCGTCAGAACGTCCCCTCCGATGGCGCGAGCGTTCGCCGGGCGCCAGAGCGTGCTCGTGCTCACCGACGCCTCGACCGCGAGCTCGATCGGCTGGCGCGTGGCCGCGTCGATCGCGCGCAGGGTGACGGCGCGGAAGCCGCCGGCGCGCGGGACGACGAGCTCGATGTCGTCGAGCGGCGGCGTGACGAGCCGCGTGATCGGCTCGAAAGCGCCCGGCACGCCCGGCAGGAGCGAGAGCTCGCATGCTCGCAGCGGCACGCGCTCGAAGCGGAAGCTCTCGCTCGCTCGACTGTTGCGCAGGACGCGCACCTCCTGCGCGGCGCCGGGGTCGTCCCTCGGGCGGAGGCGGAGGGCGAGCCACGGCAGCGGCTCGCCGTCGATGCTCCTGACGCGCCCCTCGAGCGTGCCGGAGAGATCGGCGAAGACGAACGGCTCGAGCTCGGCGTCGCCCGCGGGGACGTCGACGACGCGCTCGAGCGTGCGCTCGCGCCCGAACGTCCCTACGGCGGTGACGCGGATGCGATACGTGCCGGGCTCGGATCCTTGCAGCTCGTACCAGCCGCTCGGACCCGTGGACCGGTGCGTGAAGAAATCCGTGGAGAGGAAGCGGTCGATTGGCCGGTCGCCGTCGCGCACGCGCGCGATGAACACGCTCGCGCCGGCGACCGGATCGCCCGTCGCTTCGAGCACGCGGCCGTGGAGGACCGCGCCCACGCTCTCGACCTCGATCGTGACCTCGAGCGGCGCGACCGGCTGCGCCGTCGCGATCGCCGCGGCTCCGCTCCACACGCCGTCCGTCGACGCGACGAGAACGCGCGCGGGACCGATCGCTCGGTGCGGCGAGCAGCGGAACCACGGCAGCGGTTCGCCGTCTCGGAGCGTTTCCCACGCGCAGTCGCGCTCGACGCCGGCGACGCGCGCACGCCAGCGACTCGGCACGATCTCTCCGGCGCCGACGATGCGGAGGCGGAGCTCGGGCCTGGCGACGAGCCGCAGCGTCCAATCGCACGGCTCACGGCCTGCGTCATGCTCGTGGGAGTCGTCGACGAACAGCAGCCGCCCGCTCCCGCGCCGGCCGCGCGCTTTCACGCGCTTCGCGGGGAACCCCTCGAGCGTCGCGAAACGGCCGTCGGCGCCGGTCGTCACGCGCTCGCGGACGCTGGTTGCGCCGCGATCGAAGAGGGAGCCGAGCAGCGGCGAGCGCAGAACGAGCTCGACCCCTGCTGCCGGCGAGCCGTCGGGCTCGAGCACGATGCCCGCGACGGGCGCCCGAGGGCTGCGGGCGGTCGAGCTCGGCTCGGGCCGTTCGCTGGGGGCGAGGGCGACGCGTAGGGGCTGCGGCTCCGGCGCGGGCGAAGAGACGGCGAGGGCTGCGGCTTCGTCGTGTTCGTGCGTCGCCAGCGGCGGGCTCGCGTCGGGCGTCGCGGACGTGCGCGCGGCGTTGGGCGCGGCGTTGGGCGCGGCGCGCGTCGCGACGAGCGCGACGACGAGGGCGAGCGCCGCGGCGGCTGCCGCGAGCACGTAGAGCGTCGCTCTCGATCGTGCGGGCGCACTCTCGCCGCGCATCACTCGCGCCCCAGCCAGAAGATCGCCTCCGTCGCGTTCGCGTCCAAGCTGCCTTTCTCGACGTTGCGCGTGCCGACGACGCGCCAGCCCGGCAGGTGCACCGTGATCGCGGCGGGGCGCGCGGCGAGCGCGATCGGCGCCGCGCCGCTCGCGTCGGTCGCGCCGACCGGGACGCCGTCGGCGCGGACCTGGACGTTCTCGATCGGCGGGGCGACGAGGCCGCGCAGGCCGCCGTGGTCGGCCGCGTCGGGGCGGGCGCCGAGCCAGTCGCCGTCCTTGACGAGCACGAGCGCGCCCCAGCCGCGCGGGAGCTCGACGTCGGCGACGAGCAGGTCGCCCTCGCGGTCGAACGCGCTCGCGTCGCCGCTCGCCGCGCCGTGGCCGTCGGCGAAGACGGTCCACTCGAGCCGCTCGCCCGGCTCGAGCGCGCCGACCGGCTGCTCGTTCGATGCGTACGAGCTGCGGCCCAGGCGGCTGTCGGCGGCGCCGAGCTGCACACGGAAGCGCTCGACCGGCTCGCCCGTCTCGGCGTCCGTCACGCGGAACGCGAACGGGCGGCGGTCGTCGTCGTCGACCTGGCGGAACGTGACGCCGTCGGCGGGCGGCGAGACGCGCACCGTCTCGGGCTCGAAGCGGACGCCGTGCAGCGGGAACGCGCTCAGCTCGTAGTCGCCGACCGGCAGATCGCCGAAGGCGAAGAGCGTCTGACTCGACCAGCGGCCGCCGATGCGCGAGCCGTCGCCGACGAGCGACCAACGCTCGACCGCCGCGTTCGTCGTCGAGCGCAGGCGCAGGAGCGCTCCCGGCTGCGGCCCGCCCTCGCGGCCGACGAGCACGCCACGCACGTCGCCCGCGATCGGCTGCGTCGCGAGCGCGATCGTGCCGAGGTCGGTGTGGCCCGCCGGCAGCAGCAGGTCCATGATCCACAGCTCGCCGTCGCGCGGCTTGACCGTGAGACGCCAGGGTCCGGGCTCGAGGTTGGCCATCGAGAACGAGCCGGCGTCGGTACCGCCGCCGAAGACGCGCTCGACCCAGTGCTCGAAGTCCGACGGCGTGCGGTTGCCCGGCAGGGGGACGAGCGTCGCCACCGTTTCGGGCAGCGGCGTTCCCTGCGCGCCGACGACGCCCGCGTGCAGCGACGCGAGCTCGCGCAGCGTGATCTGCACGACGCCCGGGTGCTCGCCGACCGTCGCGCGCAGCGGGCCCGAGCCGAGCACCGCGCGATCCTCGCGCTCGACGTCGATGCGCGCCGTGCGCTGCGGATCGGGCAGGTGCGTCTGGCGCGGATAGCGGATCCACGGCCAGCGGCCGTCGCGCAGCCGTATCCACGCCCAGTGCCGGTCCTCGCCCGTCGGGTCGGTCTCGACGATGCGCGCGCGCCACTCTTCGACGTCGAGCTCGGCGACCGGGATGTCGAGCTCGATCCGCGGGCCGACCTGGACGACGATCGTCAACTCGCTCCCGTCGTGGTGGACCGTCGTGATGCCCGCGAGCACGTGCATCGTCTGGGCTTCGTGCGCGACGACGCGCAGCTCGCCGCCGAGCGGGTAGACCTGCTCGCTCTCGAAACGCCCCTCGGCGTCGACGCGGAGCTCCTCGGTACGCTTCGCGTCGTCGGTGAGCCGCACCCGTGCCCAGTCGATCGGCGCGCCGCTGTGGCCGTCGAGGACGCGGCCGCGCACGCGCGCGCTCGGGATCGCGCGCAGGAGGAGCACGAGGTCGTCCTGCGGCACGCCGCCGCGCACGGCCGCGCGGTCGCCCTCGGGCGCGTAGCCGCGCGGGGCCCGCGCGTGGACGTCGTACGACGCGGGCGCGCTCGGGCACGTGAACGAGCCGTCGGCGGCGGTGCGCGTGGAGCCGAGGTAGTGCTCGCCGTCCACCGCGAAGAAGGCGACCGTCACGTTCGCGATCGGCGCGCCGTCGGTCGCGCTCCGCACCCAGCCGGTCGGGCCGGCCGCGGACGCGCGCTGCGCCTCTCCCGCGGGCGCGGGGATGCGGTCGGCGTCGGGCTCGTCTGGCTCGGCGCCCTGCAGCGCGGCGCCGTCCGGCGCGGGAGTGGGGACGGCGCCGGCGATCGCGACCGGAGCGTCGCGCGCCTCGCGCGAGCGGGTCGCGAGGAGCGTTGCGACGGCGAGCACGGCCAGCGCGCAGGCGGCGAGCGCGGCCGCGATCCGGATCGGGCGGGGCATCGGCGCGGGGTCCTCCCCAGCCGACGATACCCGTGCCGCGCGGCGCGGTGACGGCCGCGGCGCGAATCCGCGCCGCCCGACTGGCTCCGCCCGCTGCGCCGTCCTACGCTCATCCTCCCTGCGCCGTCCCGCTCCGAAGCCATGAGTCAGTTCAACATGCTCCTGCGCACGCTCGTGCTCCTGGGAATCCTCGGCCTGGGCGCCTGGTGGACGATCTTCCTGCGAGGCCGTCTCCTGGAGCACGAGCACGAGCTCGCGACGAAGACCGCGGAGATCGAGCAGCTCGCCACGACGGTCGCCGAGCGCGAGGAGCGCATCCAGGAGCTCGACCTCGAGATCGGCGCGCTCCAGGCGGCGCTGGAGCTCCTCAAGGTCGACCACCGGCTCGCGCGCGTCGAGGTGCTCGAGCAGACGCCGGCGCGGGGCGACGACCCCGGCTCGACGCGCGTGCGGTTCACCGAACTCGACCCCGAGGGCGAATCGCTCGGCGATCCGCGCGAGTTCTCGGTCGAGGGCGACGTGCTCTACGTCGAGGGGCTCGTGATCAAGTTCGACGACTCGTACGTCGAGCAAGGCGACCATCTGCGCGGCACGTCGGTGTGCTTGTTCCGGCGCGCGTTCGGCGAGACGCAGAAGCCGAGCGAGGGGACCAAGCTCGACACCGACGGTCTGCGGCCGCTGCCGTACGCGGGTGACGATCTGCCCGACCCGTTCTACCTCGAGCTGTGGCAGCGGTTCTGGGACTACGCGAACGACCCGAAGATGGCGGCGGAGAAAGGCGTGCGCGCGGCGCACGGCGAGGCGCCGTTCATCAAGCTGCGGCCGGGCAAGAGCTATCGCCTCGAGCTGCGCGCGTCCGATGGGCTCACGATCCGCGCCGAGTAGCGCTCCCGAGCAGCCGGGCTTCCGCACGTTCGTCCGGCGCGTGCAGCGCGGACGGTGCCCGCAGTGCGGCGAGGGCGAGCTCTTCCGCCGCTTCGCGCGCCTGCACGACGCGTGCGCGCCGTGCGGTCTCGTCTACCGGCGCGAGTCGGGCGCGATGACGGGCTCGATGTACTTGTCGGCGGCGGTGACGGAGGTCTTCGCGGCCGTGCTCGCGCTCTCGGTGTTCCTGCTCACGGACTGGAGCGTCGCGGTGCAGCTCGCGCTGGGGATCCCGCTCGTGCTCGTGTTCACGGCGTTCTGCCTGCCGCGCTCGATGGCGACGTGGGTCGCGATCGAGTACTGGACCGACGTGCACAACCGCGAGCGCTGGGCGCGGCCGCGGTAGAGCGTGCCCGAGCTCCCCGAAGTCGAGACGGTCGCGCGCCTGATCCGGCCGTCGCTCGTCGGGCGCACGATCACGGGAGCGCGCGTGACGTGGGCGCGCACGCTCGGCGGCGCGTCGCCGGCGCGGTTCTCGCGCGCGGTGAGCGGGGCGCGGGTCGCGAGCGTCTGGCGGCGCGCGAAGTACGTCGTGATCGAGCTCGAGGGCGGCGCGGGGTGTCTCGTCGGGCACTTGCGGATGACGGGTCGCATGCACGTCGAGCCGGCGGGCGTCGACATGGGGCAGTACGCGCGCGTCAGCCTCGCGCTCGACGACGGGTGCGTCTTCCACTTCGTCGACGTGCGCAAGTTCGGGCGCCTCGTGTGGGCGCGGCGGCCCGAGGACGTGTTCGCCGAGCTCGGACCGGAGCCGCTGGGGGAGGAGTTCACGGCGGAGTGGCTCGCGGACGCGCTGCGGGCGCGGCGGCGGCTGCTCAAGCCGCTCTTGCTCGACCAGGCCTTCGTCGCGGGCCTGGGGAACATCTACGTCGACGAGGCGCTGTTCGGGGCGCGCTTGCATCCGCTCGCGAGCTCGGAGCGCGTGTCGCGTCCGGCGGCCGCGCGGCTGCACGCCGAGATCCGAGCGACGCTCGCGGCGGCGATCGAGCGCGAGGGGTCGAGCTTCGACGCGTTCTACCGCACCCCGGAGGGCCGGCCGGGGAGCTACCAGCACCTGTTCCGCGTCTACGGGCGCACCGGCAAGCCGTGCCCGCGCTGCGCCGCACCGATCGTGCGGATCGTCGTGGGGCAGCGGGGGACGCACTTGTGCCGGCGGTGCCAGAAGAAGCCGCGGGCGCGCGCTGCGGCCTCGCTCACACCTCGTCCGCGCTGACGACGACGTCGAAGGGCACGTCGATCGTCTCGAAGTGCTTCTTGCCGCAGCGCACCTTGTCCGCCTCTGAAGTGCGCAGCTCGAGGTAATTGCGCGTGCTCTTCGTCTCGCGCACGAGGTACAGCGCTTGACCGTCGTGCTTCAGGACGGCCCAGTCCGGGTTGTACTTCCCGATCGGCGTCTCGATCTCGAACCAGCTCGGCAGCTTCATGAAGAGCTTGATGTCCTCGCGCTCGTCGAGCTTCTTCGCGAACTCGCGCTCGACGTCCGAGTCGTACACGACGTACTCGTAGACCGAGTTGTTCACCTGCAATGCATCGAGATAGTCGACGAGCTCCTCGTTCTTGAACAGCACCATTTCCCAAGCGGCATCGGGGCCGTCGCCGGGGATTCGCTCGTACTTGATGCCGTCCACGAGCAGTCGGTGCATCTCGTGCTCGAGGATCCCGGCCACTTGATCCAGGAACCGCTGCGGGTTCACGAACGCCTCCGCGAGCCGTCCCGACTCGGTGAGGATGCGAACGAGCGTGGAACGCGTCAGCTCCGTCTCGTTCTGGAGGTAGGCGAGGAGGTCCGGAAGTCCGCGCGGGCCGTACTCCGGCTGCTCCTCGGCGACGCTGGTGGCCCTCGTGCTCACGCCGCCCTTGCCCACCTCGACCCGGCCGGACGAGATCCGGATTCGGGGCGCCCGGACCTGTTCCATGCGCTCGATCGCGTCCACCGCACGCTGGACGAGAGTGTTCGTGTCGAACTCCACTCGGTACATCGTTCGTGGCTTGATCCGCTCCCAAAGAGCCTGGAACTCGGGCGTCAGGAGCACGGCCTTCTTGAGTCGATTGACTCTCTGGTCGCGTTCACGACGGATGTGCCGCTCGAGCCGGTACGAGGCGAGCAAATCCACCACGGCGGGGCCGAGGTCACGATGCGTCTCGGGTAGGTCGATCGCGAATCCTGCGCGCGCCGGATCGAACGCGGGCTGAATCCTGCTGTCGGAGTCGAGCAATCCCTGCTCCACGAGGGACGCACGAATCGTCTCGGCCGCACCGCGGCCGATCGGCTGTTCCACGCCGTCGACGATGTGCGTGAGCTTGGCCAGCGCCGTGAGCGGGACCTTGCCGAAGGTCACCCCACAGTCCTCCTCGTACTCCGTCTGCAGCGCGCGAGCGAAGTCCTCGTAGCTCTCGTTCGCCATCACGTAGGGCCGGTTGACCGAGTCGTCGAAGACTCGCGCGCCGCTCTGGTCGACCGGCAGGCGCAAGCCCCGGCCGATCTCTTGACGCTTCTTGACCGTGCTGCCGGTCTCGTTGAGCGTGCAGATCTGGAAGACGTTCGGATTATCCCATCCCTCCCGCAACGCGGAATGGCTGAAGATAAACCGCAGCGGCGTATCGATATCGAGCAGCCGCTCCTTGTCTTTCATGATGAGTTCATAGGCCTGCTCATCATCCTTCGAGCTGCCGCCTTCCCCGCCCTTGTCCATCGAGTCCTTCCACGACCCGGTCTTCTTATCCTGGGAAAAGTAGCCGTTGTGCACCTCCTCCGCGGCATGCTCCATCACCGCCTGGTACTGCGGCTTAGCCTGGAACTCCCGGTAGATCTCTTCGAACCAGCGGGCAAACTTCCCCTTTACCCAACCGGATTCGCCATACGCGCGGTAATTGGCCACCCGGTCGATGAAGAAGAGCGACAGCACCTTGATCCCCTGCGCCTTAAGCCGGAGCTCCTTTGCGAGATGGTTCTGCACTGTCATTTTGATCTGATGTTTCATAATCTCGTCGAGCAGGCTGGCGTCTTTTTGGCCGACCATATAGCTCTTGCCGTTGGCGAAGCCGGCCCGCTGCTCGGTGACG
>CAZGTQ010000180.1:0-2460 GCA_964528575.1 uncultured Planctomycetaceae bacterium | reverse complement strand
AACGCGACGAGCGGCGGGACCGCCTCGCGGCACGGCTCGTGCGCCAGCGCGCAGCGCGGCGCGAACGCGCAGCCGGGCGGCAGCTCGGCGAGGTCGGGCGGCTGGCCGTCGATCGAGCGCAGGCGCGCGGCGTGCGGGCCGGTGACGCGCGGCACGCTCTGGAGCAGGCCCTGCGTGTACGGGTGCGCGGGCGCGCGAAAGAGCGGGCCGACGGGGCCGCGCTCGACGACGCGGCCGGCGTACATCACGTTGACGCGGTGCGCGGTGCCGGCGACGACGCCGAGGTCGTGCGTGATGAGCACGATCGCGGTGCCGTGCTTGTGCTGGAGCGCCTTCATCAGGTCGAGGATCTGCGCCTGGATCGTGACGTCGAGCGCGGTCGTCGGCTCGTCCGCGAACAGCACCTTCGGGTTGCACAAGAGCGCCATCGCGATCATCACGCGCTGGCGCATGCCGCCGGAGAGCTGGTGGGGGTACGCGTCGAGGCGCGATTCGGGGTCGGGGATGCCGACGTCCGCGAGGCCGGCGGCGCAGCGCTGGCGGGCCACGCGGCGGCGGGCGCGCTCGTGGACCTCGAGCACCTCGGTCAACTGCCGGCCGACGGTGAGCAGCGGGTTCAGCGACGTCATCGGGTCCTGGAAGATCATGCTGATCTCGTACCCGCGCACGCGCCGCATCTGCTTGTCGGAGAGCGTCGAGATGTCGCGACCCTCGAGCGCGATGCGCGCGCTGGGATCGACCGTCCCCGGCGGCGAGGGGATCAGCCCCATCACCGCGAGGCACGTCACCGACTTGCCCGAGCCGCTCTCGCCGACGATGCCGAGCGTCTCGCCGCGGCCGACCCAGAACGAGACGTCGTCGACCGCGCGCACCGTGCCCTGGTGCGTGTCGAAGCGCACCGAGAGGCGCTCGACCTCGAGCAGCGCGCTCACGTCTTGCCCCGCAGCTTCGGGTCCAGCGCGTCGCGCAGGCCGTCGCCGAGCACGTTGAGCGCGAGCAGCGTCGAGCCCATCGCGACCGCCGGCCAGACGACGAGCCACCAGAACACCTTGATCGGGCTGAACGCTTCGGTGCCGTCGACCGCGAGCAGGCCCCAGCTCACCTTCGGCGGCTCGACGCCGAGGCCGAGGAACGAGAGGAACGCCTCGAAGAGCATCACCGCGGGGATCGTGAGCGTGAGATAGACGATCACGACCGACAGCACGTTGGGGACGATGTGCACGAAGAGGATCCGCGGCGTCGAGGCGCCGAGCGCGCGCGTCGCCTCGATGAACTCGGCGCCCTTCAGCGACAGCACTTGGCCGCGCACGACGCGCGCCATCGTCAGCCAGTAGATCAGGCCGACGACGACGTAGAACACGTGCATGTACTCGATGCCCTTGTCGGCCAGCTCCGCGCGGCGCTCGTTGATCAGCGTGATGACGAAGATCACGACGAAGATGAACGGGATCGCGTAGAGGATGTCGACGATGCGCATCATCAGGTTGTCGACGCGGCCGCCGACGAGACCCGAGAACGCGCCGTACGTCACGCCGATGAGCAAGCTGCACAGCGTCGCCATCAGCGCGACCTGGATCGAGATGCGGCTGCCCCAGAGGATCCGCGCGAAGAGGTCGCGGCCCTTCGAGTCGGTGCCGAGCCAGTTGCCGCTCTGCCACAGGCCGAAGACGCGGCCGCGCAGCCAGACCATCGTTTCGTCGATCGGGCCGAGCTCCCAGTAGCCCGCGTGCACGCGCATGCCCTCGAACGTCGTTCCCTCGGGCGGCGACTGGGCGAACGCGGCGGCGACGCGCCGGCCGAGGTCGTCGTGCACGACGGCGCGCAGCTCGGGCGCGGCGAGCACGAGCGCAGCCGCGGGCTCCAGCTCGAACGCGCGCTCGGAGCCGGGCCCGTCGAGGGCGAGCGTGAGCGCGACGCGCGGCTCGAGCGGCGCGCCGCCCGGCAGCGGCAGCGCTAGCGGCTCGTCGGGCTCGCCCTCGGGCGCGACGTCGAGGCCGTTCAAGCGCACGAGCGCCAGGTCGAGGTCGGCCGCGTCCTCGAGCTCGAACACGTAGCGCAGGTCGCCGTCGGGCGTGCTCACGTCGGCGCGGATGCCGCTCTCGCTCGCCTGCACGCGCCAGCGCGAGAGCGCGCGCACCGCCGGCAGGTCGAGCGAGCACCACGCGACGCTCGCGCCCTCCCCCGCGGCGACGCGGCCCAGGCGCAGCGTGCCCGTCGCGCCGGTCGGGACGAAGTCGACGCGCGGGGCGTCGCTCGCGACGAGCGGCACGGCGATCCGGTAGCGCGTCGCGTCCGGCCCCGCGTCCTCGTGGGGGGCGGCGTGGCCGACCGCGCGGCGGCCAGAGCCGCCCTCGACGAGCGCCTCGAGCGCGGCGCCCGCGTCCGGCGGGCCGGCGAACGCGAGCAGCGCGCGGTGCTGCCAGCCGTCGTCGGCGAAGCTGCGCAGCGCGCGCGAGGGCG
>CAZGTQ010000179.1:0-50083 GCA_964528575.1 uncultured Planctomycetaceae bacterium | reverse complement strand
CGCGCACGCGGGACCGGCGCGCCGTCCTGGTCGACGACGCGGCCCGCGACGAGCAACGGCAGCGGCTCGAGCCGCAGGTCGCCGACGTCGCGCGCGCCGCTCTCGGGCGTCGTCGTCAGGGGGAGGCGCGCGGCGAGCTCGGCTCCCGTTTCGAGGAGAACGATCTCGAACGAGCCGACTCGGATGCGGTCCGGATACACGAGCATCCGGAAGCGGCCCGATGCATCGGTCTGGACGCGCTCCTCGTCGAGCACGTAGCCCGCCTCGGCGCGCAGCCGTGCGATCGCGCGCGCTCTCGCAACCGGGGTCCCGTCGGCGCGGAGCAGCACGCCCTCGAGAGCCGCGGGATCGTGCTCGACGCTCACGCGGACCGTCGCGCGCGCGCCGGGGACGCGCGGCCCCTCGACGCGCACCTCGCTCACGCGCTGCTCGCCGTCGCTCCCGGCCTCCTCGAGGTCGCCGACGCGCACGAGGAGCTGCAGGCCGACACCCACGTGCGCAAAGAGCGCTCGTCCGGCAGCGGTCGTCGTCGCGCCGAAATAGGGCACGTTGTGCCGAGCCGAGTCGACGGGCAGCGCGCCGTGCTCGTCGTGGACGTGCACGACGGTCGGATCGCCGACGAGCCGTCCGGCTCCGTCGACGACCAGCACCTCGAGCTCGCCGGTCTGCGGAGCGACGAGCTCGAGCGGCTCGCGCGGCGGGGCGCCGCGGTCGAAGAACGCTTCGACGGGCGGGGAGAGCGGAAACGCGAGCGCCAGCGAGCAGCGGTCGTCCTCCACCAACACGGCCAGGACCTCGCGCGCGTGGGCGATGGAAGCGATCCCGAGCCCGTCCGTGTACCCAAAGAATGTGTCGTGGAAGCCGCCCCACCTGTGCATGCGCAACGCGACCGGAACGCCGGCGACCGGCATCCCCGCCCCGTCGACGACGCGCGCGCGCAGCTCCACGATCGGGCGGACCTCGACGCGCAGCTCCGCCGGCAGCTCGTCCTCGACGGCGGCGTCCCCGCGCAGGTCGCCGTGCGTGCAGACGACGAACAACGGCGGCTCGACGCCGGCGAGCACGAGCGCACCGTCCGCGTCCGCTCGGCCGGTCCCGCCGAAGCGCGCGACCAATGCCGCGAGGTCGGGCTGCTCGCGGAACGCGGCCTCGGCTTCGGTCGGGTCGACGTCGTCCTGCTCGACCCACGCGACGTCGGCGAACGGAACGGGCGTGCCGCGCTCGTCGACGACGACGACGCGCAGGCTCGGCGCGAGGGGCGGCGGCGGTTCGGGCTCGGGCGCAACGCCCACGGCGACTCGCGTCGGGTCGGCCTCGGCGGCGACGCTCGCACGCGGCGGCTCGGGAGCGGGCGGCGCGGCGGCCGCGTCGGCCGGCGCGAGAGCGGCGGGCTCGTCGAGCTCCGGAGCGGACGCGTCGCCGCGCGGAACGGGCCCAGGCGCGCGTTCGGCGCTCGCGCGCAGCGCGAGCCATCCCGCGAGCGCGAGCGCGAGTGCGGCGAGCAGCGCCAGGGTGAGCGGGCGTCTCATGGCGATCGAGCGCGGCCGCGGGAGCGCGCGGCCGACGAGGTCAGCATACGCGCTCGGCACGCGGCGCATTCGAGGCCCCCGCCGAGCCCTGACCCGCCCTGCCGCCCCTGCCCACCCACCCCGGGGGGCATGACCGGAGTGCGGGGGCGATGGTTGCCGCGGTCGCTCGCTTTTCTTCGAGCGCGGCGGCGCGACTAGACTCTGCGCCCCCGCCCGGTCCGCCCAGCCCAGGAATCGCCATGCGCACGCTCTCGCTCGCCCTCTTCACCGTCGTCGTCGCGCTTCCCGTGCACGCCGCGCAAGAGCCGGACTTCGAGCCGATCCGCTTCGGCGATCCAGACGAGCTCGCGTACGACGTGCCGTTCTTCGGCGACGCGACGTACGACGCGGCGATCACGACCCCCGACGCCGTGCTCGGGCAGCGGCACGGGACGCGGCTGGGGCACCACACCGAGATCGTCGAGTGCTTCGAGCGCTGGGACGCCGAGTCGCCGCGGGCGCGGCTCGTGCGGCACGGGACGACGTACGAGGGGCGCGAGCTCGTGCACTGCATCGTGACGTCGCCCGCGAATCACGCGCGGCTCGACGCGATCACCGGCGCGCTCGGGCGGCTGCGCGATCCGCGCGGGCTGGGCGACGACGACGCGGAGCGGATCGTCCGCGAGTCGCCGGCGGTCGCGTGGCTCGGCTACAGCATCCACGGCGACGAGCTCTCCGGCTCCGACGCCGCCGTCGCGCTCGGATACCACCTGATCGCGAGCACCGATGCGGACGTCGCGGATCTGCTCGACGACGTCGTCGTCGTCATCGACCCCGTGATGAATCCCGACGGGCGCGAGCGCATCGTGTCGATGATCGAGCAGTCGTTCGGCTACGTGACCAACCTCGACTACGCGAGCATGCACCGCGGGCGCTGGCCGTACGGACGCGGCAACCACTATCTGTTCGACCTGAATCGCGACTGGATGGCCGGCGTCCACCCCGAGACGCGCGCGCGCTGGAGCGTCGTCCTGCGCTACCGCCCGCAGCTCTTCGTCGACGCGCACGAGATGGGCGGGCTCGACACCTATCTGTTCTACCCGCAGAGCCCCGCGCACAACCCGCACCTGCCCGACACGCTCGACTCCTGGCAGAACGTGTTCGCCGCCGACCAGGGCGCCGCGTTCGACGAGCGCGGGTGGGCCTACTACACGCGCGAATGGGCCGACGCGTGGGCGCCGTTCTATTCCGACGCGTGGGGCTCGCTCAACGGCGCGGTCGGCATCCTCTACGAGCAGGCGAGCACCGACGGCCAGCCGCTGCGGCGCGCGTCGGGCGTCGTCATGACCTACCGCGAGTCGGTGCACCACCACGCGGTCAGCAGCCTCGCGAACCTGCGCACGCTGCGTGCGAACCGCGAGGCGATCCTGCGCGACTATCTCGCCGACGCGCGCCGCAACGTGTCCGCGGAAGCGGGCGGACGCACGTTCGTGCTCGTGCCCGGACGCAACTCCGACCGCGAGCGCGAGCTCGCCGACACGCTGCTCGCCCAGGGCGTCGAGATCTGGCGCGCCAAGGGGTCCTTCACCGGCCGCGCGGTCGTCACGACGCTGCTCGAGCACGCCGACGAGCGCAGCTTCCCCGCCGGGACGCTGCTCGTGCCGGCGCGGCAGCCGCAGGGGGCGCTCGTCCGCTCGTTCCTCCAGCTCGACCCGCGCATGGACGAGGCGTTCCTGCTCGACGAGCGCGAGGAGCTCGAGCGCGCAGGCTCGTCGAAGATCTACGACGTCACGGCGTGGAGCCTGCCGCAGGCGTACGACGTCGACGGCGCGTGGTGCGACGACCCGCAGGTCGAGCGCGAGCGCGTGACGTCGATCGAGCGGCCCGACGGCGCGGTCGTCCCGGATCCGAACGGCGCGACCCCGGTCGCGTGGGCGGTGGACGGCGACGACGACGCGGCGGTCCGGTTCGCGGCGCACGCGCTGGACCTCGCCCTCGCGGTGCACGTCGTCGACGAGCCGTTCACGACCGCCGGCCGCCTCTTCGCGCGCGGGACGCTGCTCGTGCGTGTCGGCGAGAACGGGCCCGGCGCGGGCGAGCGCGTCGCGCTCGCGGCGCGCAGCTCGGGCGCGACGGCGTACGCGAGCGCGAGCGGCCGCTCCCCCGACGCGGGGCCCGACCTCGGCGGCCAGCACTTCACGCTGCTGCGCCGGCCGCGCATCGCGCTGCTCTCCAACGCGCCGTTCTCCAGCTCGGAGTACGGGCACCTCTGGCACCACCTCGACGCGCGCCTGCGCGTGCCGTTCTCGACGCTCGACGCGCAGTCGTTCGGCAGCTACGACCTGCGCCGCTACAACGTGATCGTCCTGCCGCCCGGCGGCGCGAGCTTCGTGCGCGACCACGCCGAGCGTCTCGCCGAGTGGGTCGAGGCCGGCGGCACGCTCGTCGCGTGCGAGAGCTCCGCCGCCGCGGTCGCGGACGAGGAGCTCGGCCTGAGCGACGTGCGCCTGCGCCGCGACGAGCTCGAAGAGCTCGACGCGTGGCGCGCGGACGCGCGCCGCGAGCTCGCTGCGCGCGACGTGTCGATCGACCTCGCGGAGCTGTGGGACGGCGAATCGGCCGCTCCCGCGGCTGAGCAAGAGGGCGCGGACGCCGAGGAAGGCGACGACGCGGACGGCGAAGACGGCAAGGACGAAGAGGACGACGCGGACGACGACGACGACGACGAGATCGACGAGCGCGAGGACGAGTGGATGCGCCGCTTCTCGCCGCAGGGCGTGATCCTGCGCGGCCTGGTCGACGACCGCGCCTGGCTCACCGCCGGCTGCGGCGCCCAGCTCCCCGTCTTCCTCGACGGCTCCCGCGTCCTGCTGTCGCGCGAGCCGGTGACGACCGCCGTGCGCCTCGCGGAAGCGGACGAGCTGCGCCTCGGCGGCCTGCTCTGGCCCGAAGCGCGCGAGCGCCTCGCCCTCGGCGCCTACGCGACGGTCGAGTCGCGCGGCGCCGGCCAGGTGGTGCTGTTCGCGTCCAACCCCGCGTTCCGCGGCACCTTCCTCGGGACGGCGCGGCTCTTCTCGAACGCGGTGGTGCTCGGCCCCGGAGCGGGGGCGAGCCAGCCGATCGACTGGTAGCCGAGCGGCCGCCCCCAGCCGGTTCCTCCCGCCTTCCGCCGCCGTCCACCCGGGAGGAAAACGCGCCACCCGGGAAGACCCGCGCCACCCGGGAGGACCCGCGCGCGGGCGGTCCGGTCACCCCCCGGCGCCGGATTTCTTTCGCCGCGCCGGTGCGCCTCACGCGCTGCGCCGCAGGCCGGCCGTGCGCTGGCCGAGCAGATCGAGCGCGGCGACGCGGTAGCCCTCGGCGAGGGTCGGGAAGTTGAACACGTTCTCGACGAACACGTCGACCGGGAGCTCCCCGATGAGCGCCATCTGCGCGACGTGGACCAGCTCCGCGGCTCCCTCGCCGACGATGTGCGCGCCGAGCAGGCGCTCGCCACGCGCGTCGGCGACGAGCTTGAGCATGCCGCAGCGGTTCGCGTTGATGTGGTTGCGCGCCAACTCGTCGAAACGGGCGCGACCGACCAGAGCGGCGCCGTAGCGCTCGATCGCCTGCTCCTCGGTCAGCCCGACGCAGGCCATCTCCGGGATCGTGTAGACGCCGCACGGGAGCACATCGGGACGCTCGTTCAGCGGCAGGCCGAGCGCGTGGCGCACCGCGCGGCGGCCCTGCTCCATCGCGGCGGTCGCGAGCGACGGCGGCCCGATGAGGTCGCCGGCGGCATAGACGCCCTCGACCGACGTGCAGCCGTTCTCGTCGACCGCGATCAGGCCGCGGTCGGTCGGCACGAGACCCGCTCCGGAGACGTTCAGCCCGCGCAGGTTCGCCTCGCGGCCGAGCGCGCAGAGCAGCTTCTCCGAGCGGATCTCCGTACCGTCGTCGAGCCGCGTGACGACGCTCGAGTAGCCGTCCCACGTCACGCTCTTCACCGCGCGACCCGGCAGGAAGCGGCCGCCGTCGAGCTCGAGCTCGCGCACGAAGACGTCGGTCAGCTCGGGATCGAGGAACGAGACCGGGCGCGCCTGCCGGTCGATCATCGTCACCTCGACGCCGAGCGCGGTGAAGATCGACGCGAACTCCGCCGCGACGACGCCGGCGCCGAGCACGGTGAGCGAGCGCGGCAAGTAGATCATCGACAGGACCGAGTCGCTGTCGAGCACGTGCTCGTGGTCGACGGGCACTTCCTTCGGCACGCGCGGGCGCGAGCCGCACGCGAGCACGATCACGTCCGCGTGCACGAGCGTCTTGCCGCCGTCGACGCTGCTCACCTCGACGTCGTGCGGGCCGACGAAGCGCGCGCGGCCGTGACGGAAGGTGATGCCGTTGCGCTCGATCTGGTCCGCCTGGAACGACTCGTGGTGCCGCAGCACCGTGTCGAGCCGCCGCATCAGGCTCTCGACCTTCGTGTCCGCGCTCAGCTCGACGTCGAACACGCCGTCGGAGCGCCGGCGCAGACCGGCGAGGTAGACCGCGCTCTCGCGCAGCGTCTTGCTCGGGATCGTGCCGCGGTGCACGCACTCGCCGCCGACCGCGCGCTCGCGATCGACCAGCAGCACGCGTCGCCCCGCCTTGGCCGCCTGCACCGCCGCCTTCTGGCCCGCGGGACCGGCGCCGACGACCAGGACGTCCCAGCGCTCGACCGGGGCGCTCACTGGAACGTCTCCACGGTCTGGAGGACGTCGTCGCGCAGTCGGACGAGCTCGTCGATGTCCTCCTCGTACAGGTTCAGCGCCCCGAACACCGCGTGGCGCGGCGGCGGCGTCGCATCATCCGCGTCGGTCGCCCAGTGCGCGAGCACGTCGGCCGCGCACGCGACGCGCGCCGAATCGACGCCCGCGGGAGCCGCCTCCGGGTCGTGGTGGTAGCGCGCGGCGACGCCCATCCACGCCGGCAGCGTCCAGCGTTCCACGAGGATCGCGCCGAGCGCGGCGTGCACTTCGTCGACGAGCGCGAGCACCTGCGACTCGCCCAGGCCCAGGTGCTTCTCCTCGGAGAAGTCGAGCACGACCTGCAGCGCCACCGGGCGCCCCACGTCGTGCAGGAGGCCCGCGAGGAACGCTCCCTCGACGTTCGCCCGGCGCAGGCGCGCGACGGCGCGCGCGTACGCGCCGGCGAGCGCGGAGTGCGTCCACAGCTCGACGAGCAGGTCCTCGTAGCCGGGAACCGAGAAGATGCGGCCGCGCACCGCGATCGAGACCGCGATCTCGGCGACGGTGTCGATGCCGAGTCGCGTCACCGCCTGCTGCAACGACACGATCGGCTCGGACGGCATGTAGAGCGGCGAGTTCGACACGCGCAGCACGTGGGCCGCCAGCGAGGGATCGCCGTGGATCAGGTCGGCGAGCTCGCGGGCGTCGCAATCGTCCTCCTGCTGCAGCCCGAGGACGCGCGCGGCGACGTCGGGCAACAGGGGCAGCGGAATCTCGCCCTTGTGGACGCGCTCCAGGATCGTGCGGGCGAGCGGAGTGGTACGCCGGGTTGCGGGACTGGGTCTGGCGCTCATTGGTTTCTCCCCGCTCGTCCTTTCGGCCGGCGGGGCCTGACCCTGGAGGTCCGCGATGTCCCTGATCCGTATTAATCGTAAGAGTCGCCCCGTACGCTATTTCCGTGAGCCGTCACGGCGTCAGCGGGCGCGGGCGCGATGGCCGGCGAGCACCTGGGCGACGCACGCCGTGACCCTGGCCGCGTACGGCAGGTGCAGGAACTCGTTCGGCCCGTGGGCGTTCGAGCCCGGCCCCAGGACCCCCGTGATGAGGAACTGCGCCTCCGGGAACCGCTCGCCCAGCATGCCCATGAACGGGATCGAGCCGCCCTCGCCCATGTAGACGCAGGGCTTGCCGAACACGCCGCGGGACGCGGCGTCCGCCGTCTCGGCGAGCCAGGGCGCGAGCGGCGGCGCGTCCCAGCCCTGGCCGCCCTGCTCGGGGCGGAAGCGCACTCGGGCGCCGTACGGCGGGTCCGCCTCGAGGAGCTCGCGCAGGCGCGCGCTCGCTCTGCGCACGTCGAGCGTCGGCGGAACGCGCACGGAGAGCTTCACCGCGGTCCGCGGCCGGTTGACGTTGCCTGCGTCCGCGAGCGGCGGGAGGCCCTCCGCGCCCGTGACCGCGAGGGCCGGGCGCCACGTGCGGTCGAGCACGAGCTCGGCGCGGTCGTCGTGCGTCGGCCGCGCGCCCTCGAGGAACGGGAACTTCGCGAACACGGCGTCGCCCAGCTCGCGGGCCGCGACGCGCGCCTGCTCGACGCGCTCGGCGGGGATCGCGACCTCGAGCTCGGCCGGCATGCGCCCGGTGTCCTCGTCCTCGATGCGCGACAGCAGCCGGCGCAGGACGCGGAAGCCGTCGGCGACGATCCCGCCCGCGTCGCCCGAATGCACGCCCTCGCGCAGGAGCTCCACGGACAGGTCGCCCGTGACGATCCCGCGCAGGGACGTCGTCGACCAGAGCTGCTCGTAGTTGCCGCAGCCCGAGTCGAGGCACACGACCAGGCTCGGCTCGCCGATGCGCTCGGCGAGCGCGTCGATGTAGAACGGCAGGTCGAAGCTGCCGCTCTCCTCGCACGCCTCGATGAGCACGACGCAGCGCGCGTGCTCGCCGCCGCGCTCGCGCACGGCACGGATCGCTGTCAACGAGGCGAACGCCGCGTAGCCGTCGTCGGCGCCGCCGCGGCCGTAGAGCCGCTCGCCCTCGATCACCGGCGTCCACGGGCCCAGGCCCTCGCGCCAGCCGACCATCTCGGGCTGCTTGTCGAGGTGCCCGTAGAGCAGCACCGTGTCGGCCGCTCCGCCGCCGTCGCTCGACGGCGGGATCTCCATGAAGATCAGCGGCGTGCGGCCGTCGAGCCGCACGACGTCGAGCGTCGTCCCCGCCAATGCGTGCGCGCGGCACCAGTCGGCGACGAGCGCGACGGCGCGCTCCATGTGGCCGTGCTCGTGCCACGCGGGATCGAACGCGGGCGACTTGTTCGGGATGCGGACGTACTCGACGAGAGCGGGAACGATGTCGCGCTTCCACGTCCCTTCGACGAACGAGAGCGTCGCCGCGGGATCGAGCGGCGCCGTCCGCGACGCGGACGTCACCCGATGTACGCCTTCCACGACTCCTCGAACGCCGTCCAGTCGACGCCGGCGAACGCGGCGTCGACCGCTGCGTCGAGATCGCCCGTCTCGACGAGCGCGTCGAGGTACTTCTCGAGGATGCCGTTCCACGAGTCGTCCCAGCCCTTCGCCTTCTTCTGCCCGGTGCGCAGGAAGTAGACCAGCGACCAGCCCTGGGCGTAGTTCTGGCCGATGTCGGCACCGAACGAGTTGCTGCCGTAGTACTCGCCCTGGGTGAAGCGCA
Source organism: uncultured Planctomycetaceae bacterium (assembly GCA_964528575.1). Classification (GTDB taxonomy): domain Bacteria; phylum Planctomycetota; class UBA1135; order UBA1135; genus CAZGTQ01. Next base: position 41,181 of record CAZGTQ010000179.1, on the reverse strand, counting down.
CGAGCTTCTCGAGCGGAACGTGCTTGTTCCCGCGGATCGCCTCGCGGATGTCGCCCAGACGGCCCTTGCTCTCCTGGACCTCGAAGCGGTTGCGGAAGTACTTGTGCGCTCCGTAGTAGTCGCCCGAGCCCTCGTTGTACCAGCTGTGCGGGCTGATGTTCCCGTAGAAGTAATAGATGTACTGGTGGAACGCTTCGTGGTGGAGCGTGTCCCACGTCTCGTTGCGGCCCGCGACCTTGTCGTCGTAGAGGACGAGCTCCTCGTCGACCCAGCTCCAGTAGCCGGCCGAGTTGGGCGGGCCGTTGTACGAGGTGTACTGCGCGCGCGTCGCGCAGATGCGCACCACGCTCGTGCGCGACTCCTCCATCGGATCCGCGGCGATCGAACGCGAGCGGTCGCCGTTCTCGAGCTCGTCGAGCTGCTCCTCATCGAGCGCCTCCCGCCATCGCTCGCCGAGCTGCTCCTTCAGCTCCTCGAGCCGCTTCGCGCGCGCCGCGTCCTCCCTGCGTTGGGCGGCCTCGCGCGCCTTCAACGCCTTCTCGAGCGGATAGTCCTTCTCGTACTCCTTGCGGATCGCCTCGAGCCGGTCGCACGCCTCCTCGACGAACTCGAGGTCCTCGCTGTTCGACACGACGAAGTAGTTCGGCGTCTCGTACAGCTCCCAACCCGGGTTCGTCGCCATCTGGAGCTCGAGCTCCGCGCGCTTGTGGTCGCGCGCGCTGCCGCCCTCCGCCACCGCCTCACGATGCCCGACCTCGACCGCCTTGAACGTCTTGAACATCCGCTTGCACGCGGACTCCCACTTCGACCACTTCTTCTTGTCGGCGGGAGCGTTGAAGACCATCGCGACGTCGACGTCCGGGTGGACCTTGTAGAGCATCGCGTACGCGTAGATCGGCAGCCCGCCCGGGCCGGCGCTGCTGCCGGGGCTCTTGCCCTCGTAGAGGAGCTCGACCGCCTCGACGTCGCCGACCTTGGTCTCGTCCTTCTCGACGAGCGTGAAGCCGGACCCGAGGTCCGTGCGCATGCGCTTGATCCACTCGTCGATGTCGGGCGACACGGTCACGCTCGCGCGCTTGATCGCCTCGTCGATCGAGCCCGGCGGCGCCTCGTCGGCCTCCGGCTTCGGCCGGCGGTCGAACTCGACCAGCCAGCACGTGATGAAGAGCACCTCGTCGCCCTTCAGCGTGATGTACTTCGAGCCGTCGGGCTCGTACTTGCCGAGCAGGTTGCCGTCGTCGGGTGGCGCCGGGATGAACTCCCAGCCCTTGGGCACCTTGACCTTGAAGCCGACGTCGTGGGCGTCCTCGTAGTAGTCGCCGGCCTTGGGGACCTGCGCGGCCGCAGCGGTGGCCAGGATGGCGAACGAGACGGAGGCGAGCAGACCGGAGCGCGCGTTCGAGAGCATGGCACATCCTCGATCGACCCGCTCGCACCCTGCGCGCGGCGGACGATCCGGGCGACCCATGGAACCAGCCGGCGCTGGATCGCGCAAGCGGCGCCGGCCCTGAATGGCACAAGGGCGCCGCGGCCGCCCTCGCTCAGGGGACGATCAGCGCGGAAACGAAGTCGCTCGCGTACACGACGCGCAGGAGCGTGGGCGTCGCCTCGAGCACGACGTACGCGTGGTAGAACGTCGTGCCGACCCAGATCGGCGAGAGCTGCGGCGGCACCGTGAACGTCGCGCTGGAGTCGCCGGCGGCGCTCAAGAGCCCGAGCGAGCCCGCGAGCGGCGGCTGGTTCGGCGTGAGCAGCGTGTGGAACATGTACTGGTCGACGATGAGCGGCAGCACGAAGCCGTCGACCGGGAGGCCCGGGCTCGTCCCGCTCACCGAGCCGAGCAGCAGGTACGGCAGCGCCGCGAACGTGTCGCCCGGATCGACGACGATCGTCTGCGTGCCGCCGGCGAACGCGGAGATGTCGCTGACGTCCGCGGCGATCCCCTGCGCCCCGAACGTGACCGTCCACTCGTCGAACTCCGACGTCCCGAACGTGCCGATGCCGAGCCCGGTGCCGAGCTGGCTCGCGAACGCGAGGATGCCCGAGGCTTCGTAATGCTGGTCGACGACGCCGTCGAAGTCCTCGTCGAGGTCGACGTTCAGCGTGTCGCCGTCGTTCGTCACGTACTGGATCATCCGGCAGGGGCCGGCGATGGGCGTCGTCGTCGGGATCGACGGGGCCCAACCCTGCGACTGGTCGGCGCTGTAGAACCAGATCCGATCGTAGGACCCGTTCGAGTCGTTGTCCTGGAGCTTGGTGAACAGGTTGCGCGCTCCCCCGTCGCCCAGGACGATCGCCACGTAGCGCAACTGCCCGGCCACCGGCGCCAGCATGTCGATCTGCGCGACCGCGTCGCGGTAATCGCCCGATGCCGTCGCGTGCACCATCAGGCTGTTGGCCGAGATGCCGGCACCGCGGTTGTCGAGGATCTGGAGGTCGCCATAGTCCTCGATCCAGTCCGGCCCCATGTCGGTGCTGTTCGGACGGTCGAAATCGTCGCTGTACGTCTGGGCCGTCGCGGCGCCGGGAGCGAGGGCGAGGGCGGCGAGAGAGAGGGCGAGGGCAGCGGGTTGCATCGAGTTCGCTCGTTTCAAGGGACGATCAGCGCGGAGACGAAGTCGCTCGCGTACACGACGCGCAGGAGCGTGGGCGTCGCCTCGAGCACCACGTACGCGTGGTAGAACGTCGTGCCGACCCAGATCGGCGGGAGCTGCGGCGGCACGGTGAACGTCGCGCTGGAATCGCCGGCCGCGCTCAAGAGCCCGAGCGAGCCCGCGAGCGGCGGCTGGTTCGGCGTGAGCAGCGTGTGGAACATGTACTGGTCGACGATGAGCGGCAGCACGAGGCCGTCGAGCGGGAGGCCCGGGCTCGTCCCGCTCACCGAGCCGAGCAGCAGGTACGGCAGCGCCGCGAACGTGTCGCCCGGGTCGACGACGATCGTCTGCGTGCCGCCGGCGAACGCGGAGATGTCGCTGACGTCGGCGGCGATCCCCTGCGCCCCGAACGTGACCGTCCAGTCGTCGAACTCCGCGGGTCCGAACGTGCCGATGCCGAGCCCGGTGCCGAGCTGGCTCGCGAACGCCAAGATGCCCGAGCTCTCGTAGTGCTGGTCGACGACGCCGTCGAAGTCCACGTCGAGATCGACGTTCATCGTGTCGCCGTCGTTCGTCACGTACTGGATCATCCGGCACGACCCGACCGGCGCCGTCGTGGCGATCGGGCTAGTGCCGTACGCCGTCCCGTTGTCGTTGCTGTAGAAGTAGATCGTGTCGTACTGCCCGTCGGAATTGTTGTCCTGCAGCTTCGTGAACAGGTTCCGCGCGCCGCCGTCGGCGAGAACGATCGAGACGTAGCGCAACTGCGCGTCGATCGGCGCCGCGACGACGATCTGCGCGAGCGCGTCGACGTAGTCGCCGGCGCCGGACGCGTGGAGCATCAGGCTGTTGCCGCTCGTGCCCGAGCCGCGGTTGGAGGCGATCAGGTGGTCGCCCGCGACCTCGGACCAGTCCGGCCCCATGTTCGTCCCGTTCGGACGGTCGAAGTCGTCGGAGAACGTCTGGGCTAGAGCCGCGTCGCCGGAGGCGACGAGCACGATCGCGACGGTGGCGAGCTTCGCCTTCATGGCGCGCTCCTGGGGCTGCGGACAGAGGGACGGGCGGGCAGGGCGCCGTCGGGGGACAGTAGGAGCTTACCACCGAGGGCCGCGAAGCGCCCGGGGGTTCGTCCGCACCTCGAGCCGCAAGCACTGGTTCGAACGATTCATTCCGAACGATTCATGAGGCTAGGGAAGTCCTGACGGAGAGCGACGCGGCGCGCTTCGCTCAACGCTTCTTCGGCACGCCGGCGCGCTGCTCGGCCTCGGCGTGCGCGCGCCAGCGCGCCTCGATCTCGTCGAACACGGCCGCGGGCGACGTGTCGAAGAGCCGCGCCGACTCCTCGCGCCAGTCGAGCACGAAACCGGGTCCCTTCTCGCGCGCGAGACGGCACGCCGCTCGCAGCCACACCTGCCCCGTCTTGCCCTCGTTGCGCGCGACGTGGTCGAAGAGGCTCCACGCCTTCGCGAGGTCCGCGTCGCCCATCGCGACGATCGTCATCGGCGCGAGCCGGTCGATCGAGCGCCCGCGGTCCAGCGCGAGCTGGTTGTAGACGTAGCGCTCGCCGAGCAGGATCTCGACGAGGCCCTGCTCGCCCTCCGAGACCGGCGGCCCGCCGTAGCGGTGCTCCTCCTGGAACGCGTAGCACGTCTCGTCGTTGCGGCCGAAGTACTCGAACGCGATGTGGTAGCCGACGGCCTCGCCGAGCCAGTCCTGCTGCATCCCCGGCACGTTCGCGTTGAAGTGCAGGTCGGCGAGCACGTGCCCGATGCGGTGCGCGACGACGCCGAGCAGGTCGTGGTCTTCGCGCTTGCCGTAGTCGAGGAACTCCGGAGGCTCCGCGCGTCGGTTCGTCTGGCCGCGCACCGCGAGGCGCTTGTCCTTGTTGTCGCCCCAGCGGTGGTCGTAGTAGTCGACGTAGAAGCGCTCGTGCCAGTCGAGCCGGGCGGGCCCGATCCAGAGCTCGAGGAACAGGTGATCGGGGACGTGGTCGGGGAAGTCGGGAGCGAGGTACGGGTCGACGAACGAGCGGCGGAAGCCGTCGATCGCGCGCTCGGCGAACGCCAACAGGTCCTGCGCGAGCTCGTCGTTCACGCCGGCGCGGTCGAACACGATGCGCACGTGCTCGCTCTCGGCGACGCCGAGCTCGAGCTCGCCGCCGGTGATCGCCTGCGCGACCTCGACGAGCCGCGCGGGCGGCGGAACGATCCGCACCGACGCGAGCGCGCGCTCGAGCCGCGCCTCGAGCGCCTCGCCCTTCGCGCGTTTGCGCTCCTTCTCGAGCACCTCGCCGAGCTCCTCCGCCGCCTCCGCGTACGCCGTGCGCGCGAGCCACGTGCGCAGGCTCTCGTACTCCCCCAGCATCTGCAGGTGCGCCCACGACCAGGCGGCGCTGCCCTCGTCCTGGGCATCGCGCGCCTCGCGGTGCGCCTCCACGCGCGCGCGCCGCATCCCGTACTCGCGCGACAGCCCGTACAGGCTCTGGTCCGCCATCAACACGCCGACGCGCTCGACGTACTTGCCCGCGACGCGCAGCACCGCCTTGCGGCCGTTCGGCTTGCGCTCGCCGTCCTCGATCTCGTACGGCACCCACGTCGGATCGGCGGGGTCCGCGACGAACACCTCGTTCGTCTCTGGGCTGTACTCGATCCGGTTGCGCCCGCGGTCGTAGTGGATGCCGCCGCCCGGCACGGGCTCGCAGACGATGAGCGCAGCGCCGTCGATCACCGTCAGGTTCTTCGCGAACTTGCGCTCGGCCTTCTCGTCGACGAGCCAGATCCCGAAGACCTGCGCCGCAGGCGACGCGCCGCAGAGGAGCGCCGCCGCCAGCATCCGCGCCGCCCGGAGCACGTCAGCCCACCTCTTGGACGCGCGTGACGCCGAGCAGCTTCTCGATCGCGATCATGCGCCGGCCGAGGAAGGGGACGTGGTCGATGCGCGCGACGACCTGGCCCTCGCGCCGAATGACGAGCGTCCCGCCGCCGAACGTCAGCATGAGCTCGAGCACGTCGGGCACCTCCCGCGAAACCGTGCTGCCCTGGCGCGGGATGCTCTGATCGCGCCCCCACGGCTGGACGTAGTGGACGAACTCGTTGGCCTCGAAGCGCCAGTAGTCGACGCGCGGCTGGATCATCCCGATCACGAAGAAGAACCAGAACACCGCGCTGAGCACGAAGTACACGTGAGTGCTGTACGCGAGGTCGAGCGCAGCGATCCACCCGCCGACGGTCGAGACGACCGCGATGTCCTTCAGCGTCGAGATGTACGCCGCGAGCCCCCCGACGGCGAGCACGAGCACCGTGATCAGGAACTTCTTCTGATCGAGATCGGTGACGATGACCATCAGGTTGAACGAGAGCACGATCGTCGCCCACCAGCCGAGCGCCGGCGACGACAGCCCCGCCGCCTGCAGGGTCCCGCAGACGAGCAGCACGATCATCGACGGCCAGAAGTAGACGATCATCGGGAACGACGCGACCGGCACCGCGTGCTTGTCCTGATGGACGTTCCTCGGGAAGTACACCTCCCAGAGCGACTCCTTCAGGATCGGGTCCCTGCGCGCCTTTTCCGCGTGCTCCTCGCTCGTCGCCGTCGCCGCCCCTTCGCTTCGCTCGCTCATGACCGCGATCGTAGCGCGCGCAGCGTCGCGACGACCGCTAGAATTCCCGCGCCCGCATGGTCCGCGCCGAACAACCGCCGCCGGCTTCCGCGCGCTCCGCAGCGACCGGCGCCGAGCGCGGACGCGAGGGCGCAGCCGACGCGCTGCGCGCGCTCGAGCGGCGCGTCGTGCAGGCCCGCGCGGAGACGGGCGCGGCGGCTCGTCGTCCCCAGGCGCCGCACACGCTCGCCGGCGCGGAACGCGATCTGCTGGCCCTGTTCGCCCAGCTCGCCGACGCCGAGCCCGCCGCGGCCCCGTCCCACGCGCACCTCGGCCTCGCCGCCGCCGCCAAGTGGCGCGACGCGCTCGCGGCGCGCGGCCTCGACTCCGCGCGCGCCGACGCGGCCGCGCTCGTCGATGCGTTCCTCGCCGACGAGCTCGACGAGCTCGACGCGCTCGACGCCGGGAGCGACGCCGCGGCGGACGCGTCCGACGCCGCCGCGCTCTTCGACCGCCTCGGCCGGCTCACCGCGCTCGAGCTCGAGAGCCTCGAGCTGTCCGGCGCCGCTCCGCCGCGCCTCGCCGCGCTGCGCGCCGCCGACCGCGCCGCGCTCGCCGAGCACGTCCGCTCGTCGGCGCCGTCCCACGCGACGCGGCATGCGTGGGCCGAGGCGCTCGCCGACCGCGCCAACGAGATCCTGACGTCGATCGACGAGCTCGAGCCGGCGCGCGCCGCCGAGCACCTCGCCGTCGTCGCGGACGACCTCGCGTGGCACGTCGAACGAATCGAGACCGCACGCGGCGCACGGCGCGCGCGGCTCGTCCTGAAGTTGCGCCGCCTGCGCGCCGAGGTCGAGGAGCGCCGGCTGCAGGAGCGCATCGAACGCCGCTTCGGCGCGCGCCTCGCGACGCTGTGGGAGCGGGCGATCGTCGCCGCGATCCTGCTCGTGCTCGTGCTCCTGTCGGTCGAGGCGCTCGCCGACCTCACGCCGGCCGAGGCGCGCCTCGTCACCGCGCTCGACACCGTGGCGTGCGCGCTGTTCCTGTGGGACTTCGCCGTGCGCTGGTGGCTCGTGCGCGGGAGCGTGCGCTGGTTCGGCCGCCACTTCCTCGTCGACCTGCTCCCGGCGATCCCCTACGGGCTCTTGCTCGGCCAACTCGGCACCGACCCGACGCGCGCGGTCCGCGCCGTGCGCCTCGTGCGCCTGCCGCGCGTCGCGCGCTACATGCGCCTCTTCCTGCCCGCGATCCGGATGGCGCGCGCGCTCGGCTTCCTCGCGCGCGGCCTCGACCGCGTCGTGCGCCGCCACGGACACCTGCTGGGCCAGAGCGTGCTCCTGCACCCGACCCCGGCCGAGCGCAGCCGCGCCCGCGCCGCGCGCCATGGGAGCTGGCCGCGCTTCTGGCGCGTGCGCTCCGAGCTCGACGCCCTCTGGGAGCGCGCGCTCGACGAGGCGGACGAGCGCGGCGCGGCGGAGCTCGCCCGCGCCCGCACCGACGCGCTGCGCGCGGCGCGCGACGCGGGCGCGGCTCGCCGGCCCGAGCGCGCGGCGGCCGGCGCGGCGCGCGGACCCGAGCTCTGCGCCGACGAGGTGCTCGACCGGCTCCAGGAGATCACCGGCGAAGAGCTCGAGGCGCGCCTCGGCCACGAGCTGAGCGCGAAGCTCGCGCGCGTCGTGCGGCTGTTCGCGCGCGCGCCGCTGCGCTGGACGCCGCTCGTCTCGTCCTGGCTGCCCGCGCTCGCTCCGTCCGAGAGCGACGCCGACGTCTGCGCGCGCGCGGTGCGGCACGTCGCCGACAAGCTGCGGCGCAACTACGCGCGCATCCAATGGCTCGCGGACCTGCACGGCACGGTCACGCCGGCGGAGCTCGTCGACCGCATCGGCACGACGATGGTCAAGCGCTCGGCGCGGCCGGCGTACCGGCTGCTGCTCCTGGGCGGCATCTACCTGCTCGTCCAGCTCCTGCTCCACGTCACCGGCGTCGACGCGCTGAAGAGCGTGTCCGACGAGCTCGGCAAGCTCGTCGGGACGACGCTCGTCGTGCTCGGCAGCGTGTGCCTGTTGATCCTGTCGATCGGCTGGTGGCTGCAGCGGCTCGCGAGCAAGGCGACCGAGTTCCACGAGCAGGTCTCGGAGGCGCAGTTCCTGCACCTGATGGACGCGGTCAAGCGGCGCCACCTCGACCGCGACGCGCGCATCTTCGAGCGCCGCGTGTTCGGACCGGAGGCGTTGGTAGGAGCGCTCGACGGCGGGCTGGGCGGCGACGCGGACGCGGCCGCGCGCGCGCGGCGCTTCGCCGACGGCCTGCGCAGCTCGTACATGAGCGGGCGCACGACGGGCCGTGCTGGGACGAGCTTCGATCCGATCGCGCGCACCGTGCTGCTCTACCAGGACGGCATGGATGGCGGGCTGCTCGTCGACTCGGACACGCGCACGACGGGCCAGCTCCTCGGCAACCTGGCGTTGCGCCACGCGCGCGCATCGGCGCGGCGCATCGGACGGCGCGACGAGCGCGCGCTGCTCGCGCTCGATCTCGACCGCCAGCGCACGCTGCTGCGCGGGCCGTACCTGTGGGTCAGCTTCATCACGCAGGCGATCTCGCACGCGACGGCGCGCCTGATCGTCGACTACAACCGCAGCGCGCTGCCGCTCGACCAGCAGGCGCGCGCGACGCCCGAGGAGCTGGCGCGCTTCGAGGCGTGGCTCGCGTCGCGCGAGGGCACGTCGACGCAGGAGCGCGCGGACGACGGCGGCGACCTCTCCGCGGGCCAGGTGACGACGACGTTCAACGCGCTCTGCTTCCTCGACGACGATCCCGACCGCGACGCGCTGATCGAGAGCCGCTTCGGCCCGCGCGTGCTCGCGCTGATGCGCCGCGACCGCACGCGCGTGTTCCGCCGCGTGTTCGGCAGCTATCCGTTGCACCTGCTCCCGCGCGAGCGGCGCGTGCTCGACCTGCGCCGGCTCTACCACCGCTGGTTCGAGAGCGGGCGCGCGCTGCTCCTGCCCGTGCGCCTCGCGCGGCGCGCGCTCGGACGCGTCGTGGCGGGCTTGCGCATCGTCGCGCGCTCCGTGGCGGAGATCCGCCGCCCGTGCCCGTGGACCGCGGCCGAGGAAGACGCGCAGGACGACTTCGCGACCGCGCGCCGCAAGATCGACCGGATGCGCGCGCCCGGCGCCCACGCATGCCTGTGGCTGCGCGCGCGGATGGACGTCGAGTACCTGGGCGCGCGTCCGCCGGGCGTGGAGCGCACCGGCCTCGAGGGCACGGGCGTCGACCTCGATCTCGCGTTCCTCGGCGCGGACGCCGAGCTGGCGCGCCGCGTGCACCTCGAGCGCGCGCGGGCCGAGGCGGACGTGCGCAGGCTCGCCGAGCTCGTCGACGAGGGCCTGTACGAGCGGGCGCGCGCGCGGCTCGGCGCCGGCGCGCTGACCCGCGAGCAGCTCCGCGCCGCCGCGGTCGCGTACCGCTGCGACTGGCGCGGCCTGCGCTCGCTCCTGGGCGCGCACGACGTGCTCGTCGCGACGTACCGCGACGCGGCGCGCGAGGCGCCGCATCCCGCGGCGTTCGCGTCGCCCGCGCTCGTGCTCGCGTTCCGCCGCTGGTGGCGCGCGCACGGGACGGACGTCGCCGGCGCCGGGACGACGGACGAGCGCGCCGCGTTCCACGCCGCGTGGCGCGCGACCGTGCACGACGAGAACGGCGCCGCCGAGGCGCTGCGCACGTGGGCGGCGCACGGCGAGCGGGCGTTCGAGCTGGGCGAGCGCGTGCTCGACGACGTGCTGCGCCACCCCGGCCGCATCACCGAGCAGCTCGTGACGTTGCGCGTCGTCCAGACGCTGTCCTTGATCGACATCCTCGACTACCGCGAGCACGTGCGCCGCCTGGGCCGCTACGCCGACGCCGGCGAAGCCGACCGCGACGAGTCGCACCACCTGCTCGACCTCGAGCTGCTCGAGGCGGACGGCGCGGGCGGCGCGGGCGAGGCGGAAGCGGGTACGATGGCGCGCGCTTGAAAGTCCTGGTGGTCGACGACGACGTTCGCCTTCTCGAGACCCTCGCGAAGGGGCTCGCCGCCTCCGGCATCGCGACGCGCACGGCCGAGGGCGTCGACGCAGCGCTCGAGCTCCTCGAGCGCGAGGACGGCTTCGACCTGATCCTGCTGGACGTGATGATGCCCGGCCGCCCGGGCTGGGAGCTGCTCGAGTCGCTGCGCGGCGCGGGCGACGAGACTCCGGTCCTGTTCGTCACCGCGCGCGACGCGGTCGAGGAGCGCGTGCGCGGCCTCGAGCTCGGCGCGGACGACTACATCATCAAGCCGTTCGCGCTCGCCGAGCTGCTCGCGCGCATGAACGCGGTCGTCCGCCGCCGCCGCGCGCTCCCGACGCTGCGCGTGGGCGAGCTCTCGATCGATCTGGCGCACCACCGCGTCGAGCGCGCGGGCGAGCTCGTCGAGCTGACGCCGCGCGAGTTCGAGCTCCTGTGCGCTCTCGCGGAAGAGCCGAGCCGCGTGCACACGCGCGAGGAGCTCCTGCGCAAGGTCTGGGGCATGGACTTCGACCCGGGCTCGAACGTCGTCGACGTCCACGTCGGGCGGCTGCGACGCAAGGTGGATCGTCGCGGCGCACCGCTCATCCGAACGGTCATCGGCGAGGGCTATCGCCTGAGCGTGCCCGAGGAGGGAGCCGCGTGACGCCCGAGCGCTGGTCGCTGTCCGCGCGCTTCCTGCGCGGCCTGGCGCTCGGCCTCGCCGGCGTCCTCGCGGTCAGCGTGAGCGTGAGCGCGTGGTACCTCGTGCGCTCGACCGAGCGCGAGCTCGCGGCGCTGCTCGTCGAGGAGCTCGACGAGATCGAAGCGCGCTTCCCCGAGCGGCCCGGCGAGCCGCAGACGTGGGAGGCGGTGCTGCGCGACCTCGAGGCGCACCATCCGGGCCAGTCGATCGCGCTGCGCGTGTGGGACGAGCGCGGCGGCGCGTTGCTGGCCGAGACGGGTCCGCCGTGGCTGCTCGGTCCGGACGAGCCGGCGCCGGAGCCGCTGGAGGAGACGGTCCGCGGCCGCGGCCACCTGCGCTGGCGCGCGCGGCGCATGCACGGCGCGCACGTCGTCGCCGTCGCGATCGACGCCAGCGCGCGCTACGCGCTGCTGCGGAGCTTCGGCCGCCGCGCGGGAGTCCTGGTCTTGCTCGCCTCGCTCCTCGCGCTCGGCGGAGGCGCCGTGTTCTGCCGGCGCGCGACGCGGCTCCTGCACGAGGTCGCCGACCGCGCGCGCTCCGTGCGCAGCCCCGACGAGGAGCTCGACATGACGATCCCCGGCGCGCCCGACGAGATCCGCGAAGTCGCCGACGCGCTCGCCGAAATGCACGCGAACGTGCGGCGCGAGGCGGATCGGACGAAGCTGCTCGTCGCGGGGCTCGCGCACGAGCTGCGCTCGCCGCTCCAGTACCTGATGGGCTCCACCGAGGTTGCGCTGCTCGACGAGAACCTGCCCGCGGACGTCAGCGAGTTGCTCCGACGGCAGCTCGACGAGCTCCACGAGCTCTCCGACTCCGTGCACAACCTCGTGTCGCTGTGCAAGCCCGCGCGCGCGCCGGGCGGCGGCATCGTCGAACGGTTCGATCTGGGCGAGGAGGCCGAGCTGCGCCTCTCGCGCGAGCGCGAGCTGGCGGCGCGGCGCGGCATCACGCTCGTCCTCGACCGCGAGGGCGATCTCGTGCTCGCCGGCGACCGCGAGGCCCTGCTGCGCGCCGTGCGCAACCTCGCGGCGAACGCGGTTCAGTGGACCGGCGCCGAGGGCACGGTCCGCGTGCGGCTCGCGGGCGACCGCAGCGGGGTGAGCGTCGTCGTCGACGACGAGGGCCCGGGCGTCCCGGCGGAGCTGCGGGACGTGATCTTCGAGCCGTTCGTGCAGGGGCCGGTGTCGGCGGGACGCCGGGCGGGCTACGGCCTGGGGCTGGCGCTGGCGCGCTCCGCGGTCGAGGCGCAGGGCGGGTCGCTGCGGGTCGGCCGCGCGCCGAGCGGCGGCGCGCGCTTCGAGATGTCGCTGCCGCGCACGCCGAGCGTGACGGCGCTGTCGGGGAGCCGCGCCACGATCGCCACGGGATGACGCACTCGTCATGCCCTCGGCGGCGGCGAGCGTCGTCCGATGGAGCGTGAGGCGGGCTCCCTTGCCTCGACCGATCCGGTCCGGAGCCTGCGCCTCTCGAAGCGGAGGCCCCCTTGCGCCGAGCCCATCGATCTCTCGTCCCCGTCGCCGCGCTGGGCGCGGCGAGCTTCCTGTTCACGCTCGCCCCCGCCGCGCCGCCCCCGCCGGTCGCGGACGGCACCTGGCGCGTCGTCGCCTGGAACGACCTCGGCATGCACTGCATGGACGCGGACTACTCCGTGTTCTCGATCCTGCCCCCGTTCAACACGGTGCAGGCCCAGACCGTGCTCCCCAGCGGCCGACTCGGGACGCCGGCCGATGGTCTGACGCTCACGTACGAGGCGGTCCCCGATCCCGAGGGCTCGTTCAACGCGACGTCCCAGGGTAAGACCGACTACTGGTCGTTCGCCGACGTGCTCTACGGCGGCTCGACGACGCCCGACGTCGGCCTAGCGGGCTACGACATGCCCGGTTCGGCCAACGTGCCGCAGGCGATGGGCTGGGACCCGGCGCGCTCCCTGTGGTCCGCCGAAGGCGTGCCGATCACGCCGCTCGACTCCCAGGGCCGCACCCGCAACTACCCGCTGATGCGCATCGTCGCGCGCGCCTCGAACGGCTCCGTCGTGGCGAGCGCCGACGTCGTCCTGCCGGTCAGCGCCGAGATGGACTGTCGCGCCTGCCACGCCTCGGGGAGCGGTCCCGACGCCGAGCCCGCGGCCGGCTGGGTCTACGACGCGAACGGCGAGCACGACTACCGGCGCAACGTCTTGCGCTTGCACGACGAGCTGCACCTCGGCGAGACGACGTTCGACCAGGCTCTCACCCAGGCCGGCTACCAGAGCGCGGGCCTGCTCGCGACCGCCGACGCGGGCCAGCCGATCCTGTGCGCGAGCTGCCACCGCTCGAACGCGCTGCCCGGGACGGGCCAGGCCGGGATCACGCAGCTCACGATCGCGATGCACGCGAAGCACGCGGGCGCGAAGGACCCCGAGAGCGGGCTCGCGCTCGACGACGTCGCCGCGCGCTCGGCGTGCTACACGTGCCATCCGGGCTCCGAGACGCGCTGTCTGCGCGGCGCCATGGGTGCGGCGGTCGCGTCCGACGGCGAGCTCGCGATGCAGTGCCAGAGCTGCCACGGCGGGATGTCGAAGGTCGGCGATGTCGCGCGCGAGGGATGGCTCGAGCAGCCGAATTGCCAGGCGTGCCACACGGGCACGGCGACGAGCAACAACGGCCAGATCCGCTACACGAGCGCGTTCGAGCCGAGCGGTGCGCTGCGCGTCGCCGTGGACGACACGTTCGCGACCGATCCGGACGCGCCGGCGCCGGGCTTCTCGCTCTACCGCTTCTCCGCCGGCCACGGCGGGCTCACGTGCGAGGCGTGCCACGGCTCGACGCACGCGGAGTACCCCGGCCTGCACGGCAACGACAACCTGCAGATGATCGCGCTGCAGGGGCACGCCGGCACGCTGTCGGAGTGCACGACGTGCCACGTCGAGCAGCCCGAGGTCGCGGCGGGCGGACCGCACGGCTTGCACCCGGTCGGCGACTTCTGGGTCGACCACCACACCGACGCCGCCGAGAAGAACCTCTCCGCGTGCCGCGACTGCCACGGCACCGACTACCGAGGAACGGTGCTCTCGCGCATACTCGGCGACCGCGACCTGCACACGCCCTGGGGCACGAAGTCGTGGTTCCGCGGCGCGCAGGTGTCGTGCTACGGCTGCCACGACGGCCCGCACGACGACGACGCGAGCACGAACTCCCCCGCCGTCGTTCAGGACGCGGCGATCGAGGTCGCGCAAGCGCCGGTGCCGGTCGCGCTCGTCGCGAGCGATCCCAACGGCGACCCGCTGACGTTGCGGATCGTGAGCCAGCCCACGCACGGCCGCGTCGGCGTCGCCGGGACGACCGCGACCTACCACCCCGACCCCGGCTTCGCCGGGACCGACGCGTTCACGTTCGCGGCGTGGGACGGCAGCGTCGAGAGCAACCTCGGCACCGTCACCGTGACGCGCCGCGCGTCGTGGTCGACGTTCGGGAGCGGCTACCCCGGGACCGGCGGCATCGTGCCGGCGCTGACGGCCGACGCGCCTCCGGCGATCGGGTCGCACGTCACGATCCTGCTGGGCAACCCGACCTCCGGCTCGGCGCCCGCCCTCGTCTTCACGTCGAACGAGTACGCGTCCATTCCCACCGCGTTCGGCGGCATGGCTTGGCTCCTGCCGCAGGCAGTCGTCCCGATCGTCGTTCCGCCCGGCGGCGCGTCGATCGGCTGGTCGATCCCGAACAACCCCACGGTGGTCGGCTACGTGCTGCACGGCCAGGCAGTCGTGCTCGACGCCGGCGCTCTCTTCGGTCTCGCCTTCACCCCCGCCCTGCGCCTCGTCCTCGGGACGTGAGCTCCCAACCCGCCATGAAGACGATCCTCTCCGCCCTCTGTCTCGGCGCCGCCCTCCTCCCCCTCGTCTCCGCCGAAGTGCGCTACGTCGACGCGTCCGCGACCGGCGCGGCCGACGGCGTGAGTTGGGCGGACGCGTTCCCCGACCTGCAAGCGGCGCTCGCGGCGGCCCAGCCCGGCGACGAGCTCTGGGTCGCGGCCGGCGTCTACACGCCGTCGGCGAGCGATGCGACGGCGAGCTTCGTCCTGCGCGACGGCGTCGCGCTCTACGGCGGCTTCGCCGGGCACGAGACGTTCCGCGAGCAGCGCGACTGGGACGCGCACGTCACGTCGCTCTCGGGGGACGTCGCGGGCGACGACGTGATCGGCAGCGGCCTGTACTGGTACTCGAGCTGGAACACGAACACGCCGAACTGCGGCCACGTCGTCCGGGCCGAGAACGTCGGACCCGCGACGGTGCTCGACGGATTCCTGATCGAGAAGGGGGCGACCGGACCGGCCGGCACGCCCGCGGGTCACGAGCTGATGTACGGTAGCGGACTCTACTGCGTCTCCGCGTCGCCGACGGTGCGCCACTGCACGTTCCTGCACAACGAAGCGGCGTTCGCGTCCGGCGGAGCGATGTACCTCTCCGACTCGAGCCCGCTCGTCCAGGACTGCCGCTTCCTCGAGAACTACACGCACCTCGGCCACGGTGGCGGACTCTTCACGACCGGCACGAGCGTGCCGACGATCGTGGGCTGCGAGTTCGCGCGCAACGTCGTCGTCGCCGGCAGCGGCGACGTGCAGGGCGCCGGCCTGTGCCACTACGGCGACCTGCCCATCGAGGTGGTCGATTGCCGCTTCGAGGACAACCTCGCGAAGCACTTCTACCCGGTCAGCACGTACCGCGCGTACGGCGGCGGGCTCGCGTCGTTCCTCTCGGGGATCACCGTGCGCGACAGCGTCTTCCTGCGCAACAAGGCGCAGCTCGGCGGCGGGCTGATCACGTGGGGACCCTCGCTCGTCGAGAACTGCCTGTTCGCGGGCAACGAGGCGATCCCCAAGCCGCAGGACCCGTATCCGGAGGCTGGCGGGGAGGGAGCGGGGCTCATGATCTACGCGTTCCAGCCGCACGACATGCGCGTCGTCGGCTGCACAGTCGCCTACAACAAGGGCAAGAAGCACGTCGGCGTCGTCAGCGGGTGGAACGCGACCGCCTCGATCGAGAACACGATCGTGTGGGGCAACGTCGCGACGCATCCCGAGGTGCAGGGCGGCTGGGAGGTCGAGGTCGGCGGCAACTTCGACGCGGCATGGAGCTGCATCGGGAAGATCTTCGATCCGCCGGTGCCGGGCGAGGACCCGATCGAGCCGGAGAAGCTGCCCGGCTGCATCGCGTCCGATCCGCTCTTCGTCGTCCCCGGCGCCGCCGGCGACCTGCGCCTCGGCTCCGGCTCGCCGTGCGTCGACGCGGGCCGCGACGACTTCGTGAGCGCGACGGCGGTGCTCGATCTCGGCGGCGGCGGCCGCTTCCAGGACGACCCGTCCGTCGCCGACACGGGCGTCGGCGCGACGCCGGTCGTCGACATGGGCGCGTACGAGCGCGGTGCGTCGGCGTTGACGGTCGACGTCGCGAGCCTGTCGATCGCGGGGGGCGGCGTGCAGAGGCTCTCGATCGACGCGGGCGTCGCGCGCGCGGGCGGCATCTACCTCGTCGCCGGCACGGCGTCGGGCACGGCGCCGGGATTCGACCTCGGCGCGGTTCACGTCCCACTGAACTTCGACGCGTACTCCCTCGCCTCGCTCGGCATGGCGAACCAGGGCCCGTTCGCCGGCACGCTCGGCGTGCTCGACGCGAACGGCCGCGCGACGGCCGCGATCGTGCTGCCGGCCGCGGCGGTCAATCCCGCGCAGGCCGGCTTGCAACTCGACCACGCCGCGCTCGTCCTCGTCACGACGACGCCGACGTTCGCCACCGGCACGGCGCCGCTGATCCTGGCGCCCTGACTCCAGCGGATCCCTTCCAAGCCCCCCCGTGATCGAAGGTGCCGCACAGGTCGTGCGGCACCTTCTTGCTGCCGGGCGGCAACAAGGTGTGCGACACCGTCACACCGTCAACAACGTGTGCGACACCGTCACACCGTCAACAACGTGTGCGACACCGTCACGCCGTCACGGCGGCAACATGGTGTGCGACACCTTCACTCCGAACGTCACTCTTGCGCGAGGCCGCGGGCGGGGTCGAGCGTGCGCGGGACCGCGCGGCCCGCGAGGTCTTCCTCGGTCGTGTCGTCGCCGGCGTAGCCGAGCCCTGCGAGGCTCTCGCGTCGCTCGGCGTCGAGCGGGGCGACGCTGCGGGACGCGCTCAGCGTCCCCAGGCGGTTGTGGTGCTGCAGCAGCTCGGCGAGGAGCGCGGCGGCGGCGGCGTCGTCGGTCAGCGGCCGCTGCTCGCTCGGGTCGTCCGCGAGGTCGTACACGAGCGTGTGCGGCTCGTCGACGCGGTGGATCAGCTTGCGGGCGCCGCGCCGGACGGCGAGCGCGCCGGCGCCGGCCAGGTCGAGGTGGTAGAGCTGCGGCGCGTCGTCCAGCGGAGCTCCGCTCACGATCGCGTCCCAGCGCGACACCCCGTCGAGCGCCTGGGGCGGCGCGGGAAGGCCGAGCGCGTCGAGCGCCGTCGGCACGAAGTCGACCTGATGGAACGGCTCGCTCGAGCGGCGGCGCGGCAGCCCGTCCGCGCTCCACAGCAGGAACGGCACCGCGACGACCTCCTCGAACAGCGAGCGGCCGTGCAGGACGTCGCCGTGCTCGCCGAACTCCTCGCCGTGGTCCGCGGTGACGACGACGAGCGTCCCTTCGAGCAGGCCCTGCCGCTCCAGGCCGCGAATCAGGCGCTCGACCGCCGCGTCGACCTCGCGGATCTCGCCGTCGTACTGGTCGACGAGCCGCGCGAGCGTCTGCGCGTCGGGCGCGGGCTCGCCGGCCGCGAGCGGAGCGACGTCCGCGTACGGCCGCGGCCGCTCGCCGGGCTCGGTCCACGGGCGCGCGGGCACGTACGGGTCGTGCGGGTCGACGTAGTGCACGTACAGGCAGTACGGCGGCTCGAGCCCGCGGGCGAGCGCGAGCGCGCGCGCGGTCACGCGCTCGCCGTCGACCTTGCCCTTCTGCTCGTTCTCGCCGAACGCGCCGAAGCCGCGCGCGAAACCCCAGCGCTGCCCCACGACGCGGTTGCCGACGAACGCCGCGGTCGCGAAGCCGGCGCGGCTGAGGATCTCCGGCAGGTACGCGAGGTCGCGCGGCAGATGGTCCGAGCGGCTGATCGCCTGGTGGCGTTGCGGGTGGAGCCCCGTCAGGAGCGTCGCGACCGACGGCCGCGTCCACGACGACGCGGAGTAGCCCTGGAGCTGGATCCCCTCGGCCGCGAGCTGCGCGAGGAACGGCGCGGTGTCGCGCTCGTACCCGTAGCTCGTCATGTGATCGCTGCGCAACGTGTCGATCATCACGACGACGAGGCTCTGGAAGCGCGGCTGCGGCTCGCGCCCGCCGCCGCAACCGGCGAGGCACGTGACGAGCAGGAGCACGAAGGTGACGTGGGGCAGCATGGCGCGGCCCGAGGTTAGCAGTCTCTGTGCCTTCCCCGGTGCCAGACCGGGTGCCAGACCGGGTGCCATCTAGCGCTCGCCGCAGCCGATCGCGCCGATGGGAGAGCCCGGCGGGATCCGCGGCTCGGGCGCGCGCAACGGCTCCGCGCGCGGGTCCTGGAAGAAGCGGCGCAGGCGCTCGGCCTCCCACAGCGCCGGCGGCGCGTCCGTGCGGCTCGCCAGCGCCTTGGCGAGCGCGTGCACGCGCGCGAGCGCGACCTGCTGCACGCGCGGCGCGATCGCGGCGTCCGACGCGAGCCGCAGCAGGTGCTCGAGCGCGAGGGCGCGCACCTCGGCGCGGAGCGCGGCGTGCTCGGCGCTCTCGGGGCGCTCGCTCCACAGGTGCTCGACCAGCGCGAGGAGCACCTCCTCGAGCGAGGGCAGCGACGCGTCGGCGTTGGCCTGGTCGACGAGCCGGGTCGCGCGCTCGCCGTCGAGGACGAGCTCGAGCGTCAGCTCCGCGCTCGCGCGCGCCGGGTCGAGCGGGTCGAGGAGCAGGCCGCCCGGCTCGGAACGACTCGCGGTCGCGGCGGTGGCCGGGCGCCGGCGGCGGGACGAGCGCCCGCGCGCGCGGCGGGAGCTCGAGGAACGCGGGCTCGAGGCTGTCGAGCGCGAGCGCGAGCGCGCGCCGCTGGCGGGCCGCGGCGACCGGCGCGAGCCGCGGCGGCGCGACGCCCCGCTCGCGCACCGCGTGCACGTACGCGACGCCGCCGAGCTGGCGCACCGCCGCCTCGAGCTGGTAGCGGTGGTGCAGGAACAGCGGGACGAGGGCGCGCTCGAGCTCGGACAGCGCGCGGCCCGGCTTCAGCACGCGCTCGTCGAACGCCGCGAGCGCCCGCGCGCGCACGGCGTACACCGTCTCGAGCTCGTCCAGCGCGTCCGCGCCGTTGTCCCACAGGTTCGCGAGCGGGTGCGCGCGGTCCGCGCCGCGCGCGTCGGCGTCGGTCGCGAAGTGCAGCAGCGCCAGCTTGCGCAGCACCGCCGCGAGCCCGGCATCCTCGTCGGGGAAGGTCGCGTAGCCGTAACGGATCGCGAGCTCGTCCCAGTCGCCGCAGCCGTCGGCGTACGCGTCCGACACGTCGAGCGAGCCGTCGGCGGCGATCCGCACGAGCGGCGCGGGATAGTCCATCACCGACGCGCGCCCGTCGACGCTCGCCGCGAAGTTGTGCGCGAGTCCGAGCGTGTGGCCGACCTCGTGCGCCGCGAGCTGGCGGATGCGGTCGAGCGCGACCGCGACGACGCGCGGGTCGCTCTCGCGCTCGCCGTACGGCGCGAGCAGGCCCTCGAGCAGCAGCACGTCCTGGCGCACGCGCAGCGCGCCGAGCGTGACGTGGCCCTTCAGGATCTCGCCCGTGCGCGGGTCGATGACGCTGTCGCCGTAGCTCCAGCCGCGCGTCGAGCGATTCACCCACTGGATCACGTTGTAGCGCACGTCCTGCGGGTCCGCGTCCGGCGGGAGCAGCTCGACGCGGAACCCGCCGGGGAAGCCCGCGCGCGCGAACATCGGCTCCCAGGAGCGGGCGCCCTCGAGGAGCGCGGTGCGCACGGGCTCGGACGCCGCGCGGTCGACCCAGTACACGATCGGGTGGTCGGCGTCGAGCCGGTGGCGCTCGATCACGCGCCACTCGAGCGGCTCGTCGATCGGGCTCGAGAGGTCGCGCCACTCGTGCGCCCCGTAGCCGCAGCGCGGGTCGTGCGCGCGCGGCCGGTAGCCGTGGTCGGCGAGGTCGGGCAGGCGCACGAACGAATGTCGAACACGCAGCGAGACCGAGCGCGGGTCCGCCGCGGTCGCGCGGACCTCGCGCCCCGGACGCTCGCTCGTGAACGTCGAGAGCACCTCGACCTCGGTGTTGCGCTCGAAGCCGCGGCACGCGTCGGGCAGCACCGTCGAGCGGGCGGCGTCGAGCGCGAAATCGCCCTGGCCCGCGTCGGCGAGCTTCGTCGCGACCGCGTGCGCGTCGCGCAGGAAGAAGTCGGTCGCGTCGACGAGGACGCGCTCGCCCGTGGCGGCCTCGACGTCGAACGCCCACAGCACGCTCTGGGCGAACGAGGCGCGCGCGCCGTCCCGGACGGCCGGATCCTCGCTCGACGTGCGCCAGTCGAGGTTCGGCTCGACGAGCAGCACCCGGGGGCCGACGCGGCGGAACTCGACCAGGCGGCGCTCGCCGAGCTGGCCGCGGTCGAGACCGACGTCGTTCGAGCCGAGGCCCCCGGGGAGGCTGACGTAGTACAGGACGGGGACGTTCGGCGGCGGCGGCTCGAAGAGCAGCCGGCCCCCCGCCGCGTCCCACCACAGGGGCAGAAAGCCCGCAATGCTCCGGTTGCCGCGCGTCCGTTCCGCGATAGGAATCGACGGTTCGCGCAGGCCGCGCGAGCCGCTATCCTGTTCCGACTCTTCGGCCCGGAGCGCTGCGCCGTTCCCGGAGCTCGGCAGGCTCGCAGCGCATCCCCACAGCGTGCTCGCGAGCAGGACTGCCGAGACGCGCGGAACGGTGGCGGACGCGTGGCTCATGGGCCTACTCCTATCAGCAAGCCTCTCACCGATCGAGGCCCCGGCGCTCCCCGGGCCGACCGCTCCCGCTCCGATGCCGCCCTCCGCCACCGCCCGAGACCGCAAGGTGTTCGACGCCCTGATGCGGCACGGGGTCCTGCTCGAAGCGGACAGTCGGCTGCCGAGCGTCGTGTCGATCGTCGCCGGAGAGGCCGTCCAGGGCTCCTGGTGGGGCCACCCGCAGGGCCACGACATCTTCGCCGCGTGCCAGGCGCTGCACGACAACGACGAGGTGCTGACGGTCAAGCTGATCAGCGGCAAGGTCACCTACGTGCACCGCGAGCTGTGGTCGAACCTGGTCGCGCTCGCGACGTGCGGCGAGGACTGGCAGTTCGAGGGCCTGTCGCCGCACGCGCGCTCGCTCTACGAGAAGGTCGAGGCGGAGGGCATGCTGCGCACCGATCTGCTCGACAAGCGCATGAAGGGCGACAGCGAGAAGGTCGGCGTGCGCGTGCGGGAGCTCGAGGAGCGGCTGCTCGTGTACACGACGTTCCTGCACACCGAGAAGGGCACGCACGCCAAGGCGGTCGAGAGCTGGGCGACGTGGCTGGAGCGCGTGCGCGCGGAGTCGGCGCTCGCCGGCAAGCCGCGGGCGAAGAAGGCGCGCGAGATCTTCGAGGTGATCGTCGAGTCGCTGAACGAGAAGTACGGCGGCGACGCGACGCTGCCTTGGTCGCAGAACGGGAGCCGATGAGCCGCGCTCCCGGCGCGCGCGCGTGCGGGCTCGCGCTCGGCGCGCTCGGGCTCCTCGCGCTGGCGCAGTGCGGCGGCTCGGGCGACGGCACCGATGACGGCTCCGGGTCGGCCGAGGGCGCGGCGGACGAGCGCGTCGGGCGGCGCACGTTCCAGCCGCAGATCGGTCCCGGGCCGGACGGTCCCCTGCTCCAGCCGCCGACGGCGCGGATGGGCGAGCACCTGGGGATGAAGCAGGATCTCGCGGCCGCGCGGCACCCCGCCGACGGCGGCGGGCGCGCGTGGCTCGAGGTGCCCGCGGGCGAGACCGCGCACGCGGTCGCCGGGCGTGCGGGCTCCTGGACGATCGTGTACGAGGCGGGCCCGCTCGGCGTCGCCGTGGGCGGCGCGGTGTACCTGCAGGTCCCGCCGTTCTGGAACTGGTCGCCGCCGCAAACGCTCGAGCCGAACGCTCCCGGCTACACGGTCGTCGAGACGGACGCCGCCGGCGTGGAGCTCGAGCCGGACCTGCCCGCGGAAACGCTCCTGCCCGTCGCGATCGCGGGGCGGCCGCTGCGCGAGGGCGAGCAGGTGCGCTTCCACTACGGCGCCGGTCCGCTCAAAGCGCGCGCCGACCGGTACGCCGAGCGCCGCTCGCGCTTCTGGGTGGCGGTCGACGGCGACGGCGACGAGCTGCGCGCGCTCGTGCCGACCGAGGCGGCGCTCGACGTGCTGCCGGGCCCGCCGGACAGACTCTTGATCACGCTGCCCACGACGGCCCGCCCGGGCGACGAGGTGCCGGTCACAGTCGCGGTGCTCGACGGGCGGGGCAACATGGCGCCCGAGTTCGAGGGCACGGTCGAGTTCGTGACCGTGTCGCCCGGGCTCGAGCTGCCCGAGCGCGTCGAGCTGCGACCCGAGCACGGCGCGCGGCGCACGATCACCGCGCGCGCCGCGGACGCGGGCCTCTACGCGATCGAGGGCGTGATGAAGCATGCGGGCGTGCAGCAGCTCAGCGCGCGCGCGACGAGCAACCCGATGCTCGTCGAGGCGGGCCTGCACGCGATCCTGTGGGCGGATCTGCACGGGCACTCGAACCTGTCCGACGGCACGGGGACGCCCGACGACTACTACGTCTACGCGCGCGAGGTCGCCGCGCTCGACGTCGCCGCGCTCACCGACCACGACCACTGGGGCATCCAGTTCCTCGACGCGCACCCGGCGCTGTGGGACGAGATCCGCATGGCGGCGCAGAAGCACCACGAGCCGGGCACCTTCGTCACGTTGCTCGGCTACGAGTGGACGAGCTGGATGCACGGCCACCGGCACGTGCTGTACTTCGACGACGAGGGCGCGGGCGAGGTGCTCTCGAGCATGGATCCGGCGACCGAGACGCCCGCGCAGCTCTGGGACGCGTTGCGCGGGAAGCCGGCGCTGACGTTCGCCCACCACTCCGCGGGCGGCCCGATCGCGACGAACTGGAGCTTCCCGCCCGACCCCGAGCTCGAGCCGGTGACCGAGATCGTCTCGGTGCACGGCCAGAGCGAAGCGATCGACGCGCCGGGGCGCCTGCCGGCCGCGGTCTCCGGCAACTTCGTGCGCGACGTGCTCGACGCGGGCTACCAGCTCGGTTTCATCGGCAGCGGCGACAGCCACGACGGCCACCCGGGCCTCGCGCACCTCGCCGCGGCGAGCGGCGGCCTCGCCGCGATCTTCGCCGAGGAGCGCACGCGCGAGGGCGTGCGCCAGGCGCTGAAGGCGCGCCGTTGCTACGCGACGAACGGCGCGCGGATCCTGCTCCAGACCTCGCTCGACGGCCACCGCATGGGCTCGACGATCCCTGCGTCCGAGCTCGGCGGGAAGGCGACGCTCACGCTGCGCGCGATCGGCACGACGCCGATCCGGCGGCTCGACCTCGTGCACGCGGGCAAGC
This sequence comes from uncultured Planctomycetaceae bacterium, assembly GCA_964528575.1. Lineage (GTDB taxonomy): Bacteria > Planctomycetota > UBA1135 > UBA1135 > CAZGTQ01. Next base: position 17,668 of record CAZGTQ010000179.1, on the reverse strand, counting down.
TGTACAGCGAGGAGTACGAGGGCGGCGGCGGCTACGGCGAGGAGCAGGAGGGCGGCGTGACGGTGCTCCAGACGGCGCTCGAGCTCGAGCTCTCGCCCGGCGACTACGTCTACGTGCGCGTGCAGCAGAAGGACCGCGGCATGGCGTGGTCCAGCCCGTTCTTCATCGAGTAGCGGGCCGCTCGATCCGCACGCGGGACAGGACGACCGCGCCCGCGACGAAGAAGACGATCAGCGAGAGCATGCCCCAGCGGTTGTCGCCCATGACCTTCGAGACGGCGAGCGCGAGGATCAGGCTGAACAGCCCCGCGAACTTGGAGCCGAGCGCGTAGAAGCCGAAGAACTCCGCCGCGCGCTCGTGCGGGATCAGGCTCGCGAACAGCGAGCGGCCGAGCGCCTGCGCGCCGCCCTGGACGAGGCCGATGAGGCCCGCGAGCACGAGGAAGTCCGTCTCGTCCTGGAGGCGGAAGCCGTACACGCAGATCACGACGTAGACCGCGAGCGCCGCGTAGATCGCATTGCGCGTGCCGATGCGTCCCGCGAGCGCGCCGAACGCCATCGCGCAGGGGATGCCGATGAACTGGACGAGCAGGAAGCCGATCAGCATCAGGTTCCCCGCGAGCGCCGGCTGCCCGTCGACCTCGAGGTCGGCCGCGTACACGCCCGCGGTCCGGATGATCCCCCCCACGCCTTCGCCGTAGAGCAGGATCGCGACGAGGCACACGAACGCGTTGCGGTAGCCGCGCAAGTCGCGCAACGTGCGCCAAACGTCGCGGTACGCGGCGCGAACGACCGCGAGCGTGCCGGTCGCGACGCCCGCCTCCCGCGGAGCGCGTGCCGGCGGCTCGGGGACGCGCCGCAGCAGCGGGATCGTGAACACCGCCCACCAGATCGCGACCGACAGGAACGCGAGGCGCGACGGCAGCGTGCGCTCGCTCTCGCTCAGCCCCTCGCCGCTCGGCAGGCCGAACAGCTCCGGGTACTGGATCCACGCGACGTTGAGCACGAGCAGGAGCCCGCCGCCCAAGTAGCCGACGGCGAAGCCCGCGCTCGACACCCGATCGAGCTCGTCCTTGCGCGCGACGGTCGGCAGGAGCGAGTCGTAGCACACGACGCTCCCCGCGACGCCGACGTTGCCGACGACGAGCAGCACGAGCGCGAGGAGCCAGTCGCCGCTCATGAGGAAGAACATGCACGCCGTGGCGGCGACGCCGAGCAGCGCGAAGATCGCGAGCAGCCGCTTCTTCGCCCCCGCGAAGTCGGCGACCGCACCGAGCACGGGCGCGATCAGCGCGACGAGGAGCGTGCTCACGATCGTCGCCATCTGGAAGCGCTCGGTCGCGACTCCCTTCTCGAAGTCGGCCCCGATCGCGCGGCTGAAGTACGCCGGGAACACCGCGACGGCGATCGTCGTCCAGTACGCCGAGTTCGCCCAGTCGTACAGCGCCCACGCGCGCAGCTCGGGTCGGTGGAGCCCGACGCGCTCGAGCAGGCCACGGCCGCCGGCGCGCGCCACCTAGACGCGCTCCGCGGCCGGCCGCTCGCGCAGCTCGTCGACGGGCTCGCGCACCGCGAGCGGAGCGTCGCACGGAACGCAGTCGAGCGCGAGGAGCTTCATCGCCGCGGCGCGAGCATAGCGCGGCCCCGCCGCCGGAGCGACGCTCACGCCGAGCGCGCCTCGCCGTCCGCCCGCCCGGCCGCGCGCACCCGGTTGCGGCCGCACTGCTTGGCGACGTAGCACGCCCGGTCGGCCGCCTTCAGCAGCGCGTCGATGTTCGGCGTGCGGGGGCCGCGCGCCGCGACGCCCACGCTAACCGTGACCGAGCCGTGGTACCCGCCGGCGCTCAGGATGCGCTCGGCGACCGCGGCCCGCAGCCGCTCGGCGCTCTGCAGCGCTCCCTCGAGGTCCACGTTGGAGCAGATGACGAGGAACTCCTCGCCGCCGACGCGGGCCGTGACGTCGCCGACGCGGGTGACCGACTCGATCGCGCTCGCGACCTCGCGCAGGACGCGGTCGCCGACGTCGTGCCCGTAGCGGTCGTTGATCCGCTTGAAGTGGTCGATGTCGACGACGAGCAGCGCCATCGGGGTCCCGGTGCGCGCGCAGTCCGCCCACTGCTCCTCGAGCCGCTTGATCGCGTAGCGGCGATTGGGGAGCTGCGTGAGCACGTCCGTCATCGCCGCCTCGCGGAGCTGGCGCGTCAGGACGGCGAGCCGCGAGATCTGCTCGCGGTGCGTGCGGCTGTGCGCCTCGAGCTGGCGCTGGAGCGCGACGACGCGGCGGGCCGCCGTGACGCGCGCGAGCAGCGCGGCGTGCTCGAACGGCTTGGTCAGGTAGTCGTCGACGCCCGCCTCGAACGCCGCGACCATGTCGGCGCCGGCGCTCGAGCCGTCGGTCAGGACCACGTAGATCGGCCGGCCGGCCTCGCAACTGCGCAAGGAGCGCGTCAGCGCGAGGCCGTCGAGATCGGGTACGTCGCGGTCGACGATCAGGATCTGCGGCGCGATGTCGAGCGCGACCGCGAGCGCCTCGCGTCCCGTGCCGGCGGTCGCGACGTCGTGCCCCGCGCGCTCGAGCAGCGCCGCGAGCTCGCAGCGCACGACGTCGTCGCCGTCGACGACGAGCACGCGCAGACCCGCGGGCGCGGCGGCGAGACCGGGCGCCGCGGGAGCCGCGTCGGAAGCGAGCGCGCGCCGGCGCAGCTCGTCGCACGGCGGCACCGCGCTGGTCTCGACCTGGAGCAGCTCGCCCCACTCGCGCCAGCGCGCGACGCAAGCGTCGAACAGCGCGTCGAGCTCCTCGCCGGCGACGCCGAGCTCGGCGCACGCGCGCTCGACGCACGCGAAGAGGTCGACGCGGCTGCGCCGATCGGCGGCGAGCTCGTCGGCGATCGCGGCGGCGGCGCGCAGGAGCACGACGAGCTCGCCGACGTACGCGCCTGCGTCGGTGAGCGACGGCGCGGCCGGCAGGTCGCGCTCGTACCGCGCCGCGGCCTCGCACAGCGCTTCGGGCAGACCCCAGTGCTCGAGCAGCGCGCGCGTCGCCGAGCAGTGGTCGATGCGGAAGCGCTCGAGCTCCAACGCGCGCAGCTCGCGCTCGCCGCGCTGCGCGGCCGCGAGCACCTCGGCGTACGCGGACCCGTGGACGCCCGCGAGCACGAGCCGCCCGATGTCCGCGAGCAGCCCGAGCGTGAACAGGCGGTACGCATCGTGCCGGCCCCCGCGCAGCACCGCGACCTCGTAGGCGGAGACGGCGAGGGCGAGCGAGCGGGACCAGAACGCCTCGTAGTCGAAGCGCTCGCAGCGGCCGGTGCGGTTCGACGAGAGCAGGCTGAAGCCGAGCGCGATCGAGCTGACCGCGTGGACGCCCAGGCGCATCGCCGCGTCGCGCACCGAGAGGATCGGCTCGGCGGGACCGGAGACCGCGGAGTTGGCGAACGCGAGGAGCCGCCCGGTGAGGGCGGGGTCGCTTTGCACGGTGCGCGCGAGCTCGTCGACGCCCGCGACGGGATCCTGCATCCACAGGAGGATGCGCATGCCCACGGCGGAGGGCGAGGGGAGCCCGCCCGACGCTCTCAGCTCGTCGAAGGGCGGCCGCTCGCCCTCGCGCATGCCGTCGTTGGGTCCCTGGACGACCATCGGACGACCGCGGCTATGCCGTCATGCGCTGGAGCTCGTCCATGACGCGGCGGAACTCGCGATTCGTGCGTTCGAGCACGCGCGCGGCGCCGCTCAGGTCGCCCGCGCGGCCCATGCTCTCGAGCGTGCGCAGCATGTCCGACATGACGACCGCGCCGAGGTTCCCGCAGCTCGACTTGAGCGCGTGCGCCGCCTGCTCGAGCGCGTCGGCGTCGTCGCCGGCGAGCGCCTCCTCGAGCGCGCGCAGCCGCGGCGGCGTGTCCTCGAGGAACAGGTCGACGAGCTCGCCGAACGTCTCCCCGTCGAGCTCGCGGAGCGAGTCGATCACGTCCTGGTCCAGAGATGCTTGTAGCGGATCCATGCTTCCTTCTCCCTTGCCTCCGGAGTAGGCGCGCGTCTCGCGATCGCGGCGCCGTCCCCATCTCTCTAGGACCTGGAGCAGCTCCTCCTGCCGGACGGGCTTCGCCAGGTAGTCGTCCATCCCGATGCGCAAGCAGCGCTCTCGGTCGCCCTGCATCGCGTTCGCGGTCATCGCGATGATCGGCAGGCGCGGACTGCGCGCGCGCGCCTCCATGCGCCGGATCTTCTGCGTCGCCTCGAAGCCCGACATCCCGGGCATCTGGCAGTCCATGAACACGAGGTCGTAGCGCTTGCTCTCGACCGCCTTGACGGCGTCCGCGCCGTTGTCGGCGATGTCGATGCGGCAGCCGTGCCGCTCGAGCAAGAGCGACGCGACCTTCTGGTTGACGAGGTTGTCCTCCGCGAGCAGCACGTCGAGCGAGAGCATCTGCGCCTCCGGCGCGCTCTGGTCGACGCCCACCTCGTCCTCGGCGACCTCGTCCGACGGGCGCACGATGCCCGCGCGCACGTCGAGCAGGCGTTTGATCGCCGCCAGCAGCTTCGACGGCTTGAGCGGCTTGAAGCACCACGCGTCGAAGCCGTGCGCGAGCACTTCGTTCAGGCGCTCCGAGCTGACGAACAGCGTCAGCAGCACGAGCTGCGTCGCCGCGAGCTCCGCGTCGGCCTTGATCTCCTCCGCGAGGCCCTGGCCGGTGCGGTCGGGGAGCTGCACGTCGAGCAGCGCGACGTCGAACGGCTGCTTGCGCTCGGCCGCCTCGTGCAGCAGCGCGAGCGCCTCGGCGCCGTCCTTGGCCTCGACGCAGTGCATGCCCCAGCGCTCGAGGTTGCGCCGCACGGTCTTGCGGCTCGGCCCGCTGTCGTCGACGACGAGCGCGAGTAGCCCCTGGGCGCCGTCGAGCTCGCAGCCGTTCGTCGTCAAAGGCTCGAGCGCATCCGGCAGCGCGAGCGTGAACCAGAAGTTCGAGCCGACCTCCTCGACGCTGTCGACGCCGATCGTGCCGCCCATCATGCTCGTGAGCTGCTGGCAGATCGCGAGCCCCAGGCCCGTGCCGCCGAACTTGCGTGTCGTCGACGCGTCGAGCTGCGTGAACGGCTGGAACAGCAGGTGGCGCTGCCCCTCGGAGATGCCGATGCCGGTGTCGCGCACCTCGATGCGCAGGATGTTGCGGTCGTCCTGGCGACCCTCCATGCGCACCTCGATGCTGACCTCGCCCTGCGGCGTGAACTTGATCGCGTTGCCGATCAGGTTCATCAGGATCTGGCGCACGCGCGTGCTGTCGCCGCGCAGCGCGGGCGGCACGTTCGGGTCGACGAGGAACGACAGCTCGAGGCCCTTCTCGGTCGCGCGCGGGAAGAGCAACTCGACGACGCTCTCGAGGCAGTGGTGCACGTCGAAGTCGCGCTCCTCGAGCTCGAGCTTGCCCGCCTCGATCTTCGAGAGGTCGAGGATGTCGTTCAGGATCGTCAGGAGCGCGTCCGCGGAGTCCTGGATCGTCTCCGAGTAGTCGCGCTGGTCCGCGGTCAGGCCGCTGTCGCGCAAGAGGCCCGACATCCCGATGATCCCGTTGATCGGGGTGCGGATCTCGTGGCTCATGTTCGCGAGGAACTCGGTCTTCGCGCGGTTCGCCGCCTCCGCCTGCAGGCGCGCGGCCTCCAGCTCGGCCTTGCCCGCCTCGAGCGAGCGCGCGTACTCGCGCAGCCGGTCCTCGGCCTGCTTGCGCTCGAGGATCTGCTCCTCGAGCTCCTTGCGCACGCGCGTCGCCTCCGACCCGAGCCGATCGATCTGCGCCGCGCGGTCGAGCACGATGAGCAGGTACGCGGCGACGAGCGCCGCGAAGAGCAGGCCTCCGATCAGCGGACCCCACGCGGCGCCGGCGAGGACGACGGCCGCGGCCAGCGTCACCGTGACGAAGACGTGCTCGCGCACCGACGACAGGGTCGCCGAGGACTCCATCTGCGCGTCGACATCGAGGGCGTCGACGGGAGCCGGCTCCTCGAGGGCGCCGTCCGGGGGGACCTCCGCGAGGCTCATCTCAGCCAGCCTCGCGCAGCTCCGGGTCCGCGGTCCAGGCGACGACACGGTTGCGGCCCCGCGACTTCGCGCGGTACACGGCCTCGTCGGCCAGCCGCAGCAGGTTGTCCATGTCGACGACGTGCTCGTCGCGGTACGCCACGCCCACGCTGACGGTGACGTTGCCCGAGAAGCTGCCGTCGCGGATCACGTTGCTCTCCACGGCGGCGCGGATGCGCTCGCCGCACGCCAGCGCCTCCTCGATGCCGCTGCCCGAGCAGATCACGAGGAACTCCTCGCCGCCGAGCCGGCACGCCGACTCGCCGCGGCGCGTGCTCGCCTCGAGCACGCCGGCGGTCGCGCGCAGCACGGTGTCGCCGACGTCGTGCCCGTGCGCGTCGTTGACGCGCTTGAAGTGGTCGATGTCGAGCATGACGACCGACAGCGGCTCGCCGGCGCGCTCGGTGCTCGCCCACTCCTCGGCGAGGCGCTTGATCAGATAGCGGCGGTTGGGGAGCTCGGTCAGCACGTCCGTGAACGCGGCGGCCTGGAGCTTGCGCGACAGCGCACTCTTCTCCGCGAGGTTCTCGCGCAGCAGCCGCTTGTCGACCTCGACCTGGCGCTGGAGCTGGATCACGCGCTCGCTCGCCCGGATGCGCGCGCGGAACAGCTTCGAGCGGAACGGCTTCGACACGAAGTCGTCGACGCCCGCCTCGAACGCCTCGACGACCTTGTCCTCCTCCTCGCGCCCGGTCAGCAGGATGAAGAAGATTCGCCGGCCCGCGTCGAAGCGGCGCAGCGCCTTGCACAGCTCGATGCCGTCCATCTCGGGCATCATCCAGTCGGCGACGACGACGTGCGGATCGTTGTGCAGCGCCGAGAGCAGCGCCTCGCGGCCGTTCGTCGCGGTGAAGACGTGGTAGCCGCCGAGCTCGAGGTGGCGCGAGAGCAGGCGCAGCGTGAGCGGGTCGTCGTCGACCGCGAGGATGCGCAGCTTCTCCTCCTCGGGCGCGGGCACCGGCTCGGCCATCGCGCTGCGCAGCGCCGCCTCCTCGTCCGCGCTCGCCCCGATCTCGTACAGCGCGATCTCGTTGAAGCTCGGCACGGGCTTGGTCGGCACGCGGAGCAGGTCGCCCCATTCGCCCCACTCCTCCGCGACGCGGTCGCCGAGCAGGTGGAACGTGTCGCGATCGAGCTGCAAGCGCTGCCGCAGGCTGACGAGGTCGTACCAGCAGTGGCGCGAGACGCCGAGGTCCTCGACGAGGATCCGCGCGAGCTGATCGCCGACCTCGAGCATGCCCTCGAGCCCCTCGAGCGGCTCGTCCGAGCTCGTGATCCGGTGCGTCCCGTCCGCGGCGGCGATCGCCTCGAGGAAACGCGCCGGCAGGCCGTAGTGATCGAGCAGAGCGAGCGTCGCCTGGTGATGGTCGAGCCCGAAGAGGCCGCGCTCGAGCCGCCGCATCTCGACCTCGGACGGCGCGGGGCACACGCGCAGCAAGCCCGCATACTCCTTCGGGAAGACGCTGCCGAGCACGAAGCCGCCGGTCCGGGCGAGCAGGCCGCACAGGAACGCTTCGATCGCGTCGGCCGCCGCGAGCTCCGCGCCGAGGATCTGCGCGGCGGTCGCGCGCGCGAGCGCGAGCGACCAGAAGCCGTCGTAGTCGAGCTGCTCGCAGACGCCGGCGCGGTTGCACAGCACGATCGCGAAGCCGAGCCCGACCGAGCGCACGCGGAGCGCTCCCTCGCGCGCGACGTACTCGTCGATCGTCTCCACCTCGGCCGCGTCCTTCGGTCGCGCAGTGTTCGCCAGCCGCAGCACGAGCTCGGTCAACGCCGGGTCCTCCGCCAGCGCCTCGATCACCTCGGCGTCGACGCACTCGCCGCGGCGCTTCATGTGATGGAGCGCCGCCCCGGCCGGACACAGGGACGGGAGCCTGCCCGAGTCCTTGAGTTTCTCGAACTGCTCGTGGGTCATGCGGGAGGACGGACGCCGGCGTCGGAGCACGCAGGGGCGGAGGTGGACCGTGGGTCCGCCGCGGCTCTGGGGCTCATGGGATCGACGTCGAGACGGCTACGGAGATCGCTCGATTCATCGGGCCGCGGGGCTCCGGAACTCGAGCGAGATCCCGCGGCTTCCCGGCGAAGGGAGGGGGCGGAAATCCTTTCGCTCTCCTTCTCGGAGGCCGCGCACCTCACCGGCCCATGCGCCTGAGCGCGGCTTCGACGCGCAGGAACTCGTCCATCGCACGGGACACGAGCGCCGGCGCCTCGACGTGGCGGTGGCCGTCGCGCGAGACGTCCTCGAGCTCGGACGAGAGCAGCGACAGCTGCCGGGCGCCGAGGTGGGCGCAGCTCGACTTCAACGAGTGCGCGGCCTGCTCGAGCGCGCCCCAGTCGGCGCTCTCGACCGCCACGAGCAGGCTGGCGAGTCGCGGAGGCGTGTCGCGCAGGAACATCGAGACGAGCTCGACGAACAGGTCGGGATCGTCGTCGCCCCCCAGCTCGCGCAGCATGCGGATCGTCTCGAGGTCGAGCCCGGCCTCGTCGCCGCCGGCCGCGACCGCGGCGGTCGAGCGCGGGGGCAGCGCCGTGCGGCGCGTGCCCCAGCGGCGCAGCACCTCGCCGAGCTCCTCGAGCCGGATCGGCAGGAACAGGTAGTCGTCCATGCCGGCCTCGAGGCAGAGCTCGCGCTCGCCCCGCGCAGCGGCGGCCGTGATGCCGATCACCGGAGCGCTGCGGCCGAGCGCGCCCAGCTCGCGCTTGACCTCGCGGATCGCCACGCAGCCGTTCTCGAGGCCCTTGCGCGCGTCCATGAAGACCAGGTCGTAGGCCTTGAGAGCGACGGCGTGGACCGCCTCCGCGCGCGTGCCGACGACGTCGACCGCGCAGCCGCGGTGCATCAGCAGCGCGCGGAACGCCTTCTGGTTGATCGGGTTGTCCTCGACGAGCAGGACGTCGAGCGTCGTGCGCTCCTCCGCCGTGCGCGCGTCGAACGGATCGCCGCCGCCGTCGAGCGCGCGGCGCAGCGCGTCGCGCAGCACGGCCGGCCGGATCGGCTTGGCGAACGCGGCGGGCCCGGCGTCGTCGCTCGCGAGCAGCGGATCGGGCGCCGCGCGCGTCGTGAACACGATGCGCGTGGCCTCGAACGCGGGATTGCGCGAGATCTTGCGGCCGAGGCGGATCCCGTCCATGCCGCGCAGCTCGCGGGAGATCAGCGCGACGTCGAACGCCCGCTCCTCCGCCGCCGCGGTGCGCAGGAGGTTGAGCGCCTGGCGCCCGTCCGCCGACTCGACGCACTCCATGCCCCAGCCTGTGACGATCTCCCCGACGACGCGGCGGTCGACATCGTCGTCGTCGACGACGAGCAGCCGCATTCCGGCCAGCAGCTCGTCGTGTCCGCGCGCACCGTCGCCGCGCCCCGGCATCCACGCGAGCGGCAGCGTGACGCGGTACTCGACGCGGTCGGTGCCGATCGCGGCCTCGAGCGAGCCGCCCATCCGCTCGACGAGCCGCCGCGACGGGTAGACGCCGAGCGCGTGCGACGCGAGCGAGGACCGCCGCTCGTCCGCCTCGGTCTCGGGCGGAGGAGCCGTGCGGACGCCGCCGACGCGCACGGCGAGCTCGACGCGCCGCTCCTCGCACTTGGCGCACTCGATCTCGATCGTGACGCGGCCGGGCACGGCGAAGCGCGCGGCGCTGCCGAGCAGGTTGACGAGCACGCGGCGCACGCGCGCGACGTCGCCGACGAGCCGCGCGGGCACGTCGGGCGCGGTGCGGCACGAAATCGTGACGCCGCGCTCGACGAACCGGGGCTGGAGCATGGCGAAGACGTCGTCGAGGCAGGAGTCGAGCTCGAACGCCTGGTCCTCGAGCCGCAGCGTCCCGACGGCGAGCCGCGTGTGGTCGAGCAGGTCGTCGAGCTCGACGATGAGCGACTCGGCGGCCTCGCCCATCGTGCGCACGTGGTCGCGCTGGCTCTCGGCGAGCTCGCCCTCCTGCAGGAGCCGCGCGAGCGCGATCACGGCGGTGAGCGACGAGCGCATCGCGTAGCTCGCCTCCGCGAGGTAGCCGCTGCGCAGCGTCTGGCCGATCGGCGTCCGCTTCGCCGCGTTGCCGTCGGCGTCGTCGCACCGCCGCGCGGCGCGGCGGGCGGCGCTGCGCTGGATCTCGCGCCGCAGGTGTCCTTCGGCCGCGATCTGGCGGCCGAGCGCCCGCGCGCTCCACAGCACGGCGAGCAGCGACGCCCCGAGCGCGGCGAGCGGCCCGACGAGCCGCGCGACCTGACGCGGGTCGCGCTCGGGCGCGGACGCCGGCTCCGCCCCCGCCGGCGCGACCGCCGCGAAGAGGATGAGCACGGCCGCCGCGATCCGGAGCAGGGGGGGACGGTGGGAAGGCCTTTCCAAGTGTTCTGCGCGGTGTGGCCTTGTTCATCGGCCCCGTGCGGTCGCGGACTTGGGACGAAAGCGCGTGGGGCCGGGGCGTTGCTCGGGCTGTCGATCGGGCTCGTCGACCGGAGCTCAGGGTCCCGCGCGCGGATCCGTACGTGCTGCGTGTGCACGGCGCCGGGCTCGCGCCGCGCGTGCTATCGTCGGCCAGTCCCCAGAGCCTCGAAAAGAATCTCAGCCATGCGCACGCTCCTCCTGGCCGCCGCGACCGTCCTGTCCGCCACCGCGCTCTGCGCCCAGACGCCCGTCAGCGTCGTCGGCCGCGTCGAGCCCGCAGGCACGCCGCCGGCGTGCGACCCGACTGCGACGCACCGCCTGCGCGACACGCCGGTGTTCTTGCGGAGCGCGCTCGTCGACCTGAACACCGTCGGCGCGGGCAGCGTGCGGATCGTCGGGACCGTCGCCGACCTCTCGTGCCCGGTGATCGACGTGGTCGCCTCCTCGCCGTCCCCGATCTCGCTGGCGGTCTGCAACGCGACGGCGCTCGGCTGCCCGGTGACGCTGGACCTGTGCCCCGCGCCGGTCGGCTCCGCCTACGCGATCGCGGTGTCGACCGGGACCTCGTTCGTGCCGATCGACCCCGTCCTCGGCTCGCTCCTGATCGATCCGGCGGGGCTCCAGATCATCGCGGTCGGAGCGATCGGAGCGATCTGCCAGTCGACGCCGATCACGATGCCCTCCGCTCCCGCGGCGATCGGCAAGCAGGTGCCGCTCCAGGCGATCGCCGTGGGCCCGACGACGCAGATCCTGTCGAACGTGCACGTGGTGACGGTGCAACCGCCGTCGGTGCCCTGCACGAACTTCGTCTGCTTCTGACGCGGCACGCGCCTCAGCGGCAGAGCTCGTGCTCGTCGGGCTCCACGTCGACGGGCATCGCGGCCGCATCGTTCACGAGACACGCGAGGAGATCGCCGACCTCCTTCCACATGTTGCGCCGCGCGGCCTCGCCGCAGCTCGCGGACCAGCGCCACCAGCGCGCCTCCGCGAGGCCGGACCCTGTCCGGCGCACCGGCGTCTCGTCGATCAGGACGGTAAGCAGGTCTCGGCTTGCGCCCATGTGCCCGCCGCCCCCGTGCTCGCGCTGCGGCAACCGGAAGAGCCCGGTGCCGACGATCTGGTCGTAGTAGAGCCCGAGGCGTTCCAGGGGGAGCCGCCCGGCGATCGCGCGCTGCGAGCCGTCCGGCATCGTGCGGCACGCGAGCACGATGCCGTCACAGCCCACGCGGACGCGGCGCACCACGAAGCCGTCGAGGGGCACCACCGGGGGCCCGGGGCCGTTGTAGCCGTGCGTGGCCTCGTAGTCGATCAGGAGCGGCGGCTCGGGCGGATAGGGAGGCCGGTGCATCGGGGTGACGTCGGACGCGCTCAGCTCGCCGCGGCGCAGTCGCGCCCATTCGGCCGGGTCGATTCCCGACGGCTCCTCGAAGTGTTCTCGGGCTCCGTGGCTCCGCAGCAGCTCGTAGCACGTGAGCGATCCGCTGCGGGCGGCGAAGGCGAGCGGCGTCGCGCTCGCTCCGGTGTCGCGATTCAGATCCTCCGGCCGCCAGCGCGGGAGCAGCACGGCGAGCGCCTCGGCGTGGCCCAGGGCGGCGGCGCGGTGCACCGCCGTCCGGCCGAGGTAGTCCGCCGAGCGGAAGACGCGCTCGGGCACCCGGGCCCGTCCCTGGAGCCGGACGAGCACGTGCGCGTGCCCTTGCTCGGCGGCGACGTGGATCGGCGTGCGGCCGAGCTCGTCGCGCGCCTCGACCGAGGCGCCCCGCTCGAGGAGCAGCAACGCCATTCGCTCCTGTCCCGCGGCGCACGCCGCGTGCAGCGGAGTGCACCCGACGTCGTCGCGCTCGTCCGTGCTCCAGCCGCGCGCGAGCAGCGCCTCGGCCGCCGCGCCGTTGCCGTACCACGCGGCGAGGTGCAGGAGGTGGCGCGCTCCGTCCGCCCCGAATGCCTCGCGCCGCACGAACGGCAATACCTGTGAGAACACGCCGTCGTATGGGCACTCGATCGCCGACGCGACGAGCTCGGACAGCTCCTCGGGATGCGGGCCGACGCCCTCCTCGAGGAGGCGCCGAAGCGTCTCGACCTCGCACCCGAGAACGGCATGCCCCAGCACGGAGGTCCCTCTCGAGGACACGGCGTCCACGTCGGCGCCCGCGGCGAGGAGCACGTCGAGCGCGCCCATGCTCCCGGACATCGCCGCCCACATCAGGGGCGTCCTTCCCTGGAAACGCACGTCGACGTCCGCGTCCGAAGCGAGAGCCGCGCGGATCCCGTCGACATCGTCGTCCCGCGCCAACTCGATCAGACGCGGCGTCGGATCTTGCGCGCTCCACCCGGCGAGCGCGAACGACGAGAGGATCCAACCGGCGACGATCATGGGCTCACCTCGTTCCGCGCGGGGGGAACGGCAGACCGAGCCTGCTCCAACGGCCGCTCCTCCACTGGATCACGACCCGCGCTCACGGTCCAGCCAGCGCGCCGAAGTGCTGCTCCCCCAGCTCGAGGATCGCCCGGCGCCCGGCGTCCGCTCCGACGGTGCGCAGCCTCGCGCGCAACTCGCGCCCGAGGGCGACGACGCGCGAGTCGATCGACCACGCCTCGCGCGAGTACGCCGTCTCCGCTGCGTAGAGGTCCAGTCGAACGCGATGCGCGCGCGGCCCGAGTCGTCGTACGTCCGGACGAAACGCTCGATCGGCGTCATGGCGCCGCCTCAGGTCGGGAGGATCGGCAGGTTCGGGAAGCCGCGGTCGTCCGTGCCCTCGCCGGGTTCGGGGAGGCGCGGGAGCGGCGGGAGGTCGAGGTCGAAGACGCCGCAGAAGTGCTTCACCGCGAGGACCTCGAAGAGCATCGTCGTCGGCGGGAGCTCGGCGTGGTCGGCGACGCGGGTCATCACGCTCGGGTCGAGGCCGCAGGGGCGGAACGAGCCGAACGCCGACAAGTCGCTGTGCACGTTGAGCGCGAAGCCGTGCCACGCGACCCAGCGCCGGACGGCGACGCCGATCGAGCAGACCTTCTTGTCGCCGATCCACACGCCCGTCAGACCCGGCTCGCGGCGGCCTTCGACGTCGACGTCGGCGAGCATGCCGATCACGACCTCCTCGAGGTCGCGCAGGTAGCGGTGCAGGTCGCGGCGGCCCTCGACGAGACGATGGATCGGGTAGACGACGAGCTGGCCCGGGCCGTGCCACGTCGCCTCGCCGCCGCGCTCGACCTCGACGACCCGCACGCCGGCGGAGGCGGCGTCGTCGACCCGTATGCCGCGGCCGACCGTCACGACGGGCTCGTGCTCGGTGAGCACGAGCTGGTCGCAGATCTCGTCCGCGATGCGCTTGTCGAGCAACTCGAGCTGCGTCGCGTGCGCGTCCTCGTAGCGCGTGCGGCCGAGGCGCCGCACCTCGATCACGCCCTCGGGACGCCGCTCGGGACGCTCCGCCATCGAGCCGCTACTTCTTCGGCTTCTGGAAGACGTGGATCGCCATGCCGTGCACGGCCTCGGCGGCCTCCATCATCGTCTCGGGCAACGTCGGGTGTGCGTGGATCGTGCGAGCGATGTCCTCGACCGTCGCGCCCATCTCGATCGCGAGCGCGGCCTCCGCGATCAGCTCCGTCACCTCCGGACCGACCATGTGCACGCCGAGTACCTCGTCCGTGCGCGCGTCCGCGACGATCTTGACGAAGCCGTCGGTCTCGAGGAGCGTCATCGCGCGGCCCGACGCGCCGAACGGGAACTGACCCGTCTTGATCTCGATGCCGCGCTCCTTCGCCTCGGCCTCCTGCAGGCCGACCGACGCGACCTCCGGCGCCGTGAAGATCACCGCCGGCACGCAGCGCGCGTCGTACTCCTCCGGCTGGCCCGCGATCACCGCCGCGGCGACCAGGCCCTCGCGACTGCCCTTGTGAGCGAGCATCGGCTGGCCCGCGACGTCGCCGATCGCGTACACGTTCGGCACCGACGTGCGCATCTTCTTGTCGACCGGCACGAAACCCTTCGCGTCGGTCTTCAGGCCGACGCGCTCGAGACCGAGGCCCTGCGTGTACGGCTTGCGGCCGACCGTGCACAGGATCTGGTCGCACTCGATCGTGTCCGCGCCGCTCTTGCTCTCGACCTTGACGAAGAGCTTCTTGCCCTTCGACTCGTAGCTCTTCGCGCCCGTGTTCGCGAGGAAGCGGATGCCCGACTTCTTCATCGAGCGCTCGATCTGGCGCACGCAGTCGGGATCCTGGCCGGGAAGAGCGTTCGGCGTGAACTCGACGACCGTGACCTCGCTCCCGAGCCGCCGGTACATCATCCCGAGCTCGAGACCGATGTAGCCGCCGCCGATGACGAGCAGGTGCGCGGGGATGCTCTCAGGAGCGAGCGCCTCCGTCGACGACCACACGTTCTTGCCGTCGAAGTCGAAGCCCGGGATCGAGAGCGGCGCGGAGCCCGTCGCGATCACGACGTCGTCGCACGAGAGACGCTGCTCGCCGTCCTTCGTGCGCACCGTGACCGTCTGCTTGTCCGCGATCGACGCGTCGCCGTAGACGACCTTCACGCCGTGGTTCTTCAGGAGCTGGCCGACGCCGCCGGTGAGCTTCGCGACGACGCCCTGCTTCCACTCGACGAGCTTGGCGACGTCCAGGCTCACGCTCTTCGCGGTGATGCCCATCGCCGACGCCTTCTCGATCTTCTCGAGCAGCGCGCCCGCGGCGATCAGCGCCTTCGACGGGATGCAGCCGACGTTGAGACACGTGCCGCCGAGCCATTCCTTGTCGACGACCGTCACCTGCTGCCCGAGTTGGGCGAGGCGGATCGCGCAGACGTAGCCGGCGGGTCCGGCGCCGATGACGACGACGTTACGGGGCGAGCTCATCGTTCAGATTCCTGGTCAGGAGTAGAGAGTGCGTCTTCCTCGGCGATCGCGGCCCAGCCGACGACATAGAGCACGAGCCCGACGCCGAGCAGGCCGAGCACGACCGCGGCGGCGCGCACGAGCGTGACGTCGAGCTCCAGGCGACGCGCGAGCGCGGCGCACACGCCCCCGATCACGCGGCCGTCCCTCGGGCGCAGCATCAGCGCCTCAGAGCGGGAACGCACCGTCGCCGGGGCGAGCCTCGCCGAATCGCTCGGCGATCTCGAGGAAGCGGTTGTACTGGTGGCGCAGGTGCCGCGGCACCTCGGCGTAGACGTCCTCGACGAGCGACTTGAGCGGCATCGGCGGCGCCGCCTCCTGCTCGTGGATGATGCGGTCGAGCTCGGCGAGGAGCTCGTCCTCCATCGCGCGCATCTCGTCCTCGCGCAAGAGGCCGCGCGCGCCCAGGTAACGCTCGTAGCGGCGCAGCGGGTCGCGCTCGGCCCACGCGTCGACCTCGCTCTGCTCGCGATACAGCGTGGGGTCGTCGGAGCTCGAGTGGCCCAGCATGCGGTAGGTCTTCAGCACGAGCAGCGCGGGGCCCCCGCCGGCGCGCGCCTGCTCGACCAGCACGCTCATCGCCTGGTAGCACCCGAGCACGTCGTTGCCGTCGACCTCGTGGCCCGCCATCCCGTACGCGGCCGCCTTGTCGACGTACGACGACGCGGTCTGCTTCTTCGACGGCAGCGAGATCGCCCAGCCGTTGTCGACGCACACGAAGACCGCGGGCACCTTCCAGACGCCGGCGAAGTTCAGCCCGCTGTGGAAGCCGTTCGAGCTCGTCGCGCCGTCGCCGAAGTAGATCGCGTGCACGGCGTCCTCGCCGCGAACCTTCGTCGCGAACGCAGCGCCGACGCCGTGCGGGATCTGCGTGCCGATCACCGACGACCAGCTCGGGTAGTGGCTGCCCGCGTGCTGGAAGTGATTGCACATCTGGCGGCCCTTCGCCGTGTCGTTCGAATTGCAGTACATCTGCGCGACGTACTCGTCGAGCGGCAGCCCCCGCATCAGCGCCGCTCCGCCCTCGCGCAGGCCCGACCACAGCCAGTCCTGTTGCAGGAGCGCGGCGGCGGAGCCGATCATCGACGCCTCTTGGCCGAGCATCGAGCCCGCGAAGCCGACGCGGCCGGCACGCTGCAGCTTGAGCATGCGCTGGTCGACCACGCGCACGCGCCGCATGTGCACGAGCAGGTCGCGCAGCCGCGCGTCGTCGAGCGGCGGCGGCTCGGCCGTCAGCTTGCCCTGCGGGTCGAGGACCTGGGGCGCGATCGCGAGGGTCGCGGACACGGAGACGCCAGACGCCAGACGCCTACAGCGCGAGCAGGGCCGGGCTCTCGAGGAGCCGCTTGAGGTAGACGAGGAAGCGCGCGCCCGAGGCGCCGTCGACCAAGCGGTGATCGATGCTGATCGACAGGTTCATGTACTGGCGCACCTCGAACTGGTCGCCCTCGGGCGTCTCGACGATGCCGGGCCGCTTCATGATGCGGTTGACGCCGAGGATCGCGACCTCGGGGAAGTTGATGATCGGGGTCGCGAAGATGCCGCCGATGCCGCCGGCGTTCGTGATCGTGAACGTGCCGCCGCGCAGCTCCTCGGGCTTCACCTTGCCGGCGCGCGTGCGCTCGGCGAGCTCGCCGAGCTCGGACGCGAGCTGCATCAGGCCCTTCGACTCGACGTTGCGGATCACCGGGACGATGAGCCCCGCCGGCGTGTCCGCCGCGATGCCGAGGTGCACGTGGCGGTACGTCACGACCTCCTGCGCCTGCTCGTCGAGCTGGCTGTTCAGCTCGGGGTACGCGAGCAGGCCGTGCGCGACCGCCTTCATGATGAACGGCATGTAGGTGATCTTCACGCCGCGCTCGGCGCCGATCGCCTTCGCCTCGCCGCGCACGCGGACGAGCTCGGTCACGTCGACCTCCTCCACGACGGTGAAGTGCGTCGCCGTGTACTTCGAGCGCGTCATCGCCTCGGCGATCTTGCGCCGCACGCCGCGGAACGGGACGCGCGTCTCCGTCTCGCCCGCCGGGATCGAGATCGGCGCGAAGCTCGGCTTCTTCGCCGCGGCCGCGGGCGCCGCCGCAGCGGCCGGAGCCGCCGGCGCGCCGCCGCCCTCGTGGAACGCCTCGACGTCCGCGCGCCGGATCACGCCGTTGCGCCCGCTGCCGGACACCTGCGCGAGGTCGACGCCGAGCTCGCGCGCGACGCGGCGCGCGCTCGGCACGGCGAGCACGCGGCCGTTCGTGCGCCGCTGCGCGGGAGCGGCGGCGCCCGTCGCGGCCGCCGCGGCGCCGTTGCGCGCGGGGCTGGCCGCGGCGTGCGCCGGCTGCG
>CAZGTQ010000178.1:0-5966 GCA_964528575.1 uncultured Planctomycetaceae bacterium | reverse complement strand
ATCCGCGACGTCGACCGCATCCTCGTCATGCACCAGGGCCGCATCGTCGAGCAGGGCTCCCACGACGAGCTGCTCGCGCGCGGCGGCACGTACGCGCGGCTCTATCGGCTGCAGTACAGCGACCAGGAAGAGGGCGCGGCGTAGTCAGAGCCCGATCGCGTGCACGCCGCCCGCGGGGAGCGTCGCGTGCACGCGCCGCACCTCCTCGCCGTCGCGCTCGAGCACGACGACGTGCTCGCCGGCGCGCGTGTACGCGACGCCGGAGCGGCCCGCGACCAGCGGCAACGACGCGGCAGACAGCGTCGACGCCTCGAAACGCACGAACAGAGGCTGCACGCTGCCGTCGGGCGTCTCGAGCCGGAACGCGTCGGCCTCGTCCGGCGCCGCGAGCTCGAGGCGGAACGTCGAGCGCGCGTCGAGCACGACCTCGAGCGCCGCGGGCTCGCCCGCCTCGTCCAGGCGCACCGGCTGCGCGAGGAAGAGCCCGGGCCCGTCGAAGGTGAGCGACGTCCCCGCGACCGGCACGGCGTTGAGCGCGAAACGGCCCTCGGCGTCGGTCGTCGCGCGGCCGTCGAGCCTGCGCACGGCGTCGGGGGGCACGAGCGGACTCCCCTGCCACGGATCGATCGCGCGCTCGGGGCGCGTCCAGTCGAAGCGCCGCACGACGCCGACGCGAACGCCGGCGAGCGGCTCACCCGTGCGCGACACGACGCGCCCAGCGATCGGGCGCCCGGACGCGGGCGCCAGGACGAGGCGCGCCGGCGCGCGCTCCGGGTGCGCGCGGACCGGCCCGGCGAAGGCGAGCGTCTCGGGATCGAGCGCGAACACCTCGTACTCGCGCGGGAGCAGCCCGCGCAGCTCGAAGCGGCCCTGCTCGTCCGCCATCGCTTCGACCGAGCGCTCCCATGGCCCGCTCTGCCCGCCAACGACGCCCTCGAGCGTGCCGACACCGGTGATCCACCGGCCGCCGTGCTCGAAGTCGACGTCGCCGAAGTGCGTCGTGTCCGGCGTCCACACGAGCGCACCCGCTGCGAGCTTGCCCGCTGCGTCGACGACGATCCCGCGGATCGAGGGCGGCTCGCTCGGCAGGACGAGAACGAGCGGACGCTCGCGGCGCGCGCCCGGTTCGAGCTCCGCCCACGCGTACGGCATCGCGCTCCCGCCCGCGCCGCGCTTCGCCGCGCGCAGCACGCCCCGCTCGAAGCGCGACCCGAGCGGCAGCGCGAACCGTCCGTCGGAATCCGTGCTCGCCGACCGCTCACCGAGCGAGACATGCGCGTCGAAGACGGGCACGCCCGCCGCGTCGAGCACGCGGCCGTGGAGCACACGGCCCGCGAGATCGGACGCTGCGAGCACGAGCACGAGATCGAACGCGGGCTCGCGCGGCAGCGCGATCGACGACGACTCGAAGCCCGCGCGCGACGCCTCGATCGTCGCCCCCTCGACGTGGCCGACGCCGTCGAAGCGGAACGCGCCGGCCTCATCGGTCCGCGTCTCGGCGATCGAGGACGAGACGTGGACGACCGCGTCGCCGAGGTCGAGCGCGTGCAAGTGCAGCGCTCCGGCCAGCCCGATCGCGACCACCGCGCCGGCGATCGGCGCACCGGACACGTCGACGACGCGTCCGTCCCACGTGCGCTTCGGCGCCACGGCGACGACGAGCGCGCGGTCGTTCGACGGGTCGCCGCGCTCGCCGACGTAGGGCCGCCCGACCGGCGCCCAGAACGGATCGTCGACGGTCAAGCGACCCGGTCCGTCGACGTCGGCCGCGAGCGCGAGCGTGAACGAGCCGGTCGCGTCGCTGCGCGCCGTCGCCGCGCCGGCAGGGCGCGCGAACGCGACGTCGCCGGACGCTCGCTCGTACGCAACCTCGACGTCGGCGACCGCCGTCCCGTCGAGCGCGCGCACGGCGCCGCGCAGGGTCCAGGGCGCGGGGGGCGCAGCGGGAGGCGTGCTCGCCACCGCGGGCGCGAGCGCGGGCGCCGGCGCGGGCTCGGCGACGCGCTCGCCGCCCGAGCCCGCGCTCGTGTCGGATGCGGGAGCGGCGAGCGCGGAATCGGGGCGGCGCTCACGCGAGGCGTCCGTCGGGGGGGACGCCCCGTCGTCGCGCAGGACGAGCGGCAGGCCGACGAGCAGGGCGAGCGCCGCGACGGCGGCGGCGGCGAGCTTGGCGTGGATCGACACGAGCGCGGCTCCGAGCGAGAGGCCGAGCGCGCCGCGACCGCGACGCGCGAGGGGCAGGAGGGCCACGACCCAGATGCCGCGCATGCCGTGCTCGCGGTCGAGCGACTCGCGCAGGAGCGCGAGCCCGCGCTCGATGCGCGTGTGCACGGTCTTCGCGGGCACGCCTTCGTCGCGCGCGATCTCGCGCGGCGAGCGCTCGCGCAGGAAGCGCTCGACGATCGTGCGCCGGTACGGCTCGCGCAGCGCGTGCACGCGCTCGACGAGCGCGCGGTGCCAGGCGAGCTCGGCGGCGACGTCGTCCGGCGCGCGCGGCTGGGGCGGCGCGAGCGAGCTCCGCTCGCGGGCCGCGCGCCGCGCTTCGGCGCGCCGCCGCTGGAGCACGACGTTGCGCAGCACGGCCGCCAGCCACGCGCGCAGCGACCGCGCGCGCGGCCCGTCCGCGAGCGCCGCGACGAGCGTGTCCTGCACGGCGTCATCCGCGTCGTTCGGATCCGCGACGAGCCGCCGCGCGAGCCGGTGCAGCCAGCGCAGGTCGTCGAGCCCGAAGTCGGGACGCGGAGGGGTCATGGCGACGGTAGAGGTGCCGCGGAGCGCGCGGATTCCTCAACGATCTCGCGCTTCGAAGCGCAGCGTCACGGGCAAGGCCTCGCCGGCGACGAGCTCGACCCCCTGCATCGCCGTGCGGCCGTCCTGGAGCGTCGCGACGAGCTCGTAGCGGCCGCTCGGGACGACCTGGCTGACGCTCGTCGCGCCGAGCTCGAAGAGCGACGTGAGGTGCGGCCCGGCGGCGGACGATCCCGTCCATTCCACGGTCCGCACGACCGTCGAGGGCCGTCGCCCCGGCGCATGCAGCCGCAGCGTCGCCGACCGGGCGATCCGCTCGTGCCAGTCGCGCTGGGACTCGTCGTACCCTTGCGCGGTCACGTCGACCGGCGGCGGCTCGCCCTCGAGCGTCACCTCGAGGCGCGCGCCGGCACCGAGCGCGAGCTGCACGTCGATCGTGTCGCCGGCGACGAGCACGATCTCCTGCTCGACGCGATCGAGCTCCCGCCCGCGCATGAGCGTGCCGTGATACGACTCCACGTCGTCTTCGCCTTCGGCCACGAGCCGGTAGCGGCCCGGCGGCGCATCGAATCGGAACGGCGGGCCGGAGCCGCGCTCGTCGCGCGCGAGCAGGACCGCCGCGGTCTCGACGTGCTCGAGGTAGAGGCGGAACGCGGGCTGCCCGAAATCGCCGTCGATCTCGTCGTTGCCGTGGAAGACGCGTACGTGCGCGGCGCCGAGCTCCTGCGGCGGCGCGGCCCGCAGCTCGGCCTCGAGACGTCCCGAACCGGGCGCCGCATCGACCACCGTGAAGTCGCCCCGGTAGCCGCCGCCGATCGCGCCGACGACGTAGCGGCCCGGTTCGGAGAGCTCGAACACGACCTCCGAGCGCGACAGGACCGCGCCCTCCAACGCTGCGCCGTCCACCGTCGCCTCGTCCATCCGCGCAAGGCAGCGCGCGACGAGGACGCTCGGCGTCTGGGGCCACTCGCTCGGTGCGCCGAACGCGCGGTAGCGGCGGTACTCCGCGGTCGGGTGCTCGCCGGTCCGCGGCTGTCCGTCGGCATCCAGCAGCCTCACCGCGAGGTACGAGCGCGAGTGCACGAGCCGCAGCTCCGCGCCATCGGCGAGCACGCCGCCCGGCGCCGTCAGCACGTCCCGATAGCCGCCCGTCCCGCCCGCCCGCCGCGCGCGCACGACGTAGCGCTCCGGCCGCAGCCCGCGCGCGTCGAAGCGGCCGTCCGCGTCCGTCACGAGTGCGACCCAGAGGCGACCGCCGCCCTCGGCCTTGCGCCGGCCCGCGAGCGGCTCGGGCAGCACGGAGCTGCCCTGCGGCTGGTCGAGCTCCGCGAGCAGCACGCGCATGTCGAGCGCCGCCGCCGGCGCGCCGCTCGCGTCGACGACGCGCCCGCGCACCACGCCCGGTCCCGCGACGACGATCTCGAGGTCCTGCGGTAGGTCGTCGAGCGCGAGCGCGAGCCCGCCCAGCACGCCGGTCCCCGCGTCGCCGCCGTCGGCGAAGAGCGCGAGCGGGACGCCGTCGTCCAGGTCGCCCTCGTCGAGATGGAGCGCGAACCGCCCGTCGGCGAGCGCGTGCGCCACGGCCTCGGACCGGCCGAGCGCGGGCACTCCCTCGCGCTCGACCCAGTGCATCAGCCGCACCTCCGCGCCGAACGGCGCGCGCTCCCGATCGACGACGCGCCCGCGCGCGGTCGCACCGGCCCGGACGAGGAGCGTGATGACGCGCGCGCCGTCGTCTGCTCGCTCGCTCCGCGCGACGGCGCGCCGCTCTTGGTATCCGGGCTCGGCGAGCTGCGCGAAGAGCGCCGCGGGGTCGTCGAGCGCGAGCTCGACCTCGGCCGTGCCGTCCTCGGCTGTGCGTCCCGCGTGCACGATCGTACCGGAGCCATCCCCGTCGCCGTCGACGAGCAGCTCGAACGCGACGCCGGGGAAGCGCTCCGCGTCGCGCCCGTACGAGCCCGCGGCGACGACGCGCACCGCGACGCTCTCCGCGACCGGCGCCTCGGACTGCGTAGGCGCGGCGACCACCTCGCGGACCCGCGCGTCGAGCGCGGCGGGCTCCGCTTCCGCTCCCGCGGGCGCAGCGGCCGGCGACACGGGCTCGACCGCGTCCGCCTGCGACTCGTCGCCGTCGCCGAGCAGCCGCACGCCGAGCGCGACGGCGAGCGCGAGGACCGACGCGATCACGAGCGGTCGCTTCATCGATCGAACCTCAACGTCACCGGCAACGTCTCACCCGCGACGAGGTTCACGCTCGCGCGCGCTTCGCGCCCGTCGCGCAGCGTCGCGACGAGCTGGTAGCGCCCCGCGGGGACGACGCTCGACGTCCTCCCCGCGCCGAGCCGGAATCGGGAGAACAACATCGGAAGACCCTCCGCCATCAGGATGCTCTCCAGCACGGGCGTCGCGGACCTGCCGGGCGCGTCCAGGCGGAGCACGGCGCCGTCGGCCTCCCGCTCGTCGGTGTCCGCGACCGGGTCGCCCAGGAGCGTGACGTCGAGCCGCGCGCCAGCGTACAGATCGAGCGTCACGTCGATCGTCCGGCCGGCGACGAGCTCGATCTCGCGTCCTGCGCGGCCGAGCGCCCGCACGTCCCACGTCACACCGTGGATGTCCCACCGGTCCCGACCCTCGGCGACGACGCGATAGAGGCCCGGCGGCGCGTCGAACGAGACCGGCGAGCCCAGCGGGACGTCGTCGCGCGCGAGCAGCACCGACGCGGTCTCGACGAGCTCGAGCGAGAGCACGACGTCGGGAGTGCGGCTCTCGACGTGCTCCACGCCGACGGACACCGCGCGCACGCGGACGCTGCCGCGCGGTCCCGGGGACGCAGCGCGCAGCTCGACGACGTTCCGGCGGTCGTCGGGGCGCACGTCGAGGGGGATCGGGCGACCGTCGTGATCGCCGCCGAACGCACCGACGAGCCACCTGCCCGGCTCGGCGACCTCGAAGACGACTTGCGACGGCGAGAGGACGTGCCCCGTCCGCGGCAGGCCGTCCTCGATCGGGCGCTCGTCGCAGCGCACGAAGCGCACTGTCGGCGTGCTCGGCCAGACCGGCAGGGCGCCGTACGGGTGCGCGTGCGGCCAGGCGCCCGGAGTCGCGCCCGTGCGCGGCTCGCCGTCCGCGTCGAGCAAGCGGACGACGACGTGCGGCCGGCCGAGCACGAGGCGCAGCTCGGCCCCGCCCGCGCGCACCGGTTCGGCGGTCAAGAGGTG
>CAZGTQ010000177.1:0-8031 GCA_964528575.1 uncultured Planctomycetaceae bacterium | reverse complement strand
CTGGGCGATCGTCGAGCTCACTCCGACGACGACGTTCCACGGTCGCGTGCTCGATGCGCAGAGCCGCGAGCCTGTCGCGGGCGCGGAGCTCGTCTTCACGCTCGCCGGCGGCTTGGACGCCGAGATCGGCGCGGCGACGAGCGACGCGAGCGGCCAATACGCGCTCGAGGGCGTGCCGGTCGCGTTCCCCGTCAACGTGACGTCGTGGTCGAGCGAGCACGCGACGGCGCGCGAGCAGGTCCTCGTCCCCCATCGCGTCGAGCGCGTCGCCCGCGACTTCCTGCTCGAGCGCGGGACGCGCGTGAGCGGCCAGGTCGTCGACTTCGTCACCGGCGCTCCGGTGCCGGGAGCGCGGCTCGAGCGCGCGCGTCCCGAGCCGATCGAGCTCGGCCCGGACGGCCGCTTCGACGTGCCGCTCGTACCGAACCGCTACGACGGGCGCATCGAGCTCGACCTGAGCGCGCCCGGGTGGTGTCGGCTGAGCGCGGTGCTCGACCCGGACGAGCTCGGGGCGCCGCTCGTGCTGCGCATCACCCGCGGCGCGTTCGTCGAGGGGGTCGTGCGCGACGCGGACGGGCGCCCGGTCCCGGGAGCGACGGTCGGCTTCGCGAACGCTCCGTCGTCGCTGCGACGGCTGCGCGCGAGCGAGAACGCTCCAGAGTGGCTCGCGACGCTGCCCGAGGATTGGCGCCTCGTTCCCGAGAGCAAGGGTTCTGCGGTGACGACGGACGCGGAGGGCCGCTTTCGCTCGTCCGCGCTCGTGCCCGCGAGCGAGAACCAGCGCGTCGACGCGTGGCACGAGACGCTCGGGCGCGCACGCGAGGCCGTCGAGCGGCTCGGCGCGCCGGGCTCGGTGACGTGGCTCGCGATCGCGCTCGAGCCGGATCCGCCGGCCGCGGTCGTGTCCGGCACGGTGCGGTTGAACGGCCAGCCGTGCGAGGCGCGCGTCGAGTGGCGCGGTCCGACGCGCGGCGGAGGCGGCGGCAGCGCGGGCGACGGACGCTACCGACTGGTCGACGTCGAGCCGGGCGAGGTCACGCTCGTCGCTCGCATCGGCGATCGCGTCGAGGGACGCTGGATCGTCGAGCGCACGGCGACGCTCGACGTCGCCGAGGACGGCGAGCGCGTCCACGACTTCGGCGTGCGCGTGCCCCAGGCGCCGATCGCGGGTCGCGTCGGGTTCAGCGACGGATCGCCGGCTCTCGGGATGCGCGTCTTCGCGAGGAACGGCGGATCGCTGCACGGATTGGCGCGGACCGGCCCCGACGGCCGTTTCTCGATCGACGTGCCGGACGTGGGCGAGACGTATCGGGTGGGCGTGTCGTCAGGACCCACCGATCAAGTGCGGCGGGACGTCACGGCGGGCACGACCGACGTCGATTTCGAGCTCCCATCCGTGGGCGAGCTCGTCTACCGCGTCGTCGACGCCGCGACGGGCGAGCCCGTGCCGATCGCGTACGTCGCTTGGCGGCCCGACGCGACGCGCGAGTACGTCGAGACGATCGACTTCGCGCCGTGGCGCGTGCCGGATCCCGACGGCTGGCTGCGGCTCGAGCTCCCCGCCGGCAACGCGGACCTGCACGTCGACGCGATGCGCGCCGGCTATACGCCGCTCTTCGTGCCCGGCGTCCCGATCGTCGCGCGCGCCGAGACCCGCCGCGTGATCGAGCTCGAGCGCGGGGCAACGCTGCGCTTCACCTGGGCCGACGGGCCGCCGGACGACCACGACATGCTCTTGCTCGAGACGCACCTCGCGGCCGACGTCGGCG
The DNA here is from genome assembly GCA_964528575.1 of uncultured Planctomycetaceae bacterium. GTDB lineage: Bacteria > Planctomycetota > UBA1135 > UBA1135 > CAZGTQ01. The sequence continues at coordinate 6,262 of CAZGTQ010000177.1, read as the reverse complement.
CGGCGTATCCCGTCGGCACGCTCCACTGGCGCAAGCTGCGCTTCGACGAAGACGGCGTCGCGACCGTGCGCGCGCTCGCGAGCGGCAACTATCGCTTCGTCGTCGACCCGGCCGACGTAGCGATCGAGCCGGAGACGATCGACGTGCGCGCGGGGATGGACGAGTTGGTGACGCTCGGCTGGCGAGCGCGTTGACGCGGCTCAACGCCCCACGTCGACGACCCACGTCGACGCGCCGTCCGAGACGGCGATGCGGTCGGCGGCGATCCATGCGATGCCGATGTCCGCGTCGTAGCGGCTGTCGTACTCCAGGCTCGCTGTGCCGGTGTTGCCGGGCACCTCGCGGAAGACGAGCAGGCGATTGCCGCTCTCGACGAGCGCAACGAGGCCTTGGCCGACGGCGACGTCGGAGACCTGCGAGCCGCGGTCGCCGCGGATCTCCGCCGGCTGCCAGACGACGTTGCGCAGCTCGCGGCTGTCCGGGTCGAGGCGATACACGACGAGGATCTGCTCGAGCGTGCCGAGCTGGCCCGCGTTCCACGGCGTCTTCTTGTAGTCCTCGCGGATGCCGGCGAGGTAGAGCGCGCCGCCCGCACTCGCACACGCGTCGAGATACGTCATCATCCCGCCGCGGATCGCGACGTCGCCGCGCGTGCGCCACTCGCCGCCGGCGCGGCTGCGACGCTCGACGAGCCCCTGGCTGTCGGAGCCGAAGCCGGGCTCCTCGAACCAGACCAGGCTCAGCTCGTCGCGGGAGTGCGGGTACGCGTACAGGAGGCGGCCGCCGCCGCCGAACGGCGGTTCCCAGCTCGACAGGCTCGCGGGCTCGACGACCGGCTCCTTCGTGTAGAAGTCGATCACGGCGACCTCGCCGCCGGCGACGACGCCCACGAGCTCACCGTGGATCGCGACCGCCTCGATCGGCGCGTCGAGCGAAGAGGGGGCGTATTCGACTTGCGCGTTGGCGATGTCGACCAACGCGAGGGATCGCTCGTACGGAACGCACGCGCGCCCCTCGCGCAGGTCGAGCGCGGCTCCACGCGGCTGCCCCGCGCCTCGGGGAGGCGGGGGCGCGCTCGCGCGGTGCTCGCGGTACTCGTTGCGCGGTCCCGGTGCGTACCGAGCCGCGGACGCGCTCGTGAAGATCCAGACCTCGCCCCCCTCGCCGGTCGGAACGAGCGCGGGCGCGAGCGACGTCGTCCGGGTTCGCTCCGGCGCCGCGCAGGACGCGGCGAGGAGGACGAGCAGCAGGCAACGCACGTCGGAGGCGCGCTGCACGCGGTTCAGAGAGCGACGTCCAGGCCGAGCAGGATGTCGAACGTCGTGATGTCCGTGTCGCCGAACTCCGTGATCGTGTAGCGCGGCTCGACGAAGAACGCGGCGTCCGGTGAGATCCACTGTCGCATGCCGACGTGCACGCCGTACGCGAGCTCGCTCTCCGACTCGCCGCCGAAGTCGATGAACGCGAGACCGACGTGCGGACCGACGTACCACCACGTGCGCGGGTTCGCGCGGAAGTTGTAGTTGTAGTACGGCGAAATCGCGAGGAAGACGACGTCGTCGCCCTCGTCGGGACTGTTGAGCACGCCGAGGAACTGCGCCCCGATCTCGTGCTCGTCGGCGAGGAAGTAGCCGAAGCCGACCTGGCCGAACAGCGTCGAGTCGGTCGTGTCCTCGCCGACGTCCGGCTCGGTCTCGCGCGACTGCAACGTCACGCCGAGGCTGAGCAGCGACTCCCCGCCCGCGGGGCCGTAACGGTCCTGCACGGGCGGCGCCGCGGGCTCCGGCTGGACGGCCGGCGCAGAGGGCGCCGCTGCGGCCTCGTGGGCCACCGGCGTCGCGACTTCGCCGAACGCGAAGGCCGGCGTGCGCGGAGTGGAAGCGCAGGAAGCGAGGAGCGCGGCCGCTGCAAGCGACGCGAACAAGCGATGGTTCATGTGTCCCCTTTCCAGATTGCGATGGACGCTCACCGTCGGCGCGTGAGCAAACGCCCCGCGGCAGCGAGCAATGCGGGACGATAGCAGAGAAGGAGAGACGCGGGCGCCTCCGCGGATACTCACGGCGCGGCGTCGCGCGCTACGCGAAATCCAAGATCCTTGCGGCCGCCGGAGCTGAAGCCGATTCCCTTCGATTCCCGCAGCTTCTCGGCGTCGACGGGGGCGACCGTCGTGAACGCCGCGCCGATCAGGCGCTTCGCCCCGTCCTCGACGCAGAGCTCCATCGCGTTTCCGACGAGATCGCGCGCGCCGCACCAGGAGACGTCCCCTTCGTGCTCGCCGGCGGGAGCGAGCGCGCTCGCGCCGTCCGCGCGGACGTTGCACGGGCCGTCACCCCACTCCTCTCCCCAGGGGTACGCTCGGGCAGCGCCGAGCGCCGCGCACCATTCGTTCGCGCTCGGCAACCGCAGGCCGCCTCCCGCCCGCGCGAGGAACTCGCCGACGCGATCGACCTCGAAGTCGGTCACCGGCAGGTGCTCGTCCGTCGCAGCGCTCGCCTGCGCCAGCTCGAGCCCCGCCGCGCTCCACTGCGCGCGCGTCACCTCGCGCGCGCCGACGTAGAACGGCGCGACGAGCGCGGGCGCCTGCGCGTCGTCGGGCCGCACCAGCACGAGCTCCAGATCGAGATCGCGAAGACGGATCGCTTGGCTCCAGCCGGTCGCCGGGTCCGTCTCGTCGCCGATCGCCTCGTACCCCGCGGGGACGAGTGCCCGAGCGCGTTCGATCGTCGCCGACCACGGCGTGCCCTCGCTTCCGCGCGCGTCGATCGGAACGAGCTCGATCCGGAGCGATTCGCCGCGCGCGGGCACACGCAACGCGACGCTCGCGCTCCCTCCCTCGACCTTCGACTCGGCGCCGTCGGAACGGACGCGCGCGATCCGCTCGCCGCGCACGACGACGCGCAGCGCCTCCACGCCGCGCGCCTCGAGCTTCGCGGAACCGTCCGACGCGACGAGGAGCTCCTGATCGCTCCCGCCCGCGTACGCGACCCGCAGCAGCGCCTCGTCGATCGCCGGCGGCAGCTCCGCGCGCCGCAGGTCCACCACGCCCGTCCCTTCGTTGCCGGCCCGATCGCGCGCGACGAGCACGAGCCGCGCCCGCGCGCCCGGCGCGTCGAACCCGTCGAGCGTGGCCAACGGCACGTCGTGCGCGAACGTCGCACCCTGCTCGTCCTCGTCGAGTCGGATCGGCCGCGCCGGCGTGCCGTCGATCGCGAGCGATGCGGGCGCGACGTCCCGCACGCGCCCCGCGACGCGCACGGACCGGGCGTCGAGCGCGACGTCGATCGAGTGCGACGCGAGCTCGACGATCGGCAGCGCTTCGTCGCGGACGGCGCCGAACCGCACGGTGCGTCGATTGCCGGCGTCGTCGACGAGGACGATCTCCAGCGCGTGCAGCCCCTCGCTCGGCAGCTCCATCACGACGGCGAGCGGCGTTCCCGGATCGACGCGCGCGCCTGGGTGCGCACCCCCGACGACGCGCGCCGGCTCGAGCACGACGAGCTCGAGCCGCAGCTCCTCGCCGGCGATCCACGCGACGGCGCCTTCGGCGCGCCCGTCGAGCGCGCCGAACGACCACTCCTGCTCGCCCCGCCGCACGCTTCCCTCCGGCGGCGTCCCGTCGACGGTCACGGGCACGCGCGCCAGCTCGACGCGCTCCGCGCCCTCACGCTCCGCGGCCAGCACGAGCTCCCAGACACCATCCTCGCGGCCCGCGGGGACGTCGATCGTCGCTTCGAACGCTCCCGACTCGTCGACGGCGAAGCTCGTAGCGCCGAGCGAGACGCGCCACCCGCCCGCCGCCTCGATGCGCCCCGTCACCGTGGCGGTGCCGCCGGGCCGCGCGCGCTGGACGTCGAGCGCGCCCGCGACCTTCGGGACGGCGGACGGCTCCGGCGCGCGCTCGGGCTCCGGCGCGTCGCTCGAGGTCGGGTCGGTCTCCGGAGCTCCGTCGGCCGCGTCCGGCCACTGGCTCACGACTCCGGCGGCGACGAGCACGAGCGCGGCCGCGACGGCCACGCGCGGTCCCCAGTGCCGCCGCTCGACCGGCGCCGCCGACCCGGCGAGCGGCTCGAGCACCGCGCGCAGGTCGGCCGCGCTCGCGCGGCGCTCCGGATCGCGCTCCAGCAGCCGACCGACGACCCGCTCGAGGCTGCGCGACGTGCCCGTCTCGCGCAGCGGCGGCGCCTTGGTCGACAGGCGCTCGGTCGCGATCGCCATCGGCGTGTCGCCCCGGAACGGCGCGCGGCCGGCGAGCCGCTCGTACAGCATCACGCCCAGCGCGTACAGGTCCGTGCGTCCGTCGACCGGGGCGCCGCGCACCTGCTCGGGCGACATGTAGTGCGGGGTCCCGATCGCGCCGATCGTCTCGAGGCTCTTGGCCGGCGCGAGCCCGCCCGCCTCCTCGACGACCTTCGCGATGCCGAAGTCGAGCACGCGGACGCGCTCGTCCTCGCCTTCGCCGACGAGCATGACGTTCTCGGGCTTGAGGTCGCGGTGCACGACGCCCTTCGCGTGGCAGTGCTCGAGCACGTCGAGGATCTGGAGCGTGCGCCGCGCGAGGGCGCGCGCTTCGACCTCCGGTTCCGACAGCCACGCGTCGCGCAGCGTCCGGCCGGGAACGAGCTCCATCGTGTAGTAGAACTCGCCCTCGCTCGTGCGGCCGTCGTTGAAGATCGCGGGGATGCCGGGGTGGACGAGCTTGCGCAAGAGCCGGATCTCGTGCCGGAAGCGCTTGTCGAAGCCGGGCGCGGACGCGCGCTCGGGCAGGATCGCCTTGAGCGCGAGCTCGTCGGAGGGATCGAGCGTGTCGACCACGAGCAGGACGACGCCGAAGCCGCCGCGGCCGAGCGTGCGCAGCACGCGGTAGCGGCCGTCGAACAGCGGGGCGTCGTCCGCGTCGCTCGAGTCGAACGTCCGCGTCGCGTCGACCTCGGCCGGCACAGTCGGCGCCGTCCGCTGGTCGACGCGGTCCGCGACGCGCCGGGCGTGGACGCCGACGCGACTGGAGCGACGGTCCAGGGGCGTGTCGTGCAGCGAGCGCAGCGCCGCGACGAGCCGCCCGACGTCGTCCTCGTCGAACGCCTCCCGCCAGCGGCGCACAGCCTCGCGCTCGTCCAGTTCTTCCTCGAGCGCGTCGAGCAAGGCGCGCTGGAACGGCTCGGACGGTCGGTCTCGGTCGGCCATGGCGCTGGCGCGGCGAGCTTACGAGAGCGGGGATCGCGTCGCCAGGCGTGTTCGGTACGCTGGAGCCATGATGCGCGGTCGATTCGCCGCGCTCGCCGTCGCCGCGCTCGCGTGCGCGTGCGGCGCCGAGCCGGAGCCGACGGTCGCGATCGCGGCGGACGGGACGATCGCCGTCGATGGCGCGGTCGTCTTCCGGCGCGGCGACGCGAGCGCGGAACCGCTCGTCCAGGCGCTCGCGCCGGTCGCCGCGGCGATGGAGCGCCGGCACCACGAGGCACTCGGCGTCGAGCTGCCCGACGGGGTCGCGACGGTGTCGATCGATCCCGAGGCGCGTTTCGCCGACTTCGTGCCGCTCGTCGCGGCGTGCCTGTCGCGGCAGGTCTCGATCTGGCGGCTCGACCTCGGCACGCCGGGGAGCGGTGCGGTCCTTGTGCTTCTTCCGATCGAGGAGCTCGAAGCGGTCGGCCTGGCGTGCGCCCTCCCCGCCGCCGGGCCCCATCCGTTGTGGCGGATCGAGCGCGGCGAGAGCGGGTCCGTCCGGCACGTCTTCGAGCTCGTCGGGGCGGACGTGCGCATCGAATCGCCCGATCCCGACGGGTTCAGCGTGCGCACGATCGCGGGCGAGGACGCGAAGCCCGCGGTCCGGTGCGAGAGCGAAGTCGCATGGCGCGACTTGGCGGCCGCGCTCGTCGCGCTCGACGAGCAGGTCGACTGGGTCCCCTGCCCCCTCCCGTCCTCCGTGCCGTTGTCATGGACCGGCACGCTCCACGAGTCCCTCGGCTTCTGATGAACGCGAACATGCGCGCCCCGCTCCTCCTCGTACCGGCGCTCGTGCTCGTCTGCGCGTGCGCCGTCGAGCCGCGCCCGTTCCCCGCGGAGCGCGCGAGCGTGCTGATCGCCGCGGACGGGAGCATCGCGGTCGACGGCGCCGTCGTCTTCCGGCGCGGCGACGCGAGCGCGGAACCGATCGCGCACGCGCTCGCGCCGATCGTCGCAGCGATGGAGCACGCGCCCGACGAGCTGTTCGGGACCGAGCGCCCGAACGAGCCGCTGAGCGTCCGCGTCGCGCCCGATGCGCGCT
>CAZGTQ010000176.1:0-23307 GCA_964528575.1 uncultured Planctomycetaceae bacterium | reverse complement strand
TCCGCGCGGCTGTCAAAGGCGGCCTCGCTCGCTACCATCCCGCGATGGACGCTCAGCAGATCGCGCGCGAGCTGGACTTCGCGATCGCGGCGGCGCGCTCGGCCGGGGAGCGGCTCGTCGGGCTGCGCGACGCGGGGCGCTGGCAGGGGCGCACGCTCGGGGATGTCGGCGACCAGGCGGCCGACGGGTTGCTGCGCGGGCTGCTCGAGGGGCGCTACCCCGACGACGGCGTGCTCAGCGAGGAGACCACGGACGATCCCGGGCGGCTCGCGAAGGAGCGCGCGTGGATCGTCGACCCGCTCGACGGGACCAAGGAGTTCTCCGAAGGGCGCGAGGACTGGGGCGTGCACGTCGCGCTCACCGTCGGCGGGCGGTGCGCGGTCGGCGCGGTCGCGCTCCCCTCGCTCGGTCGCACGCTGTTCGGCGTCGCGCTCGAAGGGCACGAGCGCGGCGGTTGCGTCGACGCGAGCGGGAGCGAGAGCGAGCTCGCGCGCGGCGACGTCGCGCCGAAGGAGAGCGCCGCCGGGCCGCGCGTCGTCGTCAGCCGCAGCCACACGCCGCCGTGGGTCGAGCGCTTCGGGGAGCTCGTCGGGGCGAGCGCGCTCGACGGGTGGGGTAGCGCCGGCTACAAGGCCGCGCGGCTCCTGCTCGGCCACGCGGACGTCTACGTACACGCGGTCGGGCTCAAGGAGTGGGACACGTGCGCGCCCGAGACGGTCGCGCGCGCGCTCGGCTGGAGCGTCTGCAAGCTCCGCGGCGAACAGCACTCTTACAACCAGCGCGACCCGCGCAACCACGAGCTCGTCGTGTGCCGGCCCGCCCTCCGCGAGCGCGTTCTCGACGCGCTCGCCGCTTCGGGCGCGCTCGAGACCCGCTGACGGGCTCCGAAGGGCGGGGGAACGCGCGCGGTTCGCGCTCGCGCGCGGACCGGTGTTACCGTAGCCGCGTCTCCGGCTCCCCCACATCCGACCATCGATCTTGGCACACCAACCCACGGGCAAGGGCGCGCGCTGGACGCGACGCCGGTTCCTCGGCGCCACGGCGGGATCCGCCGCGGCGCTCCGCATGGCCGGAGTGGCTCCCGCGCTCGCCGGCTGCAGGTCCCCCAACGACACGATCCGCCTCGGCGTGGTCGGGATCGGCGGCCGCGGGCGCGGCCACCTGCGCGACCTCGGGTACGGACTGTCGAAGGACGAAGGACCGCCGCGTCAGGAGACGCGGCCGAAGGGCGTCGAGGTCGTCGCGGTGTGCGACGTGTACGCCCCCAACCTCGCGCACGGGCTGCAGGCGGTCGCCGAGCACGGCCCGGCGCCCAAGACGTACACCGACTGCCGGCGCATGCTCGACGAGGCGCAGCTCGACGCCGTGCTCATCGCGACGCCCGACCACGTGCACGCTCCGATCGCGATCGCCGCCGCCGAGTCCGGCTGCGACGCGTACGTCGAAAAGTGCATGAGCAACGATCTGGAGCAGGCGAAGGACCTCGGCCGCGTGCTCGAGCGCACCGGCCGCATCATCCAGGTCGGCCACCAGTCGGTTCAGGACGAGGTGCGCATCCAGGCGGCCGAGGTCGCGCGCCGCGGGCACCTCGGCGACGTGCACGTCGTGCGCGCGTTCTTCCAGCGCAACACGCTCGACGGCGCGTGGATCAAGGAGGGCATGCGGAGAAATCCTCCGCCGCCCGAGTCGGTCGCGTGGGAGCAGTTCCTCGGCCCGGCGCCGAAACGCGCGTACGACCCGCGGCGCTTCTTCGAGTGGCGCTGCTACTGGGACTACTCGACCGGGATCTCCGGCGACATCTTCAGCCACGAGATCGACTCGATCCAACGCGTGCTCGGGCTCGGCATCCCGGTCGCGGTGACCGCGTCGGGCGGCGTGTACCGCTACGACGACGGACGCGAGACGCCGGACGTCTACACGACGACGCTCGAGTACCCCGACAAGAAGCTGTCGGTCGTCTTCCAAGCGTCGCTCGCCAGCAGCTATCCCCGTCACACGACCTCGTACCTCGGCACGGACGCGACGATGGAGGTCGGCTTCGACCTGAGGGTCTTCGCGGACCGCGACTCGGTGAAGTACGCAGAGGACATCGCATCGGGCAAGATCAGCCCCGGCAAACCGTTCATGCGCGTGACGAAAGCGGACGACGACCTCGTGTGGCGCTCGACGCCCACGTCGTCGTGGCTCGAGGGCCAGGGGCTCACGACGACGTCTCGGGACGGCAAGACGGTCAGCACGACGCGCCTCCACCAGGAGGAGTTCTTCGACTGCATGCGCACCCGCAAGCAGCCGAGCGCGAGCTTCGCACGCAGCTTCGACGCCACGGTCGCGTGCCACATGGGCACCGTCGCCTACAAGAGCGGCCGCACCGTCGGCTGGGACGCGGAAAAGCAGCAGATCGTCTGACGCGCGGCACGGCATTCGCTCCTCGGCTGCGGCATGAGCAGAACTGCGGTCGACATGGCACGCAGAAACCGACAGGCCGGGCCGGCGCTCCTCGCTCTCCTGGCGGTGTTGGGCTGCAAAACGGCTCCGATCCCGCTGGCGCCGCTCGGGCCGGACGACGCGCCCGCCATCCTGCTGTTCGTCGATGGGCTGCGTGCCGACGCCGTCGAGAAGGGCGTCGCGGCGGGCGAGCTCCCGGCGATCCGCCGGGCGTTCTTCGAGGAGGGCGCGCGCGTCCGCGACGCGATCGTGTCGCTCCCGTCGGTGACGTACGCGAACGCGGTCACGATGATGACCGGGCTCCATCCGGGCACGCACGGCATCTTCGCGAACACTTGGTTCGACCGCGAGGCGCTCTGCACGCGCAACTACGAGGATCCGGTGTTGAGCGAGCACGTGAACGCCGACCTGCGCGCGCCGACGCTGTTCGAGCTCGCGGGCGGACGGCTGACGTCGGTGAGCGCGAGCCCCGTCCGGCGCGGCGCGCACCTGACGTACATCGTCGACGTCGCGACCGGCGGGCTGGCGGCCGCGCTCGCGTGGATCTTCGGGAGCGAGGAGCAGACGGACACGGAGATCGCCGGGTCCGTCCTCGCGCTCGCGCGCGACGCGGCCGAGCTCGGGTGCTGGCCGAGCATCGCCGTGTTCTACTTCCCCGCCGTCGACGCAGCGGGGCATGCGAGCGGCTGCGACAGCGCGGAGTACCGGAGCGCGCTGCTCGCATTCGATCTCACGCTGGAACGCTTCCTCGAGGCGCTGCGCCGCGCCGGCGTGCTCGACCGCGCGCTCCTCGTGCTCACGTCCGACCACGGGCACGTGCCCACGCCGGACGAGCGCTCGTTCGACCTGCACGCGTGGTTGAGCGATCACCTGGGGCGGCCGGTCTGGCTGGCCATCGACGACGACGTCGCGTCCGACGGCGCGGACCGCGTGGCGAAGTACGCCGAGCACGAGCTCGTGCTGACGGTGTGCGGCGCGCGCCAGGCGAGCCTCCACGCGCGCGTCGGCGACGCGTGGCGCACCCGGCCGACGCCGGCGCAGCTCGCCGGCCTGGGCGGCGGCGAGCCCGATTTCGCCCGCCGCGTCGCCGCGCTGCCCGCGGTCGGCCTCGTCGCGGCGCGCGACGGCGACGACGCCGTGCTGCTGACGAGCGCGAGCGGCTGCGCGCGCATCGAGCACGTGCAGCGCGACGGCGAGAGCGCGTACCGGTACACGCTCGTCGCCGGCGAGGATCCGCTCGGCTACGACGAGGCGCTGCGCGGCGAGCCGCTGAGCGAGCGCGCGTGGCTCGACGCGACGGCGGGCGACCGCCACCCGTACGCCGTCCCGCAGCTCGCGCGTTGCTTCGACACGCACCGGTCCGGCGATCTGCTGATCTTCGCCGCGCTCGGCTGGGACTTCTCGCCCGAGATGCGTGGCGGCCACGGCGGGCTGGAGCGCGCGGAGCTGCGCGTGCCGCTGTACTTCCGCGGCCCCGGGATCGCGCGCGGCCGCGTGGTCGAGAGCGCGCGCCTCGTCGACGTCGCGCCGACGCTGCTCGACTGGATCGGCGCAGACGAGGAGAGCCGCGCGCACATGGACGGCGCGAGCCTGCTCGACGAGCTGACGGGCGCGCGGCCCTAGCGCTAGCGTTCCAGCCGCACGTCGCGGTCGCTCTCGAGCACGAGCAGCGCGGAGCGGCCGGCGAGCGCCACGTCGCGCTCGAACCACGCGCGCGCACGCTCCGAACCGAGCGCGACGAGCGCGGTCGACGCGGCGTCGGCCTCGGTCGCGCTCGGCCCCCGGAACGTCGCTCGCGCGACGTCGGTCGCGGCGGGCGCCAGCGTGCGCGGGTCGAGGATGTGTCCGACCCGCTCGCCGCCGATGCGCAGCCCCTCGCCCATGCGACCCGACGTCGACACGGCCTCGTCGACGAGCCGCCAGGTGCGCGGGCCGGCCGCGGTCTCGACCTCGAGCGGCCAGCCCGTCCCATCGGGTCCGTCGCCCAGAGCGTAGACCGTGCTCCCGCCCGCGGTGACGAAGGCGTTCTCGACGCCGGCCGCGCGCAGACGCTCGACGACCGCGTCGATCGCGAAGCCTTTGGCGAGCGCGCCGAAGTCGAGCTCGACGCCCGGCGCGTCGCGATACACCGCGGGCGGCGCCGCGCGCACGCGCACCTTGGCCGCGCCGACGCGCGCGGCGAGCGAGGCGAGCTCCTCCGCGGTCGGCTGCGCGTCGCGGCCGCCGGAGTAGAAGCCCCACGCGCGCAGCGCGGGCCCGACCGTCACGTCGAACGCGCCGCCGGTGCGCTCCGAGAGCTCGAGCGCCGCCGCGAGCGCCGCCGCGAGCTCGGGCGACGCGTCGCGCCAGCCCGCGGCGGCGTCGGCGGTCAGCCGCGAGACCTCGGTGTCGGGCGCCCACGAGCTGAAGATGCGCTCGAGCCGGTCGACCTCGTCGAGACAGCTCCGCGCGATCCGCTCGAGCGCCTCGTCGTCGTCGCCGACGAGCGCGATCTGGAAGCGCGTGCCCATCGTGCCGCGCGTGACGACGAGCGGCGGGCGCGCGGCCGCCTCGAGCGGCGCGCCGTCGCGCGGCGCGGGCTCCGGCGCCTTCGACGGGACCGACTCGCCGTCGGCGCAGCCCGCGGCGGCGAGCACGAGCGCGACGAGCGGGCGCGCGATCCGCGACGTCAGCGCGGGACGTCGAGGTCGAGCGTGTATTCCTTCCACGCCTGCTCGATCTCGAGGAAGTCGACGTCCTCGAACGCGGCCTTCAGCGCGGCCTCGCGCGCGCGCTTGCCCGCGTCCCAGCGCGCCTGGGGCGTCGGCTCCGCGCCGAGCTTCTCGACCTCGGCGCCGTACTCCGCCTTCAGCACGTCGAAGTACGTCGGCAGGATCTTCGCCCACTCGGGTCGGCGTTCGACGTCGCGCGACGTGCGCAGGAAGTAGATCATCGACCAGCCCTGCGCGTAGCACGTTCCGACGCGGTCGCCGCGGTAGTACTCGGGCTGCTCGAACGCGACGATCTCGCTCCACGAGACGGAGCGGCCGGCCTCGATGTCCGCCTGGACGCGCGCGATGCGCCACGGGTTGACGTCGATCTTCTTCACACGGCCGCCGGAGATCAGCGCGCCCGAGAAGAAGTCGCCGGTGCCCTCGTTGAACCACGAGTGCGGCGGCAGCTCGCCCGTCGAGTAATGGATGTACTGGTGGAACGCCTCGTGGTAGAGGACGATCCGCGTGTTCTCCTTGCCCTTGCGCTCCTTGCCGGGCCGATCGAGCGAGTCGTAGTCGTAGAAGACGAGCTCCTCGGTCGCGCTGTTCCAATAACCGCCCGAGCCCCTCGGACCGCCGTACGCGAAGTACTCGTCGCGGTCCTTGCACACGCGCACGGTCGAGACCGCGGTGACCGGAGCCACCGGCGGGAAGAGCTCGACGTACGCCCCGCGGATCGCTTCGAGCTCACGCGCGAGGATGCGCAGCAGCGGCTCGTCCTTCGTGCTGAAGACGAAGATGTAGTTCTCCGTGTCCTCGGCGTCCCAGCCGCGGACGAGCTGGCTGCGCACCTTCAGGCGATACGCGGGGTCGACGTACTCGGGTCGGCGCTCGTAGTAGCGCTCCCACTTCTCCATGTTCGCCGACTCGGGCTCGGAGAAGCGCGTCTTGCGCACCATGTAGCGCCAGATGCGCGTCTGGTCTTCCCAGTCGTCATCGTGGCAGCTCCCGACGAAGGCGACGGTGCGCTTCTTCTCGTTCTTGTACTCGTAGGCCCAGCGACGCTCCTTGGTGCCGGGCTTGAGGGGCTTCAGCTCGTACTCGTTCGCGGCGTTGCCGTCCTGCTCGTCGCCGGGCGTGGGCGCGCCGAGCGTCCAACCCAGCATGCGCCGCTCGACGTAGCGCGCGAGGCTGTTGATCGGCTTCGGCGCCGGCTGCGGCGGCGCGTCGTCGGTCGCGCCTGCATCGTCGCCTTCGCCGTCGCCGTCCTCGCCCGGCGGCGGCGGCGGCTCGCCCCCGACGCCCGTCGTCGGCCCCGGCTCGGGCACCCAGTCGATCCACACGATGTCGAGCGACGGCCGGATCGGCTTGCGGTCGTCCGCGTCGCGCGGCACCTTCTCGATCCACTGCGCGATGATCCACTGCTCGTTCGGCTGCGTCGGGACCGCCTCGTAATCGCGCGCGCACTTGTACTCGATCCCGAGCTCGGGGATCTCCTCGGTGCGCCAGCCGCCCTGGGCCGCCGCCGGGGCCGCGGTGAGCGCGAGCGCGAGCGCAGCGAGCGAGAGGCGAGTGTCCATGGGGTCCGTTTCTAGCCCCCGGCCGCGAGCACCGCAACCGCTGCCGGCTCAGGCGAGCTCCGCGAGCTCGTCGAGGGCCTCGCGCAGCGGGCGGGTGATGCGCTCCTCGAGCCGGCGCTCGAGCGCGTCGACCAGCTCGGCGGCGGCGGCGAGCGTGCGGTCGCGGCCGCCGCGGAAGCGGCTCCACACCGCGTCCCGGTCCTCGGCTTCGCGCAAGGACGCGACCAGGCTCTGCAGGTTGTGCAGCTTGTCTGCGGCCTTCACGACGGCGGCCTCGTAGCGCATGTGCGCGACGTGCTCGATGCCGTGGCGCTTGCGCTCCTCCCACGTGCGCGACTTGTCCTCGCTGAGGTCCGCGACGATCGCCGCGACCTCGTCGCCGAACTCGCGCGCGACGCGCTCGACCGTCCAGCCGTCGCAGTCCTCGACGACGTCGTGCAGCACGCCGGCCTGAATCACGTGGTCGTCCATGCCCCAGCGCGCGAGCACGATCGAGACGTGCACCGGGTGCACGACGTACGGGACCGGATCGGCGCCCTTGCGGAACTGGCCCTCGTGCGCGGCGATCGCAGCCCGCAACGCTCGCTCTAGGCCGTCCGAGTACAAGTCAGAGCCGGTGAAGGGATCTCAGATCTGGATGCCGAGCGGCTTGAGGAGCGCGAAACCGAACGCCATCGACGCGACGATCAGGGCGATCATCACGCCGATCGGGCCGTCCGGCATCCACGCGAGCTCGCGCTCGGGATACGTGAGCGCGATGCGCTCGAAGCTCGTGCCGGCGAGCGAATCCTCAGCCGGCCACAGCCATTGCGACCAGAAGCTCTTCACGCGCTCGGGCTGCAGCGCGCGCGGCTCGACGTCGCCGGCGACGATGCGCTTCGTCACGCGCGTTCCGTCCGCGAGCTCGATCGGCACGTCGTACTCGCCCGGCGCGACCGCGACGAACTCCTGGAAGGCGCGGCCGTCGGACGGAGCGCGCACGAGCGGCGAAACGGGCACGAGGCCCTCGGGCCACTCGATGCGCATGCCGACGACGTCGGCATCGTGGCCGGCGCTCATCGCGATCTCGAGCACGTGCCCGTGGCGCGTCTCGGCGAGCTCGACCGGCAGCGGCTCGAAGCCGTAACGCGTGACGAGCTGCGCCGCGACGAGGACGAACGGGACCGCGAGCGGGACGAACGGGCCGAAGTTGAGGCCGAGGTATTGCGCGTTGCGGAACAGGATCCGGCCGACCGCGCGCCCGACGACCATCAGATCGTCCTGATAGATGCGGATCTCGATCAGGTGGCCCTTGATGCGGTCCTTGGTGCGCTTGATGCCCGCTTGCCAACTGATGTGCTTGAACGCGATCAGCGCGAGCACGCCGAAGACGCCGCTGACGACGACGATCGAGAACTCGTCCCCCACCATCTCGAGGGGCACGAGCAGGACGCCGAAGAGCCAGCGGACGAGGCCGTTGAGGAGATCCATCGGAAGGCGGTCGCTCGGATCCGCTCTAACTGATGTAGCCGAGGCCGCGCAGCTTCTCGGTGATCTCCTCGTCGGAAGCGCCGCCGTCGCCCTCGATCTGGGCGAGCTCCTTCTCGAGGACGTGCACGATGAACTCCTCGTGCGAGGCATAGCCGGCGACCTCGGCGACGCGCTTGATGCGGTCGAGCAGGTCGCTGTCGAGCTTGATCTTGTTGCCGCTGCCGAACATGGGTCTTCCTTCTCTGCGCGGGTTCGTGGTCGTGTGTTCCTGGTCCGGGCCAGTCATGCTTCAGTCGAGCACGTCGCTCAGTCGAGCACGCGGTGCCCCTCGAGTCCGTGCTCCGCCCCATCGACGCCGTAGCGGCCGAGCACCTCGACGGTCAGGTCCTCGAGCCCATGCTCGCCGGCGCGCACCGGGCGGTTCGAGAGCAACGTCCCGGGCACGACCTCTGGCGCCATCAGGTGGCTGCCGTTGAACGTGCCGCCGCGGTTGTCCTCGAGCACGTGGAGCCCGATCGCGCCCTGCGTCGCCTCGTCCGAGTTGCCGTAACCCGAGTTGTAGCCGACGACGATGTCGGGGCCCTCGCCGCGGCGCTCGGCCGAGTACACGTCGCTCGCGACGTCGCAGCGCAGCACGACACGCTGGCCGGTCTGCGGGTCGACGAGCGCCTCGAGCTCGCGGCACAGACGGCGGATCAGCTCGTCCTTCGCGTCCTCGGCGACGATGCCGGACTCGTCCTCGGGCGTGTCCTCGCGGTCCGCCTCGCGACCCGCGAGGTTCAGGTACAGGCCGTTGAAGCCCATCCCGTACGCCTGCGTCTGCGACCAGTCGACGACGGTGTGCAACACGCGCTCGGAATCCGGCTCGCCGTCGCCGTCCTCGTCGACGCCGCCTGTCGCGTACACGCCGAACACGTCGATCTTCGGCCGCTTCTCGTCCTGGCCCGCGCGCAGCACGAGGTAACCCTTCTCGACGAGCCACGCGTTCAGATCGAACTTGCGGCGGTAGGGCGCGAAGCCGTGGTCGCTCATCACGACGTACGTCGGGTCGTCGCCGAGCCGCTGGCGCAGCTTGCCGAGCGCCGGATCCATCTTGAGGATCACGTCGATGATCACGTCGCGCCAGGCGCTCCCCTGGCGGCCGGAGAAGCGCGACGAGTCGGTGCCCGCGAGCTCGGCGTCGTGGTGCGGGTGCTCGGCGTCGGCGTGGCGCCACATCATGTGGCTCGTCAGGTCGACGGTGGAGAAGTAGAAGAAGAGCAGGCCGCCCTCGCCGCCCTCGAGATAGACGTCGACCGCGTGGTCGAGCATGCGCATGCGCTCGCGGTACACGAGGTCGACCTGGTCGAGGAACTCGCCGTCGTCGAGGATCGCCTCCTTCAGCGCGCCGACGTCCTCGGCCATCCCCTGCGTGTAGTAGAGCCCGATCGCGCCCGCGAGCTCTGCGCTCGCGTCCTCGGGCGCCGAAACGGGCGTCGCCGGCGCGGTCGGATCGATGTTGACCGGCGCGCAGTACAGCTCGAACGGGCGCAAGCTGCGCAGGTAGAAGCGCGTGATGCCGGCCATGTCCAGCATGTGCATCGGCAGCATCGCGAACGTGATGCGCACGAAGTCGCTCCACTCGCCCTCCTCGACGACGAGCGTCTCCGAGCCCGTGTCGATCGCGACGGCGCCCGCCTCGTAGTCGAGGTAGAAGCGCAGCACCGTGCGCCCGCTCGCGCCCTCCTTGAACGGGTGCGGCGGACCGTCGAGCCCGTCGATGACGCGCGCGGTCGCGCCGCCGTCGTCCTGGCTCACCGACACGGCGATCACGTGGTCGTTCGGCGCGTGCGAGAGCTCGTCGTCGGTGAACAGCCGCGCGCCGCCGTACGTGCCGTCGAGCACCGGCGTCATCATCCCCGGGAACGAGAGACCGTCGGCGGGCTCGACCGGGAAGTTCGCCGGGATGCGCCAGATGTCGGCGGGGACGCCGTTCTCGGCGAGGAGCTCCCAGAACGGCGCGCCCGTGCGGTTGCTGCTGCTGTCGCCGGGGATCTCGAGCTTCCACGCGCCCGGCAGTCCAAGCACGAACGGCTCCTCGCTCGTCGTCGTCGGCGAGAGCACGCCGCGCGTCGTCTTGTCGCGGTGGATGAAGTCGAAGATGCCGTGGCCGCCGGGGTCGCGGCCGGTGATGAAGTTCGACCAGGCGACCGGGCTCTGCGGCGGGATCGACGTCGCGAGCGGCTGGATGCCGTCGCCGGCTTCGATCAGCCAGCGGAAGTTCGGCGTCCGCTCGGGGAAGCGCTCGACCGCCTCGCGCAGGAGCTCGGGGTCGAGCCCGTCGATGCCGAGGACAACGACGGGCTCGTGCTCGAACGAGAGCGGCGCGTCGGGGTCGGCGCGGCGCGTGGCGGCCGCTCCCTCGTACGGGTCGGACTCGCCGCGCGGGAAGAGCACGACGCCGGCGCCGAGCAGCACCACGATCGCCGGATAGACGGTCCAGCGCGGGATCGTGATCACGAGGCCACCTTCTCGGAGTCGCCGACCGCCGCCGGGCGCGCGGGCGCGGACGGGCGCGCCTTCTTGCGCTCGCTCGGCGCGAACAGGCTGCGGCCCTGCATGTACGGCGGGATCGGCACGCCGAACATGTCGAGCGCCGTCGGCGCGAGGTCCATGATGCTCGGGTCCTCGACCGCGATCTCGCGGTTGCACCAGAACACGCCGGGCACGAGGCGCGGGTCGACGCAGTGGTCACCCGACCACGACTTCTTGTTGTCCGAGAAGATCTCGGCCGACGCGCTGCCGGTCGCGCAGTCCCACGAGTGGCGGTAGTTCTTGTGGTAGCCGATCAGGAGCTCGGGCGCCGCGTCGGCGTACGGGCCGTCGTGGATCTCGTGCGTGATGAACGCCTCGCGCACCACCGGGTCGCCGTTCTTCGGATCGCGTAGCGCCTCGAGCTTCTGCTTGATCTCCGAGCACAGCGCGTCGAGCTCTCCGGGCCCGACGATGCCTTGCGCCTCGCGCCCCTTGCGATTGACGAAGACGCCGGTGAGCCCGAGCGTGAACGCGCGCGTCTTCGTCCAGTCCACGTCCTGGAAGTAGTCGCGCGACGTCGACTTGCCGTCCTTCAGGACGAGGTAGCCCTCGTCGCGCAGCCAGGAGTTCAGGTTCACGCAGCGCGTGAAGTTCGTGAAGCCGTGGTCGGAGATGACGCAGAGCAGCGTGTTGCGGTCGTCGCCGATGCGTTCGCGCACCTCCGCGAGGAAGCCGTCCATCTTCGCGTAGAGGTCGCGCATCACGTACTTGTGCTTCTCGATGTCCTTGCCCTCGTTCGCCGGATGCTCCGGGTCGAGGTAGCGATAGAACATGTGCGAGATGCGGTCGGTCGTGTCGAACACGACGGTAGCGAAGCCGCGCTTCGTCTTGTCGAGCACGTCCCAGAGCTGCTTCTTGCGCTCCTCGAAGATGTCGTACGCTTGCGTCAAGAACGCTTCTTCGTCGATCACGCGCTCGTTCAGCGCCCATGTGTCCTCGGCGAGCCCGAGCGTCGCGTAGCGGCCGTACAGCTTCGAGAGGTAGATCGCGTACACGAACGGGTGCGAGATCGGCATCGCCGGCCTGTCCGGATCGATGTTGATCGGCGTGACGTAGATCTCGACGTTCTTCTCGTCCCAGCTCTGCACCCAGAAGCGCCCGATGCCCTGCACGCCGTCGAACGGCACGACCATCCACGGCGTGTACTCGCGCGGACCGACCGTCGCCTTCTCGCCGCCGACCTCGAACGTCACCTTGCGTTTCGCGCGGTCGAACGTCGCGCTGAACGGGCACTTCATGCGGTGCCCGTCCTTGCCGTTCGGCCCGGTCAGGTTCGAGCGCACCACGCCGTCCTTCATGCGCACGTGGTACTGCTGGCCGCCGATCTGCGCCTCGGACGGCCGCGACTTGGTCGAGTAGAACGAGAACGAGCCCTGCGTCCCTTGGATGTCGGGCACGCACATGCCGCTGAGCAGCGTGCCGTTCTTGAACTTCTGCGGCGGGAACGTGATCGGCACGCGGACGATCGACGACCACACGTTGTTCGCGCCGAGCAGCTTCCAGAACGGCTGGCTCTTCTGCAGGAAGCGGAACACCGCGCGCTGGCCCATCGGCACCTTGGCGAGGCCGAGGTTCAGCGTCTTCGGCATCGTCTTGATGTCCGAGGACGACAGCGTCGGCAGGTAGCTGCAGGGGTCGCGCGTCAGGAAGTCGTAGATGTTGTGGCGCGACGCATCGACGCCCGTAGCGAAGCTCGACCACGACACCGGCGAGATCGACGGGCAGGCGGTCGCGAGCGGGTGGAAGCAGCCCTGCTCCTCGAGCTTCGCGAAGTTGGGCATCAGCCCTTCCGCCGCGAAACGCCGCGCGAGACCGGGATCGAAGCCGTCGAGGCCGATCACGATCATCCGCTTCACCTTGGGCTTGAAGCGCGCGCGGTGGGTGACCAGGCGCATCGCCGCCTTGAGCGGCCACATGAGCACGATCCCGAACGCGAGGAGGAACGTCCCGAGCAGGACGAGCACGCTCCCCGCGGCCGCGAACCCCGCGCCCGGGCCGATGTAGGCCAGCGCGGGGCTGGCGCCGGCCGTCGCCGCCGCGATCGTGAGCACCATGAGGCGGGCGGGGCGTTTCCAGTCGGGCATGGGCCAGAGAGACATCGGCCAGAGGGTCGTCGGCCAGAGGGTCGAAGGGCGCCGCAAGATCGTCGGAGGGCGCGCGCCGAGCGGACGGGATCCTCCGGTCATCGGCAGGCGATCAGGGGCTCTGGAGCGCGATCGGGACGGGTTCGCAGGGCGGGGGGAAAGGCCCGGGATTGTACGGAAAACGGCGGGCGCTGTGAGCGCGGCGCCTGAACGAGCGCGCCGCTCGGCTCCCCGGCGGGAGGGCGAGCGGCGCGCGCGGTCGTTCCGCGCGGCGGCCGAGCTCAGCTCGCCCGCACCTCGCGCCGCTGAATGAGGCCGCGCTCGACGAGGTAGTCGAGGATCTTCTCGGTCGACTCCTCGATCGATTCGTTGCCGGTGTGCACGACGACCTCGGGGCTCTCCGGCGCCTCGTACGGGTCGCTGATGCCCGTGAAGTTCTTGATGATGCCGGCGCGGGCCTTCTTGTAGAGGCCTTTCGTGTCGCGCTCCTCGACGACGTCGAGCGGCGCCTCGACGTAGACCTCGACGAAGTTCTGCGCCCTGCCGCGCACTTCGTCGCGCACGTCGCGGTAGGGCGAGATCGCGGCGGTGATCGAGCAGACGCCGTTGCGCGCGAGCAGGTTCGCGACGTAGCCGATGCGGCGGATGTTCGTGTCGCGGTCCTCTTTCGAGAAGCCGAGCCCTTTGCTCAGGTTCTCGCGGACCTCGTCGCCGTCGAGCACCTCGACCTTGCAGCCGCGCTCGCGCAGTTGCGGGGTGATCGCCTCGGCGAGCGTGCTCTTCCCGGCGCCCGAGAGGCCGGTGAACCAGAGGATGAATCCTTGATTGGACATGGTCGTGGGGGGTCGTGTGTCTCTAGCGGATCTTGCCCTCGAGGTAGGGAACCTCGAAGACCTTGTCGTGCATGATCGGGCCGTGCCCGAAATAGCCCATCTCGCCGAACAGCTCGCCATGGTCGGCGGTGACGATGATGTGCGTGTTGTCCGGCACCGTGTCGTAGAGCTCCTCGAAGACGCTATCGAGATAGCGCACGGTGTCGATCTGGCGCTCGCGTAGCTGGTCGAGCTTGTCCTGGTCGAAGAAGGGCGTCTCGTCGTGGATGAGGTTGCCCTGCGCGTCGACCGCCTGGTCCATCTTGCGGAACACGCCGTTCACGCCGCTGATGCGCGGCCACATCGACGAGTCCTCGTCCGGCTTCGCGTACGGGTAGTGCGTCTCCCCGACGTTGAGCAGGTAGAACGCGGGCCGCGACGAGTCGAACTTCATCGTCGGCAGCATGGAGCGCATGTCGTTGTGCGAGTCCATGAGCTGGAACGAGTCGAAGCAGCGGTTGATGCCGGTCTTCGGGTTCAGGACGGGGAGCGAGACGCGCGCGTGCGTGCTCAGGCCGAGCGTGTTGCGCAGCAGCTCGGGGAACCACAACCCCGGGACCATCTTCGCGAACTCGATGCCCTTGGCGCCGAGACGCTTGTTGTAGTTGAAGAAGTCCTCTTTGTAGTACTCCGACGCGTAGACGTGCTCGGGAGTCGAGTGCGGCAACAGGCCCGTCAGCAAGTTGTAGTGCGAGGGCGCCGTCCACGAGGCGTACGAAAAACGCTTCTCGACCTTGCCGAGCTTGCCGATGACCTTCGGCGCGGCAGCCATGAACGAGTCGTAGCGGAGGCTGTCGAGGATGACGATGATGAAGTTGTTGTCCGCCTGCGGCTCGGGGTGCGGCGGCAGCCCCGGACGCAGATTGAGCGGACGCAGCGGCGGCTTCGCGGCCGGCGCCTTCTTCTTCTTGAACGCGTCGAGAAGGCCCATGGCTCGTCTTCTGGATGTCCGACGGCGCCGGCTCAGCCGTTCGACGTGCTGCGGTAGTAGTCCATCAGCACCTTCGCCGTCGACGGACGCATCACGCGCTCGTCGGGCATCTCGCCGTTGTCGAGCAGCTCGCGCATCCTCGTGCCCGAGATGTTCACCGCCGTCTTGTCCTTGTTCTCGGCGACGAGCCCGACGCGGCCGAGCTCCTCGAAGTAGGCGGCGAAGCCGACGTTCACGGTCTTGATCGCGAGGTCGCCCTCGAGCTTCTCGAAGATCTCCTGCGCGTCGAAGTCGCCCCAGATCGCGGACTTGTCGTCGAACGGAGCGTCCGCGTGCTTGCGGCCTACGATGAAGTGCGTGAAGCCGAGGTTCTGGCGGTAGATCGCGTGCATGACGGCCTCGCGCGGGCCGCCGTAGTACATGCGCATGTCGAGACCGACGAGCTCGACCTGCTCGTCGAAGCTCTGCCGCTTGTCCTTCCAGAGCTGCTCGTCCTTGTCGCCCTGGCCCAGGAAGCGGCCGCCGATCAGCGCCTCGTACGTCGCCATCCGCGTCGCGGCGGGAACGTCGTCGCCCTTGAGCTGGCCGACGAGCGGGTTGAGCACGACGCCCGTGCGGAGCCCGTTCTCGCGCAGGATCACCTCGGCGCCGTACACGAGCGCGTACTCGTGCGCGCGGTGCAGCGGGTTGCGCGTCTGGAACGCGACCGACTGCTCCCAGCCGCGTTGCTCGATCAGCTTGCGCGTCTGCGCGGGCGACATCACGCGCGCCGCGAACGGACGCGCGTCCTCGAACGGCAGCAGCGTGATCTCACCGCCGACGAGCTTCGTACGCGGATCCTGGGTCCACAGGCGCGCGCCCGGATGGTCGGTGCGCTCGGTGCCGTAGACGTTCGCGACGAAGTCGCTCTTGTCCCAGTCGTAGACCTCGTCGACGCGGAGCACGCCGAACAGCGCGCCGTCGTGGGCGAGCGCGACCTCGGCCCCGCGCTCGAGCTTCGCGGCCTCCGCGCCGGTCACGGGGAGCACGGTCGGGATGCCCCAGGCCCAGAGCTTGCCGCCGCGCTCGATCGCGGCGCGGTCGAGCGTCGAGCGGTAGTCCGCGCTGCTCATCGGCCCGACGAGGGGGCTCAGCGTGCCGTCGGCGATGCGGTAGAGCGTCGTGCGGTCGGTGCCGTCGACGGCGATCGTCGCGAGCTTCGCCCAGGCGGCGAGGTCAGCCTTCTCGCGCGGCACGATGCGGTTCACGGGAGAAGCGAGGCCGCCGTGGACGGGCGCGACGGATGCGGTGGTAGTGCTCATCAGGGGGGTCGCGGGTCGAGAGTCGCGGCTACAGGTAGCCGAGGTTCTTGAGCTTGCGCTTGACGTCGTCGAGCTCGTCCTGCGTGAACTCGCCCTGCGGAGGGGCTTCGGCCTCCCCCATCAGGTCGCGGAGCACGTAGACGATGAAGTCGGTGGGCGAGTTGAAGCCCGAGCCGTCCACGACCAGCTGGATCTTGCGATACAGCGGGCGGGGGATCTTGACGGTGACCTTGCTCTCGCGCACGGCTCGACGTCGTTCGTCAGCGTTGAAAGGCGGGTGGGAAACGAGGGAGTGCCCGGCGGCACTCTCGGCCGGCGCGCCAAGGACGGCTGGCGCCCTCGACGCACTCCGATCGTACTCCTATCGGAGCACCGATCGGAGTGTCATGACACTCTTTAAGGAGCCTCGGGGTCGGCACGGCGCCGCAACTCCCGTGACGACAGTGGCTTGCGCGCGCCTCGGAGCCCCTGGGAGCGGCGGAGCGGCGGGACGCAGCGGCGGGGCAGCGCGGAGCGGCGCGGCGGGCCCGCCGCTCTCACCATCGGCCGATCGCCGCGTAGGGTGGAGCGGTACGCTTTCGCAGCCGCCGGGACGGTCCTCGGCGGACGTCCGCTCCGACCTCCAGGTTCCCCCGCCGCCATGCGCACGCTCCTCGCCCCGATCGCCCTCTCGCTCGCTCTCGTCTCCGCCTGCGGCGGTGGTGCCGCCGACCCGAAGGAGCACGCGGACGCGGGCGAGACCGCGCTGGCCCAGAAGGACTACGACAAGGCGGGGAAGGAGTTCGGCGCGGCGCTCGACGCGATGGGGAACGACGCCTCGCACCCGCAGTACGAGAAGGTGAAGCTCGGCGCGATCCACGCGCTCGCTCACGTCAACCCCGACCAGGCGCGGGACGACTTCCTCGCGCTCGCGGCGCAGACGCAGCTCGAGGCGAACGACTACAGCAAGCTCGCGAACGAGCTGGCGAGCGCGATGGCGTACGCGCAAGCAGCCGCCGTCATGGACGTGGGCCTCGAGGCGCATCCGGAGCATCCCGGGCTCGCGGCGGTGCTCGCGAACCTGAAGGAGAAGGCGGAGGAGGACCCCACGGCGCAGACGGCTCTCAAAGACCTCGGCTACCTGTAGGCGGTCTCGATGCGCAGCCTCGCGTCTCTCGCGCTGCTCGCCCCGCTCGTCGCGTGCGACCGGAGCCCCGCCACGCCCCAGGAACACCTGACGGCCGGGCTCGAGGCGCTCGCGGCGGGCGAGTCCGGCCGGGCGGCGCAGGAGCTCGAGAGCGCGCTCGCCGGCTTGCCCGAGGGCGACGCGCGCCGCGACGAGACGCAACTGGCGCTCGTCCGCGCGTTCGCCGGCTTCGAGCCCAACCGCGCGGTCGACGCCTTCGCGACGCTCGCGAGCGAGACCCCGCGCGACCCGCAGGACTACGTCCGCGTCGCGCAGACGCTGCAACGGAGCGACCACGTCGTGCAGGCCGCCAAGGTGAACGGCGCCGGGCTCCTCGCGCATCCGACCCACGCGGCGCTGCTCGCGCAGAAGGAGCGGCTCGACGCGGCCCTCGAGCGCGTGAAGCAGGGGCTCAGCGCGGAGGACACGTCGGAGCTCGAGAACCTCGGCTACCTCAGCGGCGGCAACGACTGACGCCGAGCGACCCTCCACTGCGCGTTGCGGCTACGGCGCGCTGCGGCGCTCCGAGGGCGGGTGACCGCGCCCGCCGACGAGGTCGCTCCGCAGCCCGCCGGCCCGCCGCCCACCGCCTCCCCCGCCCACCCGGGTAGACCGCGTCGCGCGCGCCGGGTGGCGCCCTTCGCGCCATTTCTCTCGCCTTCCGCCGACGATTCCGCGCAGCCCCCGCTGACGAATCCGCGCCCCCGTGGTACCACCGAAGGTTGAACAAGCCGCGAAACAGCGCTCCCCAGCCACCATGACCGAGTCCAACAGCCCCGCCCCCGACCGCTGGTCGGGCCTACGCAAGATCGTCATCGCCGTCCTGGTCGTCGTCCTCCTCGTCGCGACGTGGCAGCTCGCGAGCGAGCGGCCCGCGGACGCGGCACCCGTCGACGAGACGGCGCAGGCCGCCGTCGACGACAGGACGCAGGCGCCCGTCGTCGAGCACGAGTTCGGGACCGTGGACGAGGAAGAGGCCGCGCTGCGCAAGCGCTTCAACGAGCTGAGCGAGGTGCTCGTCGCCGGCGATCTCGACGGCTTCTACGCGCTCATCGACCCCGAGGTCCGCAAGGGCCTCGAGTACGGCCGCTTCCACGCGATCTACGGACAGAGGGTGCTCAAGGTCTGGAACGTCACGATGGGGAAGGTCGCGATCGATCCCGAGGAGCGCTCGGCGACGGTCGAGACGACGACGGACGGCGAGCTGCTCCCCAAGCGCCTCCCCGCCGGTCGGCGGCCGCACAACGCCAAGCCCGAGGACCTGCGCCAGCAGATGGTCGAGGCGCAGATCTGGCGCTGGCGCGATGGCCAGTGGTACGTCGCCCTCGGGGACGTCCCGGAGAACGCGCAGATCTTCGAGTAGCGGCCGGGCGTCAATCGCCCGACGTGAAGCCGCCGAGCATCCTCGAGAGCGCGCCGCCGCGACGGACCTGACCGCGTCCGCCGCCGGCAGCCTGCATCACCTTGTCGGCGAAGCGCGAGAACGGCGTCGTCTGCACCCAGATCTTGCCGGGGCCGCGCAACAGCGCGTAGAAGAGCCCCTCGCCGCCGAAGAGCTTTGACTTGATGCCCTTGATCATCTTGATGTCGTAGTCGACCTGCTCCTCGAAGCCGACGATGCAACCGGTGTCGACGCGCAGCGTCTCGCCGGCCGCGAGCTCGCGCTCGATGATCATGCCCCCGGCGTGGATGAACGCGAGACCGTCGCCGGTGAGCCGCTGCAGGATGAAGCCCTCGCCGCCGAAGAAGCCCGCCCCGAGCCGCCGTGTGAACGCCACGCCGACCTCGATCCCGCGCGCGGAGCACAGATAGGCGTCGCGCTGGCACAGGATCGGCCCGCGCGACAGGTCGACCGGCAGGATCTTGCCGGGGAAGCCCGACGCGAAGCCGACGCTCGCGCGCCGCGCGCCCTCGTTCGTGAACGTGGTGATGAAGAAGCTCTCGCCGCCGATCTTGCGCTTGAGGCCCGACATGAGCCCGCCGCCCATCGACGTGTCCATCTCGATCCCATCCTCCATCCACATCATCGCGCCCGGCTCGGCGCGCACGCCCTCGCCCGGGTCGAGCGCGATCACGACCGCCTGGAAGTCGTCGCCCCGGATCTCGTAATCGATCACGTCCGCCATCGCGCCGCTCACTCCGTCTCCGTCTCCGACCCCGTCTCCGACTTCGACTTCGCGTCCGCCCACAGCGGAACGCGCGCGTCGAACATCAGCCGCGCGTCGTTGCGCTGGCCCGTCAGCACGAGCGTGGCGAGCGCGCGCTCGGGCACGCCGCGCCACACTTCCTCTCCGCCGAACGAGACGACGACCTCGCGGTCGAGGTCGAGCAGCTCGTCGTCGAGCAGCACCCACATGCCCTCGGGGCTCGCGTCCGCGCTCACGCGCACCGCGTTCGCCTCGCGGTCGAGCTCGGCCTCGATGAGCGTGCCGAACACGGGCGCGTCCCAATAGAGCCAGTAGCAGTGGCGCTTCCACGCCTTCGTCGCCTGCCACACGATCTTCTCCGGCCGCGGGTTGCGCACCGCGTCCGCGACCTTCTCGAGCAGCGCCTCGACGCCCCCGGGCGGCGTATCGTGGCCGCGCCCAGGCACCTCCCAGTACTCGAAGTCGTAGCCGCCCCAGCGCTCCTGCGCCTCGGCGAGCTTCTTCGCCGCCATGCGGTTCGCCTCGGGCAGCACGTTGCGGTCGTCGTCGCTCTGGTAGATGCGGATGCGCGTGTTGCGCAGGTTGGGGATCACGCCGGCGATCACGTCGACGACCTCGCCACCGGAGAAAACCGGCGTGGGCGCGCCGGCCGAAGGCGTGAGCCCGGCGACGACGTCCTGGTGGTGCGCGCCGAGCATCCACGTCCCGTAGCCCCCCATCGAGTGCCCGCCGAAATACACGCGGTCGGGATCGATGTCCCACGTGCGCTTCGCCGCCTCGACGAGATCGATCACCCACTCCTCGGTCCCCGACGTCGTCCAGCCGTGCTCGGTCTTCTCGAGCACCTCGGGGAACACGCCGACCCAGTCCATCTCGCCGACGGCCGAGCTCCACGTGCTCAGGCTCGAGCTCGCGTCGCCCTGCCCCTTGCCGCCGCCGTGCATCCCGATGAAGAGCCCCTTCGGCCGCCGCGTCTTGCCGCCGACGTAGTAGAGGCCGCGCTCCTCGTCCTCCCAATACCAGTGGCGCCCGCCCTTCTTCTCGAGCTCGCGACCCTCGCGCTGCAGCTTCAGGAGCTTCGCGCGCCACTGCTCGGCCTCCTTCGCCTCGAGCGGCGGCACGAGCGCGAGCCGCGCGAGCAGCTCCTCCTGCTCGCGGTACCCCTGCTCGGTCTTCGGGTCGAGCGCGAAGAAGCGCTCGACGAGCTCGTCGATCTCGCGCCTCGACGGCGGCTCTGCCTTCGGCGGCGTCGGTTCCTGCGGAACGAGCGGAGCGGCGAGCGCCGCGACGGCGAGCGAGCTGGCGAAAAACCTCATGGCGGTCCCATTGTGCCGCGCGGCGCGTTGACGGGGAGCCGCGCGGGCACTGGGATGGGCCGATGCGCGCCAGCGTCCTCGCCATTCTGTCCGTTCTCCTGTCCGTCCTCCCGTCCGCGGCCTGCGCGACGAGCTCCGCGGGCGACAACGACGCGCCGCGCGAGGTGCGCGCCGTGCTGGAGCGCCAGGAGGAGGCGTGGAACGCCGGCGACCTGGAAGGCTTCCTCGCCGCCGGCTACCTCGACTCGCCCGAGCTGACGTTCCTGTCCGGCGGCGACTGGCAGCGCGGCTACGCCGAGGTGCTCGAGCGCTACCGCCGCCGCTATCTCGGCGAGGGCGCCGAGATGGGCCGCCTCGCGTTCGGCGACCTCGAGATCGTGGGGCTCGCGCCCGGCGCGGTGTTGGCGCGCGGGAGCTGGCGGCTCGACTTCGCGGACGGGCGCTCCGCCGGCGGGCTCTTCCCGCTCGTCCTGCGCCGGACCGGCGCAGGCTGGCGCATCGTGCACGACCACACGAGCAGCGGCTGAGCTGCTTGTGACGTCTGGCGCGCCGCCGCGGCGGCGCTACCATCGGCGGCGAGCGCGGTCTCGCGCACCCCCCCCCGGTTGCCGCCCCCCACCCGGTTCGCGCGCTCCGTCGCGCTGGCCCTCGCGTCGCTCGCGACGTGCGTCTTCGCGTCGTTCGACGACGGCGTGGCCGACGCGAAGCGCCCGCTCAACCTGCTGTTCGTCCTGTCGGACCAGCACCGCTCGGACGCGCTCTCGTGCGCGGGGCACCCGTTCGTGCGCACGCCGCACCTCGACCGGCTCGCGCGGGAAGGCGTGCGCTTCGCGAGCACGTACGTGCAGGCGCCGATCTGCATCGCGTCGCGCGCGTCGATGTTCACGTGCACGTACCCCGGCCGCCACGGCATCTGGGCGAACGAGCGCGCGGACGACCTGGAGCTCGTGACCTGGCCCGAGGTGCTGCGCGAGCGCGGCTACGAGACGGTCGCCGTCGGCAAGCTGCACACCGTCGACGGCGGCATGCGCGTCGTCCACACGCTTGTCGGCGAGTCGTTCCCGCGCGAGCTCTCGGACTACGGCGGCGGCGATGGTGCGCCGATCCGCGGCGTGAGCGAGGTCCCGCCGGAGGAGTTCTTCGACGCGCGCATCGCGGACGCGGCGATCGCCCAGATGCGCGCGCTCGCCGAGGGCGACGCGCCGTGGGCGCTGTTCGTGGGCATCCACGCGCCGCACCCGCCGCTCTACCCGCCGCGGCCGTACGACGAGATGTACGCCGGTCGCATCCCCGACGTACCCGACGCGACGCCCACGGAGCTGGCGCGTCTCACCGGCTTCCAGCGCGAGCAGTCCGCGGCGCGCTTCGGAGGATACGAGCCGCGCGAGCGTGCGCGGATGATCGAGAGCTACTACGGCCTCGTCACGTTCGCCGACGAGCAGATCGGCCGCATCCTCGAGGTGCTCGACGAGCTCGAGCTCGCCGATCGCACGGTGGTCGTGCACACGTCGGACCACGGCGACCACCTCGGCGAGCACGCGCTCTTCGGCAAGTTCGTCTCGTTCTACGACGGCGAGGTGCGCGTGCCCGGCATCCTGCGCGCGCCGGGGCTGCCGGCAGGGCTCGTCGTCGACGAGCCGATCGAGACGCTCGACCTCGTGCGCACCGCGCTCCTCGCGCTCGGCGTCGAGCCGCCGGCGAGCTTCGACGGGCACGATCTGCGTCCGCTGATCGCCGGCGACGCCGCGAGCGCGCCGCAGTACGTCTACTCGACGCTGCACCTGCGCCAGGGGTATCGCGGCGTGATGGTGCGCATGGGCTCGTGGAAGCTGTGCTGGTACTCCGGCGACGGCTTCCGGCTCTACGACCTCGAAGCGGACCCGCGCGAATTGAACGACCTCGCCGCCGACCCGCGCATGCGCGATCGCGTGCGCGTGCTGCGGCGCTGCCTGATCCAGCGGCTCGTGCACACGTTCCCCGACGACGAGCCACAGGTCGCGCTGTGGGACGGGGACCCGTCTGCGACGTTCTCCGTCGCGTCGATCGAGAACGGCAAGCGCGTCGCGATCCTCGTCCGCAGGGGCGAGAGGGTCCGCGCGACCGACGACGGACGCTTCGCGATCAGCGCGCCCGAGGGCGAAGACGCGGAGCTCGAGGAGCTGTTGCTGCGGCACCTCGCCCTCACGCGCACGCCGCGCAACCCGCGCGAGTGACGCGCGCCGCGTTCGGCCCGCGCGGCCCGACACCACGACCGCGCCCTTCGTGCCGTCGGTTCCGTCCCCGTGACCGGCGCGGCGCGGCCCGGTAGGGAGAGGTGGTGCTCGCGCTCCTCCTGGCCGCTCTGACGCTGTCGACGCCGCAGGACCTGCGGGCGCAGCTCGACGTCGTCGACGCGCTCGACCTGGCCGAGCCCGCCGATCGGGAGCGACTGGCGCGCACGTTCGAAGCGGCGCACGCGACGTGGACGAACGCCCGCGCGGCGGACGCCGCGGCGTACGAGGCGTACGCGCGGGGGCGGGGTCCGCTCTGGTGGGACTGCGCAGGCGACTCGTGGCGGGACCCGCTCGTCGCCGCGGCGTCGAGCGAGAGCCAGGCGCTCGTCGACCGCTGTCTGCGCCGCGCGTGCGACGCGGCGGACGATCCGGCCGCGCTCGCGTGGATCCGGGAGGTCTGGGGACGTGAGCCGATCCTGCGCGGGGAGATTCTCGACGCGCTGGGCGGTCCGCTGG
>CAZGTQ010000175.1:0-15875 GCA_964528575.1 uncultured Planctomycetaceae bacterium | reverse complement strand
GTGGCCATCTCGGCGGACTGAGGGCCGGGTTCGTCCGGCCCCTTGCTGGCCCTTGCTGCCAGGCGGTATGAGCGTTGTGATGAGCGTGCTCGGAGACTGACTTGGACCCCCGACTCGAGAACGCGCTCCTGCTCACGCGCCGCCAGGTCCTCGGGCGCGCGGCGTGGGGCATCGGCACGACGGCGCTCGCGTCGCTGCTCGATCCGCGGCTGCTCGCGGCCGAGGGGCCCGCGCTCGGCGCGCCGCACTTCGCGCCGCGCGCGAAGCGCGTGATCTACCTGTTCATGTCGGGCGCGCCGTCGCACATCGACACGTGGGACCCCAAGCCGCGGCTGCGCGAGCGCTTCGACCAGGACCTGCCGGCGTCGGTGCAGATGGGCCAGCGCCTGACGACGATGACGTCGGGCCAGGAGCGCTTTCCGATCGCGCCGTCGATCTACTCGTTCGCGCGGCACGGGGAGTCGGGCACCGAGGTGAGCGAGCTGCTCCCGCACACCGCGTCGATCGTCGACGACCTGTGCGTCGTCCGCTCGGTGCACACCGACGCGATCAACCACGACCCGGCGATCACGTTCATGCTGACCGGGACCGAGATGCCCGGACGGCCGAGCCTGGGCGCGTGGCTCTCGTACGGACTCGGCTCGCCGAACGCGGACCTGCCGGCGTTCGTCGTGCTGCACTCGAGCTGGAGCGCGAAGCGCGAGGCGCAGGCGTTGTTCGGCCGGCTGTGGGGGACGGGTTTCCTGCCGTCGCAGCATCAGGGCGTGTCGTTCCGCTCGGACGGCGATCCGGTGCTCTTCCTGTCGAACCCGCCCGGCGTTTCGGACGGCGCGCGCCGGCGCATGCTCGACGGCGTCGCGGCGCTGAACGAGAAGCTGCACGACGAGCTCGGCGACCCGGAGATCCGCACGCGCATCGCGCAGTACGAGATGGCGTACCGCATGCAAGCCTCGGTGCCCGAGCTGACCGACCTGTCGAACGAGCCGCGCCACGTGCTCGATCTCTACGGTCCCGACGTGGAGCGGCCCGGCACGTTCGCGGCGAACTGCCTGCTCGCGCGGCGGCTCGCCGAGCGCGACGTGCGCTTCGTCCAGGTCTACATCCGCGGCTGGGACCAGCACGACAGCCTGCCGCGCGACCTGCCGCTGCAGTGCCGCGACGTCGATCGCCCGTGTGCCGCGCTCGTGCAGGACCTGAAGCAGCGCGGCCTGCTCGAGGACACGCTCGTCGTCTGGGGCGGCGAGTTCGGCCGCACGGTCTACTGCCAGGGGCCTCTGACGCGCGAGAGCTACGGCCGCGACCACCACCCGCGCTGCTTCTCGATGTGGCTCGCGGGCGGCGGCATCCGCGGCGGCGTCGCGTACGGCGAGACCGACGACTTCGGCTACAACGTCGTGCGCGATCCGGTCCACGTGCACGACCTCAACGCGACGATCCTGCATTGCCTGGGGATCGACCACGAGAAGCTCACGTACCGCTACCAGGGCCGCGACTTCCGCCTCACCGACGTGCACGGGCACGTGGTGCAGGGGCTGCTGGCGTAGCGCGCGCTACTCGTCGCCCGCGGTGCGGTCGCGCGCGGCGTCGAGCGCGCGCTCGAGCGAGCGCGCGAGGTCGGGCTCGGGGCGCGCGTCGAGTGCGCGCTCGAACAGCGCCGTCGCCTGCGCGCGTTCGCCGGCGAGCCAGGCGGCGACGGCGGCGTCGTAGAGCTCGGCGGCGCTCTGCGCGGTCGTGTCGGCGTCGTCGGCGTCGGCTTCGTCGGCGTCGCTCTCGGCCGGCGGCGGCTCGACCGGCACGCGCTCGTCCGGCTCGTCGGGCGACGGGAGCAGCTCGACGGGCGCGACCGGCGGCACGGGGAGCTGCTCGACGACGAGCGACAGGTCGACGCTCGCTCCGAGCTGCTCGTACACGTCTTGCGCGTGCGCGAAGTCCTGCGCCGCCGCGTGCGCGTCGCCCTGCGTCGCGTGCACGATGCCGCGCCCGACGTGTGCCAGCGCGAGCGTCTCGTTCACCGTTCCCGCGAGCGCGTCGAGCGCGTCGTCGAAGTGCTCGAGCGCCTCGCCCGCGAGCTCGAGCTCCGCGGCCGCGTAGCCGGCCTGCACGTGCGCTATCCAGTTCGTCGGGTCGAGCTGCGCCGCGAGCTCGTAGTTCTCGAGCGCCTGGCGCCACTCGCCGAGCGCGAAGTGTGCGTCGCCGCGCAGCACGAAGACGTTCGCGAACGAGCCGACGCCCTGCGCCGCGAGCCGGTGCAGGTCCTGCACGCGCGGATCGGCCGGGTCGAGCAGCTCGAGCGCGCGGCGCGCCTCGCCGGCGGCGAGCGCGCGCAGCGCGTCGAAAAGGAGCAGGAGCGCGTCGTCGGGCCGCTCGTCGCGCAGGTCGCGCTCCGCGTCGTCGAGGCCGTCCTGCGGCGGCTCGGCCTGCGCGTCCGCCGGCGGCAGCCGCAGCTCGACGCCGTGCTCGCGCAGCACGCGCTCGAGGTGCTCGCGGCCGCGCTCCGGTTGCACGCGCTCGCGCGCGTCGTCGAGCGCGTCGGGCGCCCGCTGCCCCACTTGCGTGGCGAGCGCGAAGCCGAGGATCAGCGCGAACGTCGCGAGCAGGAACAAGAGGCGCGCGATGAAGTTCTTCGACTCGATCGACTGGCTCAGCACCTCGCGCCGCGCCGGCGGGTCGAGCGACGACACGTCGGGCGTCTCGGCGAGCCCGGCGATCGTGCGCGCGAGCTCGACGAACGCTTTCAGCGCCGCGCCGGCGATGCCGTCGCGCTGCTCCTCTTGCCGGTTCGCCATGGCGGGACTCCGCCGGCTCCTTCATCGGCCGGCCGCCTCGTGCCGATGAAGGGAACATGCTTCCGGTTTCGAGAGCGGCGACCCCGCGCCCGCGGGCGACGTGGCTGGTGCTCGTCGGCGCGGCCGCGCTGGCGCTCGTCGCGCTCCCGCGGCTGGGCGCGCGCGCCGGCGCCCGATCCGGCGCTGATCCCGCCGCGCGTCGCCCCTGCGTGGTCGTTGTGGACCGCGCCCGGCGCGCGCGTGACGGTCGGCGCGAGCACGCGGACCGCCGACGCGGACGGCGTCGCCGCGTGGCCGTGGTGGCCCGAGAGCGGCCGCGCGCGCGTCGAGCCGCCGGCCGGCAGCGGGCTCGCGACGCTCGCGTTCGACGTCGCGTCCGCGCGCGCGCACCGCGTGCTCTTCGTCGAGCCGCCGCCGCGCGCGGAGCATCGCGTGCGCGTCGTCGACCACCGCCGCGCGCCGCTCGAAGGCGTCGTCGTGACCTCGTTCGTCGTCGACGCGACCGTCGCGTGCGAGGCCGGCGTGGGGAGGACCGACGCGCGCGGCGAGGCGACGTTCGCGGGAGCGCAAGGCGCGCTGCTCGTCGCGCAGGACCCGAGCGGAGCGCGCGTGCCGATCGGCCGTGCGCGCGCGCTCGCGGACGGCCGGGTCGAGCTCGTGCTCGGCGCTCCGGCGCTCGCGCGGTCGGTGGAGAGCGCGGATGCTCCGCGGCGGCTGCGCGGGCGAACGGACGGGAGCGCGGTCTTGTGGGCGCGCGACGCGAGCACGGGGCGCTGGTCGCTGCTCGGCTTCACGACGCAGGAGGGCGGCTTCGACGTCGAGACGGGCGGAACGGACGCGTTGCGCGTCGCGCCGCTCGACGACGCGCTCGTGCCGCGCGTGCTCGTCGGCGCTGCGTTGGCCGGCGAATGGCTCGATTGTTCGCTCGAGCGCGCGCGTCCGCTCGCGTTCGAGCTGACCGCGCCGGAGCCGACTTGGGTGCACGTGCGCGGTCCGGACGGCCACGTCGTCGACGGAGCGTTCTTCGAGGGCGGCTACGGCGAGCTCGTCGCGCCGAGCGCGGGCCTGGCGCGGATCGAGGCGTTCGCGACGCTCTCCGCGGCATTCGTCGACTTGGGCGCGCCGCCTGCGGTGCACGTGCTCGCGCCGGGCAGCGCCGCACCGGGCGATGCGGACACGCTCGCGTTCACGAGCCCGTATCCGGGCGACGTCGCTGCGTGGCTGCCGGAGCCGCGCGCGGCGGGGGATGCGCTGGTCGCATCGCGCGTCGAGATCGAGGGCGAGCGCGAGCGCGACCGCGCAGGCGTGCTCGCGCTCCTGTGGAGCGGGACGGAGCTCGTCGCGCGCGCGACGACGGACTGGAGCGGCGCGTTCCGTTTCGAGTACGTCGATCGCGCTTCGGGCCGCGGGCCGTGGCACGTGACGTTCGTGACGCCGTGGTGGAGCGCGGCCGTGTCGCGCGCGGTCGGTTACTTCGACGCGGAGGAGCTCGCTACGCTCCGGCCGCAGCGGTTGGAGCGTAGCGATCGGGTCACGGGCACGCTCGTCGTGCCGCTCGGCTTGGCGCCGGAGTCGGTGCGCGCGTTCGACGGCGCGGGTCCGGAGCTGCAGCTCGGCGCGGGCGCGCTGGAGAGCGGCCGCTGGTGGTCGCGCGCGGGCGCGGAGCTGTTCGTGACGCTCGCGGCGCGCGACGGATCGCTCGTCGATGCGCGTGTCGAATCACCCGAGCACGGCGAGGCCGTGGTCGGACTCGCGGACCTCGTCGAGCCGGCGCCGCTCGCGCCGGTCGAGCCCGTGGTGGAGCCGCTCGCGCGTCCGCTCGACGCGGGCGAGCTGACGGTGCTCCTCGCGCTCGCGACGAGCGACCTGCCGATGCTCTGGCGCGACGGCCGCGTCCCCGAGCAGCTCGTGCCGTTGCTCGCGCGCGCCCGCGACGTCGCGCGCGCCGATCCGCGCTCGCCGGAGCTCGAAGCGTTGCGTCGCGCGCTCATCGCGACGCTCGAGCGCTCGCTCGCGGATCCGATCGCCGCGAGCCGAGCGCTCGCGCCGCTGCGCGCTCGAGGGAGCGAGTAGCGCTCGATCACCGCCGCGCCGTCGTCCCGCGCGTCTCCTGGTCGAGCTCTTGGGCGCCCGCCTGCCGGGCGAGCGCGACGCAGAGGAGCGCCGTGGCGCGCGTCTACTTCGGCTCCGCCGGCGGCGGGTTGCAGTCGATGCAGACCTCGCTGCGCTCGTCGGCGCGGACGCAGCACGGGTGGTCGCACGGCTTGCTCGCGATTTGCGCCTTCTCGCAGCAGGTGTCGGCGAGGTGCGGGTTGCACTTCAGGCAGATGCGGCCGTCCGCGCGGGCCTCGACGCAGCAGGGATGCGCGCACTCCGCGCCCGCGGCGGCGGCATTCTCGCAGCAGGTCGGCGTGCGCTGCGGCTCCGGCGCCGGCGTCTCGTCCGGCGTCGGCTCCGGCGGCTTCGGCGGGTCCCAGCCGAGGTTGACGTCGAGCCCGGCGATCTTCGCGCGCAGCGCGCCGGCGCCCTCGGCCGTCACCTGCGTCTGCCAGACGAACAGCTTGCGCAGCTTCGCGAGCCCCGCGAGGTGCTCGAGCCCGGCGTCGGTGACGCCCGCGGCGCCGTACAGGTTGAGCACCTCGAGGCTCGCGAGCTTCGCGACGTGCGCGAGCCCGGCGTCGGTGACTTCCGTCTTCTGCAGATCGAGCCGCCGCAGCGCGCTCATCCCCGCGACGTGTGCGAGCCCCGCGTCGGTCACGCGCGTGTGCCCGAGCGAGAGCTCGATCACGCTCGGCAACTCGGCGACGTGCTCGAGCACCGCGTCGCCCGCCCCGCGCCCGCCGATC
Source organism: uncultured Planctomycetaceae bacterium (assembly GCA_964528575.1). Classification (GTDB taxonomy): domain Bacteria; phylum Planctomycetota; class UBA1135; order UBA1135; genus CAZGTQ01. The sequence continues at coordinate 10,243 of CAZGTQ010000175.1, read as the reverse complement.
GCGAAGCTCACGGCGAGCTCGTCCGAGCCCTGCGCGACCCGCATCACACGCCCGCCGGCGGCCTCGATCGCGACGACCGCCTCCGACACCGGATCCTGCGCGAGCGGTCCTCCGACCGCGAGAACGAGCGGGAGAGCGAAGAGCAGGACGCGCATGAGAGGGAGCTCCGAGGAGGAGGGGTACCACCCAGGCTAGCCGATAGACCTGGCTGGGTTCCGTGTGCATCGACCCCCTCAGCGGTGCTCGAAACCCTTGCTGCGGCGCGAGTTGTGGCGATCGGGCGGTCGCGCAGGCCCTGCTCCGTCGCCGATCGGCGCGAATCTGCCCGATGCGCCGCGAAACCGAACGGCTGGCGGGGGGGTCGTGCACACGGAATGAAGCCAGTCCCTAGGATGCCGCTGCATGCGGCGGCCCCACGTCACCCTCTTCGCGACCTGCCTCGTCGACGCGCTCTGGCCGAGCGTCGCCGTCTCGACCGTTCGCTTGCTGCGGCGCGCCGGATGCACCGTCTCCTATGACGAGCGTCAGACCTGCTGTGGGCAGCCGGCGTTCAACACGGGGTACCGCAACGACGCCCGCTCGGTCGCGCGCGCCCTGATCGAGACGTACGAGCGCAACTCCGCCGACGCGATCGTCGTGCCGTCGGGGTCGTGCGCCGCGATGTTTCGCCACTTGCCGTCGTTGTTCGACGGCGACGGCGGCGACGACGACGACGCGTGGCGCGCCCGCGCGAGCGCCGTCGGCGAGCGTGCGTGCGAGCTCGCGACGTTTCTCGTCCGGCGGCTCGGTGCGCTCGAGCACGGCGCGCGCTTCGACGGACGGCTGACGTGGCACGACGCGTGCCACGGGCTGCGCGACCTCGGGATCCGCGACGAGCCGCGCGAGCTCATCGCGCACGTCGCGGGGGCGGAGCTCGTCGAGCTCGGCTCCGCCGACTCGTGCTGCGGGTTCGGCGGCACGTTCTCCGTCAAGTACCCCGAGCTGTCCGTCGCGATGCTCGACCGCAAGCTCGCCGACGTCGAGAGCGCGGGGGTGCGCGCGGTCGTCTCGGGCGACGCGGGTTGCTTGATGCAGATCGGCGGCCGCCTCGCGCGGCGCCGCTCGTCCGTGCGCGCGCTCCACCTCGCCGAGCTACTCGACTCGCACGGCTGATGGCGAAGCACCTCGATCCGGCGCGATTCGACGCCAACGTGCGTGCCGCGCTGGCCGACGAGCAGCTCCGCACCGCGCTCGAGCGCGCGACGAAGCGCTTCCGCACCGCGCGCCGCGACGCCGTCGCGAGCGTGCCCGCGTGGGAGGAGCTGCGCGAGCGCGCCCGCGCGACCAAGGCGCACGTGCTCGACCACCTCGATCAGTACCTCGAGGAGTTCGAGCGCAACGCGCGCGCCGCCGGCGCCGTCGTCCACTTCGCCCGCGACGCGCAGGAGGCGTGCCGCGTCGCCGTCGAGATCGCGCAGGACGCGAATGCGCGCACCGTCGTCAAGGCGAAGAGCATGACGACCGAGGAGATCCACCTGAACGACGCGTTCGAGCGCGCCGGCATCGAGCCGATCGAGACCGACCTCGGCGAGTGGATCGTGCAGCTCGCCGACGAGCCGCCATCGCACATCCTCGCGCCCGCCGTGCACAAGACGAAGGAGCAGGTGTCCGACCTCTTCGTCGAGAAGCTCGGCATCGAGCCGACCGGCGACATCGCGCAGCTCGCCGGCGCCGCGCGCCGCGCGTTGAGGCGGAAGTTCGCCGAGGCCGACGTCGGCGTGAGCGGAGCGAACTTCGCCGTCGCCGAGACCGGCTCGCTGCTCGTCGTCGAGAACGAGGGCAACATCCGCATGACGACCGTCTTGCCGCGCGTGCACGTCGCGATCGTCGGCATCGAGAAGCTCGTCCCGCGGCTCGCCGACCTCGAGACGTTCCTGCGGCTGCTCCCGCGCTCGGCCAGCGGGCAGCGCCTGACGAGCTACATGTCGCTCCTCACCGGCCCCGCCGCCGAAGGACCGCGCGAGCTCCACGTCGTCCTGCTCGACAACGGTCGCAGCGCGATGCTCGCCGACCCGCTGACGCGCACCTCGCTCGCCTGCATCCGCTGCGGCGCGTGCCTCAACGTCTGCCCGGTGTACGAGCACATCGGCGGACACGCATACGGCTCGGTGTACCCCGGCCCGATCGGCGCGGTGATCACGCCGCAGCTCGTCGGGCTCGAGCGCACCGCGCAGTTGCCGTTCGCGTCGAGCCTGTGCGGCGCGTGCCGCGACGTGTGCCCCGTCAAGATCGACCTCCCGGCGCTGCTCTTGTACCTGCGCGGGCGCGTGAGCGAGGGGAGCGCGCGTCCGAAGCGGCTCGAGCGGCTCGCGTTCCGCGTCTGGTCGTGGGCGATGGGCGGTCCGCGGCGCTATCGGTTCGCTCTGCGCGCGCTGCGCATCGCGCACCGCGTCGCGCCACGTGCCCTCTCCCGGAGCGGGCCGCTCGGGGCCTGGTCGGCCGCGCGCGAGCTGCGGCCGCTTGCGCCGCGCCCGTTCCGCGCGATCTGGCGCGACGAGCTGGAGGGCGAGCGGTGAGCGACGCGCGCGACGCGGTGCTCGCGGCGGTGCGCGCGGGGCTCGGCCGGCGCGGCGGCGAGCCCGTCCGGCTGCCCGACGAGCTGCGCGCGCCGGTCCCGGCCGCGCCGGCCGCGTCCGGCGACCTCGTCGCGCGTTTCTGCGACGCGCTCGCGTCCGCCGGCGGCCACGCGCACGTCGCGAGCGGCGCAGCGGCCGCGGCCGAGATGCTCGCGGCGATCGCCGCCGAGACCGGCGCCCGCCGCGTCGCGCTCTCCGATTCCGCGCTCGCCGCCCGCCTCGCCGCGCCGCTCGACGTCGAGCGCGTCCCGCACGACGCCGAGCGCGAGACGCTGCTCGCCGCCGACCTCGGCCTGACCGAGGCGCGCTGGGCGATCGCCGAGACCGGCACCGTCGTGCTCGCGAGCGACACGGAGCGCAGCCGCGTCGTCTCGCTCCTCCCGCCGGTGCACGTCGCGATCGTGCGCGTATCCGACGTGCTCGCGGGTCTGGGCGACGCGCTCGCCGCGATCGAGCGCGAGCGCGCGGCCGCCTACACGTTCGTCACCGGCCCCTCGCGCAGCGCCGACATCGAGCTGCAGCTCGTCGTCGGCGTCCACGGCCCCGCGACCTTCCACGCGATCGTCCTGGAGCCGTTGTGAGCGGCCCTCCTGACATCCGGAGGGCGCGCGGCGGGTACCGAGGGGGCGGATAGCTCGCGAAAGGAGCCCGTCCGACCGCCGACCCACGTAAAGCGCGCCCCTTGCGGGACGAACCCCTCGACGGAGCAGCCGGGCCCCTTCCGCGCCGACGTGGGAGATGGTTCTCGCCCACGCCAAGAGATACGGACGGTAACCGGTGCTCCGGGGTTCCGAAATCGTAGTTCCAGAGCCAGCCGGGGCCCCTGGGGCCTACCGTCGCGGCCGTGGAGCTGCCGCAAACGCGCTGGAGCGTCGTCCGCGCCGCCGCCGCGACGCCGTCGCCGCGGGCGCAGGCGGCGCTCGGGGAGCTGTGCGAGGCCTACTGGTACCCGCTCTACGCCTTCGTGCGCCGCTGCGGCCACGGGCCGGACGAGGCCCTCGACCTCACGCAGTCGTTCTTCGTACGCCTGCTCGAGAAGCGCGAATTCGGAGCCGCGGACCCCGACCGTGGCCGCTTCCGCACGTTCCTGCTGCGCGGCGTCCGGTACTTCCTCGCCAACGAGCGCGAGCGCGAGGGAGCGCTCCGGCGCGGCGGCGGCGTGACGAAGCTCTCGCTCGACGCCTCGAGCGCCGACGCGCGCTACGCCCTCGAGCCCGCCGACGAGACGACGCCCGAGCGACTCTTCGACCGCGCCTGGGCCCGCTCGCTCGTCGACGGCGTGCTGGAGGAGCTCGCCGAGGAGTACCGCGAGCGCGGCAAGGCCGAGCTGTTCGAGCTCCTGCGGCCGACGCTCACCGACGCCGGGCCGCCCCGCGCGGAGCTCGCCGTGCGCCTGGACGCGACCGAGAACGCGGTCAAGGTCGCCGTGCACCGCCTGCGGGCGCGGTTCCGCGAGCGGCTGCGGGGCGCGATCGCCGACACCGTGGACGGGCGGGCGGACGTCGAGGACGAGATCCGCTACCTTCTGGAAGCGCTGTAACTCCTTCGCGCGCTTCCGTTTCAGGGGCTCGGAGGAAGTCGCATGAGCCCCGATCCCGCCTGCGCCCGTTGCGGCGCGACCCTGGCCGCCGCCGACGCGGCCTGTCCCCGCTGCCTGCTCCAGCTCGGCCTCGATCCCGCCGACTCGCTCCAGGTCGTCGTGACGGGCGCCGGCGACTCCGGCATCGGTCCGCCGCCCTCGATCGCCGAGCTCGCGCCGCACTTCCCGCAGCTCGAGATCGTCGAGCTCATCGGCCAGGGCGGCATGGGCTTCGTCTACCGCGCGCGCCAGCGCGAGCTCGACCGCGACGTGGCGCTCAAGCTCCTGCCGGCGTCGCTCGGCCGTTCGCCGGACTTCGGCGAGCGCTTCCAGCGCGAGGCGCGCGCGCTCGCGAAGCTCTCGCACCCGGGCATCGTGTCGGTGCACGACTTCGGCCGCGCGGGCGAGCACCCGTACCTCGTGATGGAGTACGTGCGCGGGGCGAACCTGCGCGCGGTGATGCACGGCCGCAGCGTCGAGCCCGACCAGGCGCTCGCGATCGTCGCGCACATCTGCGACGCGCTGCAGTACGCGCACGAGGAGGGCGTCGTGCACCGCGACATCAAGCCGGAGAACGTGCTCGTCGACGACAAGGGACGCGTCAAGATCACCGACTTCGGCCTCGCGAAGATGGTGGGCGCGGGCGAGGTGGGTCGGCTCTCGCTCACGCGCTCGCACCAGGCGGTCGGCACGCCGTTGTACATGGCGCCCGAGCAGCTCGAGCGGCCGCTCGAGGTCGACCACCGCGCCGATCTCTACTCGCTCGGCGTCGTGTTCTACGAGCTGCTCACGGGCGAGCTGCCGATGGGCCGCTTCGCGCCGCCGTCGAGCCGCGCGCGCGTCGACGAGCGCGTCGACCGCATCGTCTTCCGCTCGCTCGAGAACCAGCCGCAGGCGCGCTACCAGTCCGCGAGCGACGTGCGCACCGACGTCGACGCGGTGCGCCGCGAGCCGGCCTTGCCGCTCCGCGCGGAGCCGGCCGTCGCGGGCGGCGCCGAGCGAGCCCGCCACGGTCCGCGCGGGCGCGGCAGCGGTTGGGCCGGCGCCGCGATCGGGTGCGCCATCGTCGCGGTCCTCGTCGGCGGTCTCGGCCTGCTCTCGATGATCTTCTTGTGGCTCGCCGTCGCGCCGTCGGTGGTCGACGTCACGCCGCAGCCGTTCACGCGCGGGGACCAGCCACCCGCGCCGGCGCCCTCCGGCGACGTCCGTGTGGAAGCGTCGCCGCGGCGCACGGTCGAGCACGACTCCGCCTGCGTCCCGATCCACGCCGCCCAGACGGTGCTCGTCGGGGACGATCGCCTCGACCGCCTCGTCGAGATCGCGCGCGGCGAGCAGCTCACGGCGGCGGCGCAGCTCTGCTTCGTCGACGTGGCCGCGAGCCTTCCGACGCCCGCCGGCCAGGCCGACGCTCTCGTCGCGCTGATCGAGCGCCAACCGCAGCTCGCGCTCCCCACGCTCGAGCGCATCGACGAGCGCGTCCGCGACGTCTCGGCCGAGGCGGACCGCCGCCGCGTCGTCGACGCGCTCACGGCACGCGAGTAGCGCTCGCTATCATGCCCGGCGCGCGCCTACCACGTCCGGCGCGCGCGCCCGCTACCACGCCCGCAGCGCGTCGGGCACGCGGACGAGCACGACCTGGAGCTCGTCCGACGGCGCGACCTCGACCGCGTCGCCCGGCACGCGCGGGAGGACCTCGCTCGCCTCCTGCGGGGCTCCGACCGACCAGAGCGGCCGCCATCGGCCGGCGACCGGCAGGCTCGTCGTCGTCCAGCGGCTGACGAAGCGCACTTCGTCGCGCTCGAGGCCGACGACCTCGCCGTCGGGCCCGAGCTGCTCGAAGCCGACGATCCGAGGCCAGCCGCCGCGCGGCAGCTTCGCGTCGACGTCGAGCTCGAGCCGCACGCGCACGCGTTCGGGCGCGTCCAGAGCGACGTTCTCGCGCACGCCGTCCGCCCGAGCGACGACCGCCTCGCCCGCGAGCAGCCGCAGGTCGAACGGCACGCCGGCGACTCCGAAGACGTGCCAGCGGCTCGTGCTCATCCGACGGACGGACGCCGGGCGTCCGCCCTGCGAGGCCACGAGGTTGAGCGAGTGACGTCGCGGGGACCGCGCGAGCACGTCGATCCTCGTCACGAGCGACTCGAGCCGCACCGGGTCGAGCCGCGGATCGCGCGTGACCTCGCCCGGGCGTACGACGACGTCGTCGAACGTCGCGAGACGCGGACCGCCGTGGCGCAAGCGTGCGTGGACGCGGTACGTGCCCGGAGCGAGCGAGTCGCTCCACGCGCGGCCGCGGCGGTCGGTGCTCAGCTCGCTCTCGAACGCGGCGTCCGGGTGCTCGACGACGAGCTCGATCTCGTCGTCGTCCACCTCGGGCGGCACGGCGATCGTCGCCTCGATCGATCCGACGGGGGCGAGGCGCAGCACGAGCTCGTCCGCGTCGACGCGCTCGAGGAGCGCCGCCTCCGCCGCGATCGGCTCGCGGCCCGCGTGGGCGTGCAGCCACAGTCCGCCCGCCGGGACGTCGCGGACGAGCATTCCGAAGCGCCCGTGCTCGTCCGTCTGCGCCGCCGTCCAGTCGCTCGCTTCCGGAGGATCGAGCGCGGCGGCGAGCGGGGAGCCGCGCGCCGGGATCGGGGAGACGAGCGCGCCGACCGCCGGCGCTCCGTCCGGCGCGAGCAAGCGTCCGGCGATCCGCGGCGCGAGCGGCTCGACCTCGACCGCGCCCACGTCGATCCGTCCGACGAGCGGCGCCGGCAGCTCGACGCGAGCGTGGAGGACGAGGTCGCCGACCGCGTAGCGCGCGTCGCCGACGAACAGGTCGATCGACGTGCCGCCCGCCCGCGGTTCGGCGACCTCGACGAGGAACGCGAACCGCTCGCGCTCGATCTGGACGGCGTCGAGCGAGCCGCGCTCGAGCTCGACGCCGCCGTGCCGCAGCGCGTACGTGCCGTCGACGAAGGCGGCGCGCTCGCCGCCCGCGAGGCGCAGCGTGCCGGTGATCGACGGGCGCTCGGCTCCGGCGAGCGCGACGTGCGCGACGCCTGGGGCGGGCGGCGCGACGACGACCGCCGAAGCTCGAGAGGGCGGCAGCGTCGTCGCCACGACGCGCAGCCGCGCGCCCGGCCGCAAGCGCTCGAAGCGCGCGCGCCCGTCGTGAAGGTCGGCCGAGCACACGCGCGAGCGCCACGACAGCTCCGGGACGTCGAGCGACCACAGTCGCACCGATCCCGCGAGCGCTCCCTCGACGGACACGACGAGCGACGAGGTGCCCGGCAGCTCGACGCGCCACGGCGCCGGCGGCGACGCCGGGATCGGGACGAGCAGCGCTTCGGGCCCGCCGGCGTCCACGTCGAGCGCGCAGCTCGTCCCGCCGAGCGCCGCGACGAAGGCGGCGCGTCCCTCTGCGCTCGTCACGGTGCTCGCCACCACCACATCGCGCGGACCGTCGACGTGCGCCGCGTCGACGACGCGCAGGCGTACACCTGCGGCGGGAGCGCCCGCAGCGTCGACGACGAGCACGTCGAGCCGCCGGCTCCCCGGCTGCGCCTCGCGCGTAGCGACCGGCGCGGACGCGGACGGGAGCTGCGCGTCCGCCGCGCGGGTCGCCCGGCTCCCCGGCGCGAGCGCGACCGCGGGCGTCTCGGCGAGCGGCACGGGCGTCGCGCCCGGCGGCTCGTCGAGCGCGAAGCGGACGAGCAGCGCCCCGACGGCGAGCGCCGCGAGGCCGGCGACGAGCAGGCGGGCGGGCATGGCGAGCGTGGTCCGTAGCATCGCGCGTCCAGGTGGGCTACCGCTTTCGATGCTCGCTCCCGCTCCCATCGGGCGGCTGCTCGCGCTCGCGCTCGTCCTGGTCGTCGCGGCGACCGCCGGTGCGCGGCTCCTCGGCGCGAGCGGCGGCGCCGCGCGTGCCCAGCCGCCGCCGCCCGTGCCCGCCGCGCCCGCGGCGCCCCGGGTCGAGCTCTGTGCGCCCGCGGCGCCGGCCCGCGAGGCTGTCGCGCCCGCTCCCGCGCGTCGGATCACGGTGCGCGTGACGACGAAGTCTCGGTCCGCTCTCGCGTTCGAGCTCCTCGTCGCGGACGAGGTCGTGCACGCGGGCCGCACGCGCCACGACGGATCGGCGGACGTCGAGCTCGAGCTGCGCGCTTGTCCGACGGCGCTGCACGCGCGCGTCGTCGAGCCGGGCTACCAGCAGCGCCCGTTCTCCGTGCGTCGCGCGCAGGCGGACGACGCGTACTTCGTCGCGCTCGACACGCAGGCGGGCGCGACCGCGCGCGGGCGCATCGTCGACGCGAGCGGCGCGCGGGTCGAGGCGAGCGTGACACTGCGGCACTGGATCGAGCGCGATGGCAGGCCGGCTCTCGGGCAGCTCGAGGCCGCCACGCGCGACGTCGGTCGCGGCCGCTTCGAGCTCGACTACGCGCTCGCCGACGTGCACCACGGCGCGCGGCTCGCGCTCGTCGCGGACGGCGGCGCTGCGGGGACGGGCGTGCTCGGCGACCTCGCGCTCGCGCTCGATGCGCCGCCGCAGGAGCTCGAGGTCGTTGTCGGCGGGCCGGGCGTCGTACGCGGGCGGGTCGTCGACGCGAGCGGCGTTCCGGCGGCCGGCCTCGGGCTGCTCGTGCGGCTCGCGGAGCTCGACGGCGACGGCGGCGAGCTAGGCGCCTCGGACCTGCAGGTCGCGCGGCTCGTGAGGTGCGCGGGGCGCGGCTTCGACATGGACCCGCGCGCGGCGTTGCGCCGGCTAGCCGCGCAACGCGAGGCCGACGGCGGCGGACACGTCGCGGTCGAGCTGTGGACGGCGAGCGACGGGACGTTCGAAGTGCGCGGCCTGCGCGACGCGGACCATGTCGTGCGCGCGCAGGACGGTAGGAGCCGTTACCCGCACCCGTTGACGAGCGATCCCGTGGCCGCCGACGGCGCAGCGCTCGCGCTCGTCTACTCGCGCACGCACCTCGTCGTGCGGCTGCTCGAGGCCGACGGAGAGCCGCGCTCGCGCGTGGAGGCCGGGCCGCGCGGTCTTCGCGAGACGATGCTGACATACGGCGCGGAGCGCGCCTGGCCGTCCGAGCCGACCGTGATCGTCTCGCGTTGCGACCCGCTCTCCGATGGTTGGACGGCGGGCGAGGAGCCGGTGCTCGACTCGCGCTCGATCTCGCTCGACCAGATCGTGTACGAGCTCGATGAGCCGGGCCGCTACGTCGTCGGCGCGGTCGGCGGCGGCTTTCGCGGCCACTTCACGACGCTCGACGTACGGCCCGACCGGCGCAACGAGGTGACGTTGCGCGCGGCGCCGCCGGTCGAGCACGGGAAGCTGCGCGTGCGCGTGTTCCATGGCGGCGAGGAGCTCGACCGAGACCTGTCGGTGCACCTCGAGGACGTCCGGAGCGCGGCCGTGCTGCTCGAGCACGTCGCGTTCGGCGCGCGCTCGCCGTTCACGTTCGTCGCGCCGCCAGGGCTCTATCGCGTCGCCGCCCAGGACGAGCACGGCACCGGCTACCACGGCGGCATGTACCGGGATCGCACGCTCGGCCGCGCCGAGCGCAACGTCGAGATCGTCTCCGGCGCGACCGTCGACGTGGAGCTCGAGATCGAGCGCGGCGCGCGGCTGGCCGTGACGCTCGAGGGCGAGCCCGCGCCGGTCGAGGCGGCGTCCGAGGGCGACGAGCTCGAACCGGTGGACGGCGAGCTCCTCGCCCGCTGCGCGACGCTGCGGCTCGTCACGCCCGGCCGGCGGCCGCGGACCGTGCGGTACGTCGAGGACGGCGAGCTGACGCCGCTCTTCGAGCTCGGCACGTCCGTGGCGACGACCGTCGTGCCCGCGGGGCGCTACGAGCTCGTCGGCAGGCTGCGCGACGGCCGCGAAGCGCGCGCGAGCGTGCACCTCGTCGCGGGCGAAACGTTGCCGGTGACGTTGAGGTTCGCGCGATGAAGCGCGCGCTCGTGCTCGCGTCGCTCGTCGCGACGGCCGGGGTCGTGCTCGCGCTCGGCGGGCGCGAGGAGCGCGTGCGGAACGACGCGATCGCTCCGCGTGCGACGGCGGACGAGC
>CAZGTQ010000174.1:0-5104 GCA_964528575.1 uncultured Planctomycetaceae bacterium | reverse complement strand
GGTGCCAGGTGCCGCACCTGGCACCTCCCTGTCGCTGAACGACAACAAGGTGTGCGACACCGTACCACCATGGCGCGCGCCGACCAGAGGCCGCAACGACCGGGTGGGCGGGGCCGGATCGTGTTCCTCGGCCTCGTGCTCCTGCTCTTCGGCTTGCCGCTGACGCTCGCGACGATCGTGGCGTCGCTGCAGTCCGATCTCGTCGAGCTCCCGTTCGACGAGCAGGCGGGCGGCACGCTGCGCGGCTTCGTGAACGACCCCGACGACCGTCCGCTCGCGGACGTGCCGGTCGAGGCCTTCCTCGTCGAGCGCGTCGGGCGCGTGCCGCGCTCCGAGCGGGAGCCGGTCGCGTCGACCCGCACCGACGCCGAGGGCACGTTCGCGCTCGACGTCCCGCCGGTCGACGGCTGCTACGAGCTCGTCGCGGGCGGCGAGGGGCACCAGCGTCGCTCGCGTCCCGTCGGGATCGCCGGAGAGCCGATCGAGCTCGTCCTCGCCCGCGGCGGCCGCGTGCGCGTCGAGCTCGTCGAGGCCGGCGTTGCGCGCGGCAGCGGCAGCTACACGCTCGTCTCGCGGAACGACGGCTGGAAGCGCTTCTTCCTGCGCCCCAACCGCGTCGACGGCACGTTCGAGGACGGCGTGCTCGTCGAGGACGGACTCGCTGCGGGCGCGTGGCTGCTCGAGGTGCGCCTCGAGGGCGGCGTCCAGCACGTGCTGACGGTCGTGTCGGATCCGACCGTCGAGGAGACGAGCTACCGCGTCGAGCGGTAGCGACAGCCGCGACGGAGAGAGCCGCGACGGAAAGGAGGAGAGCCGAGACCATCGGTCTCGGCTCCCCCCTCGGCCCGTCTCTCCCTCGGGTCGGCCGGTTCGGTCGCTACCCCTTGCGCAGGAAGGCCACGAGATCCTGCTCGAGCTCGGCGAGCCCGTAGTCCGGCACCGTCAGGCAGCGGTACACGATTCGGGCGAGCGGCTCGGGGGTGTTCGGGTTGAGCTCCTGCGGCGGCGGATAGCTCATGAAGTACGACAGGCTGAGGCGCTCGACCTCGCCGCCCTGCTCGCGGCCGGCGTACTCCCACGGGACCTCGTCGAACGGCAGCGTGCCGGTGAGGATCTCGTAGAGCATGACGCCGATGCCCATCACGTCCGCCTTGCTCGTCTGGAGCAGGAGCGGGTTGTAGTGCGGCGTCGTCGAGATGACGTTCTTCGTCGCGCCCCGCAGCGCCGGATCGATGAGCACCGCGCTCCCCGACGGCTTGATCAGGATGTTCTCGGGCTTGAGGTCGCCGTGGTAGTGGAGCTGGCCGACGCGGTCGAGCTTGCGCAGCGCGCGCACGATCGACAGGAACCAGTTCAGGCGAATGCCCTCGAGCGCGCGGATCTTCTCGCGCATCGTCTTGCCGCGCACGTAGTCCATCACGACCACCGGCCGGCCCTCGTGGTCGAACACGTCGCGCACCGTCACGACGTTCTGGTGGCTCACGTTCGACAGCAGCTCCGCCTCGCTGCGCAGGAGCTCGTCGATCTCGTGCAGGTCGAGGAAGTCGATCCGCACGCCGTCGTTGCGGAAGAACACCGCTTCGGCCGGCGTCTCGTCGGGGCTGATCCACTCGGGCGAGCGCTCGCTCGTGATCTCGAGGAAGCGCGTCACATAGCGGCCGCCGCCCGCGACGTCGCCGATCTTGAGCGCGACCTTGTCGCCGTGTTCGTCCTCGGCGAGGTACACGTACGCGAAGCCTCCCCGAGCGAGGAACTCCTGAACCTTGTAGGAGCCGATCCGCTCTCCGACCTGCAGCTTGATCATCACCGGGGACTCTCCGTTCTTCGGGCAGCGGGACTGGACAAGACCTCATCGATCCGTCGCTGCGCCTGGATTGAGCAGATTCCGAGCCCGCCGACCCGGCCTCCCGAGCATGGGAAGTCGCTTTCGCTGCGCTCCGTGCGCGCAACGACTTAGCGCCGCGTGCCGCGCCGCCCCGGCGCGAGGAGGCGCCCTACTGCGCGGTGCTCGCGAGCCCCGCGGGTGCGAGCGCGGTGAGATCGGCCGTGCGCAGCGCCGCGTCGTCGGGCGCCGAGAGGATCCAGCGCGCGCCCTGCGCGACGCTCCCGCTGCCGATCCACTCGGGCTCGGGCTCGTGCGGTCGGTAGCGCCACGCGCGGCCGAGCGAGTCGATCATCCCGAGCTCCTGCTGCCAGGCGTTGCGCACCGAGTAGAACGACGCGTTCGAGCCGCCGGTGGAGCGGAAGAGCACGACGCTGCCGAGCACGTCCTCGCCGCTCTGGAGCGTCCACCCCTTCGCGGCGTCGAGCCGCGCGACGAGATCGCCGCGCGCCGCGGAGCGCGGCCGCTCGACCGTCGTCGTCCGGCAGCCCGCGGCTGCGAGCGCCGCGAGCACGAGCAGGATGGCCCGCCTCATGTTCCGGATACATCGGCTGGGGACGCCGTCGGACTCGAGCCGCGCCGCCCCGCGAACGCCGCGAGTGCGAGCAGAACGGCCGCCAAGGCCGCCAGAGCGAGCCCGAGCCGGACCTCGAACGGCTCGTAGCGCAGCTCGACCGAGCGCTCGCCCGCCCGCACGACGACGCCGCGCAGCGCGTGGTCGACGCGCACGACCTCGCGCTCCTCGCCGTCGACGCCCGCGACCCAGCCCGGCGCCCACGTGTCGGCGACGACGACGAAGCCGTCCTCGGCGAAGCTCGTCTCGAGCTCGATCCGCAGCGGCTCGTACGACACCAGCCGCACCTCGCCGTGCGGCGCGGTGCCGCGCGCGACGAGCTGCGCGAGCACGGGATCCTCGGGCGGCGCCTCGAGCACCGCGGTCCGCGGCGCGAAGTCGGGTGAGCCGAGCAGCGCGAGCCGCTCGCCGCGGTCGGCCGCGACGACGACGCTGCGCGCCGCGAACGCGCGCGGCAGCACGTCGGGGTTCTCGTACACGACGACGCCGCCGGGTCGCGGCGGCGCGTGCACGGGCGCGAGCGGCGCCGGCAGCGGCTCGGGCGAGAGCACCCAGCGCACGCCGAGCAGCGACGCGAGCGGCACGGGCCGGTCGAACCAGCGGATCTCCTTGACGAAGAGCTCCGCGCGCGGGTCGGTGGTCAGCAGGCCGACGAGCTCCGCGAGCCGATCGTCCTCGATCGAGTCGTAGCCGGAGACGAGCGGGATGCGGTGAAACAGGTTCGCGTTCGGCAGCAGGATCGTGTTGTCGACGCCGAGGACGCGGTACGGCTCGGGCGCGGCGCGGGCGAGCTCGGCCTCGAGGAACGCGATCGTCGGCGTCGTCGGCGCGACGAGCGCGGGCTCGATCGCCGGGTTGTAGCCGCGTCCCCACGCGACGAGCTCCGCGGCGACGACGACGAACGCGCCCGCGGCGAGCGCTCGCCCGCTCTGCGCCACGCGCCGCGCGATGCTCTCGAGGCCCAGCGCCGCGAGCACCGACAGGCCGAACGCCGTGAAGAGCAGGAAGCGCGTCAGCTTCGTCGTGCGCAGGACCGGCAGCGCGCGGAATGCATCGTGGAACGGCGGCACCTGCCACGCGACGAGCGCGCCGAGTAGCGCGAGCCCCGCGAAGAACCACGTGCGTCGGTCGCGGCGGCCGAGCACGACCTGGGCGAGCGCGAGCAAGAGCGCGAGCCGGCCGACGAAGCCGCCGACGAGCTCGTTGTAGTTCAGGTTGTCGCCGTGCGGCCCTGCGTAGTCGCCCTCGTCCGGCCGGCCGAAGCGGTCGGGCGCGACGAGGAACGTCGCCGCGCTCGCCGGCTCGATCTGCGCGACCGTGTCGTGGCGCGCGAACAGCTCGGACGCGCGGCTGTCCGCGAGGTAGCGCGCGAACGGCAGGAGCTGCGGCGCCGCGAGCATCGCGCCGAGCGCCACCCCGGCGGCCAGCGCCGCGAGGCCGCGCGTCCGCAGGCGCACGCCGCCGAGCGGCACGGCGAGCCGGAACGCGACGTACAGCCCCACGGCGAGCGCGACGTGCAGCGCGGTCTGCACGTGGCCCGCGACGAGCGCGAGTGCCGTCCCGAGCCCGGTCCACGCCGCCGCCCGCGCCGCCGAGCGCGCGTCGCCACGCTCGCTCGCACGCTCGACGCACCAGAGCAGGAACGGCAGGAGCAGCGCGACGCGCACGTGCGGGTGGTTCAGCCACGCGACGTTGAAGCCCGACAGCGCGAACGCCGTCGCGCCGGCGAGCCCGTAGAGCGGCGGCACGCCGACGCGGCGCAGATAGAGCAGCGTGAAGACGCCGGCGAGCAAGAGGTGCAGCAGCGCGAACCACGCGAAGAGAGCGCGCGACGGCCACAGGGCATGGACGAGGTGGGGCGGCCAGAACGTCGCGCCGGTGAGCGCCGCGAGGAGCGGCTGGCCCGCGTAGTCGTAGGGGTTCCACAGCGGCAGCTCGCCCGCGCGCAGCCGCTCGGACGCGAGCTCGAGCCACGGCACCGTCACGATCGACTGGTCGAGCAGGAGCGGATTCTCCGGCTCGTACCCCGGCGGAGCGGCCTCCGCCCACGGCTGGAACGCGAGCAGCGCGTCCGCCTGCGAGAGCACCGCGCCGCCGAAGAGGCTCTCGCTCAGCAGCACGGACAGCGCCGCGAGCAGCGCCGCGCTCGCGATCCACAGCCCGCGCCGGTGCGTCCGCCCGTTCCCTGCCCCGGTCATCGAGGGCCGGAGTCTACCCGCGTCTGCTACGCTGTCGCGCCCGCTCCCGTGCGGGCACCCTCGAACGAGCCCGTCCGGGCAGCCTCGAACGAGCCCGACATGGAACAGCCGGCGACGCCCCAGAAAGCTCCTTACGTGCTCGTCGTCGAGCCCGGCCGCCAAGCTTGGTGCGCCTGCGGCAAGAGCGCCCGGCAGCCGTACTGCGACGGCGCGTCGCTCTGAGTCGCGCGGCGGCTCATCCTCCCCATGGACGCCTACGCCCTCGACTGCACCCGACGCGCCGGCCGGATCGCGGCCGAATGCCGCGAGTGGGCGCGCGAGAACATCCGGCCCGGGGTGCTCGTGCGCCACGTGCTCGAGACGGTCGAGGACATGATCCGCGAGCGCGGCGCCGCTCCCGGCTTCCCGGCGCAGTCGAGTCGCAACCACATGGCGGCGCACTACTGCTCG
>CAZGTQ010000173.1:0-1556 GCA_964528575.1 uncultured Planctomycetaceae bacterium | reverse complement strand
CCGCCCGATTCGGCCGTTCCGGGAGCGGAGCAGGCCCTGCGCACGGGCTCATCGCCCGCGGAAGGGCCGGAACCGCACGATCGGGGGCCGGCGGCGACCCACGCCCCACACGGAAGCGAGCCAGGTCCCTAGACTGATCGGGTTGGTGCCCCCCTGCTCCACCCCCCCTCTCGGAGTCCCCGCATGCGTTCGTCCCGCGCTCTGGCCTCGGCCGTCCTCGTCGTGCTTCCCGTCGCGCTCGTCGGCGCTCCTGCGGCTGCGCAGACCGCGCAGACCGTGCAGGGTGGCGACCTCGGTGGCTCGATCACGTACACGGTCACCGGGACGCCGGGTGAGCTCTTCTTCCACCTGCCGTCGTTCGGGCTCGGGCCGACGCCGGTGGGGGCGGCGTTTCCCCCGAGCCCGCTCGTCCTGGGAGTCGGCATCGACCTCTTCGGCTATGCGCAGGTGGGGATCTTCGCCGGGGCGCCGGCGATCGTGAGCTATCCGCTGCCGGCGAGCCCGGCGGCGCTCGGCGTTCCGCTCAACGCGCAGGTGCTCACGTTCGCGCTGCCGGCGGTGTTCCCGAGCCAGGTGAGCAACCGGACGACCACGACGCTGGGGCTGTCGGGCAGCGCGCACCAGGTGCTCGGCGAGGTCGTGTCGTCGCGGCAGGGGCACACGGTCACCGCCCTCGACGACGGCCGCGTGCTCGTGCTCGGCGGCGACCAGCCCGACCACGGCAACCCCTCGCAGGCGAACCTGACGACGCTCGACACCGCGGAGATCTACGACCCGCAGACAGAGACGTTCGCGCTGCTCCCCGCGACGATGACGCAGAAGCGGAGCACGCACACGGCGACGAAGCTCGCCGACGGGCGCGTGCTGATCGTCGGCGGCTTCCCGAACTTCGGCACCGGCGTCTCGTCCGCGACGGCGGAGATCTTCGACCCCGCGACGGACACGTTCACCGCGGTCGCGTCGCCGTCGGTCGGCCGCACGGTGCACACGGCGACGCTGCTGGCCGACGGGCGGGTGTTCGTCACGGGCGGCGCGGCGAAGTTCCAGCTCGAGACGAGCCAGGTGCTCGCTTCGCTCGCCTCGGTGCATGCCACGACGGAGGTCTACGACCCGGTCGCGAACACGTGGTCGGCGGGGCCGAGCTTCGCGCTCCCCTTGGGCACGCACGGGGCGTCGCGGCTGCCCAGCGGCAAGGTGCTGATCTGTGGAGGAGTCGAGATAACCAACGTTATCGGGTTTCCGGTACCGACGTTCAGCGACAAGGCGCGCATCTACGACCCCGCGACCAACGCGCTGTCGAACGCGCAGGCGATCCCGATCCCCAGTGCGCAGAACGGCATCGCGTTCCCCGGCCAGGCGACGCTCGCGAGCGGCAAGGTGCTCGTCGCCGGGGGCGCGAACGGCGAGCTCCTCGCGCTCATGTTCAACACGCGCCGGCGCGTCTTCACCTACGACGAGCCGACGAACGCGTGGACCGAGCACGCGCAGCTCCCGTCGGGGCGCGCGAACGCCGAGATCCTGCAGCGTGGCAACGACGTCTGGATCGCCGGCGGCCT
>CAZGTQ010000172.1:0-15160 GCA_964528575.1 uncultured Planctomycetaceae bacterium | reverse complement strand
CGAGCTTGCCGCCCGCCATCGACCCGCTGCGATCGATCACGAGCGCGAGGTTCATCGGCAGCCGCTCGACGCGCGCCGGCTCGCCCGCGACGAGCGACACGTAGAGGAAGACGTCCTCGTTCGCCCCGTGGAACAGCCACGGGTGGCTGAGCGCGCCCTGGATCGCGAGGGCCTCGCCGGCGCCCGGCTCGAGCGGCGCCTCGACGGCGGGATCCTGCCCCGGCGGCCGCGTCCACCCCGAGCGCTCGACGTCTTCGGACCCGCCACCCCGCATCGAGACGGCGGCGGGCACCCCGACCGCGACAGCGGTCAACACGGCTGCGGGAACGATCTTCATGGCCCGGTGAACGCACGGGCGCGCCGCGAGGATCTACCTTTCCAACACGAACGCGCCGGCCTGCGCGCCGGCGCCGCAGGCGCTGACGAGCCCCAGCCGCGCGTCGCGGCGCGCCATCTCGCGGGCGAGCGCGATCACGAGCCGCACGCCGGTCGCCGACCACGGGTGGCCGAGCGCGATCGTGCCGCCGTTCACGTTGACGCGGGTCCAGTCGAGCGCGCCGATCGGCGCGCTCAGCCAGCCGTGCTCCCACGCGAGCGCGTTCGCGAGCATCTGCGCGCCGAACGCCTCGTGGATCTCGAGGAGGTCGAAGTCGGCGAGCGCGCGGCCGGTGCGCGCGAGCAGCGCCGGCACGACGACCGCCGGCGCCATCAGCACGCCACGCGCCGGCTCGACCGCGCCGAACTGCGCCGCCGTCAGGAACGCCAGTGGCTCGAGCCCTTCGGCGCGGGCGCGCTCTTCGCTCATCAGCAGCACCGCCGCCGCGCCGTCGGTCACCGGCGACGAGTTGCCCGCGGTGAGCGTTCCGCCCTGCGCGAACACCGGCGCGAGCGCGGCGAGCGCCTCGAGCGACGTCGTCGCGCGCGGCCCGGTGTCGTGTTCGACGTCGGCGCCGGGCACCGGGACGATCTCGCCCGCGAGCCAACCGCGGGCGCGCGTCGCGTTGCGATGGCTCGCGAGCGCGATCTCGTCCTGGCGCACGCGCGACAGGCCGCGCTCGGCGACGGTGAGCTCCATGTGCTCGCCCATCGAGAGCCCGCCCGTCGGCTCGCGCAGGTAGTCGGGATCGAATCCGCTGAGCACCTCGGCGCCGCCCGCGACGCCGGCGTCGATCCGACCCACGGAGATCGAGTCGGCGATCGAGCTCAGCGCGTGCATCCCGGTGATGCAGTACGCAGAGAGCGTGTGCGCCTCGACGCGCGCCGGCAGATCGGTCGCGAACACGATCTCGCGCGCGACGTTCGGCGCCTTGCGCTGCGGCACGACCGCGCCGAACGCGACGGCCTCGACGAGCGCGGGATCGATCGGGCACCGCTCGAGGAGCCCACGCACGGCCGCCGCACCGAGCTCGCGCGGCCCGAACCCGGCGAGCGCGCCGCCCGCCTTGACGAACGGCGTCCGCACGCCGTGCACGATGGCCACGCGTCGCGTCACCGCGGCACGCTATCATCGGTTGCGGCCGTGAGCCCTCTTCCCTTCGACTTCCACCTGCGGACGCGCCTCGTGTACGGCGTCGGCGCGTCGCTCCGGGCGGGCGAGCTGACGCGGCCGTTGGGCGCGAGCGCGCTGCTCGTCGTCGATCCCGCGATCGACCCCGAGCCGATCGAGCGCTCGCTCGTCGAGGCCGGCGTCGCCGTGCGGCGCTGGGAGAACGTGCGCGAGAACCCGTCGAGCTCGGACTGCGAGCGCTGCCGCGCGTTCGCGGCCGAACGCCCGCCGGACGTGATCGTCGGCCTGGGCGGGGGGAGCGCGATCGACCTCGCGAAGGGGTGCAACTTCCTTCTCGCGGGCGGCGGGCGGATGGACGACTACCGCGGCTACGGGAAGCTCGGCGCGGCGCTGCTGCCGCTCGTCGCGATCCCGACGACCGCCGGGACCGGCACCGAGGTCCAGTCGTTCGCCCTGATCGAGCAGGACGAGACCCACCAGAAGATGGCCTGCGGAGCGGTCGGCGCGGCGCCGCGCATCGCGCTCCTCGATCCCGCTCTGACCGTGACGATGCCGCGGCTCGTCACCGCGACGACGGGGCTCGACGCGCTCGGGCACGCGGTCGAGAGCGCGGTGACGACGAAGCGCAACGCGATCAGCGACGTCTTCGCCCGCGAGGCGTTCCGGTTGGCTGTCGAGGCGCTGCCGGTCGTGCTCGAGGCGCCCGAGCACCTCGACGCACGCGGCGCGATGCTGCGCGCGGCGACGTTCGCCGGCCTGGCGATCGAGAACAGCATGCTCGGCGCCGCCCACTCGATGGCGAACCCGCTGACCGCGCGCTTCGGGCTCGCGCACGGGCTCGCCGTCGGGATGACCCTGCCGACGGTCGTGCGCTTCAACGCCCAGGAGCCGGCCGCCGCCGCGATCTACGCCGAGCTCGCGCGCGCCGCCAACCTCGTCGACGCGGGCGCCGGCGACACGACCGTTGGCGACACGACCGCTGGCGATGCGGAGTGCGCGCGCGTGCTCGCCGCCCGCCTCGACGCGCTCGTCGCCGAGGCCGGCTTCCCGCCGACGCTCGACGCGCTCGGCGTGCCGCTCGGGGCGACCGCCGGGCTCGCCGCCGAGGCCGCCCAGCAATGGACCGCGCAGTTCAACCCGCGGCCGGTCGACGAGAGCGCGTTCCGCGCCTTGTTCGACCGCGCCTGCGGAGCGTAGGGCCGAGCCCGAGCCGGTCCCACGACCGCGACCCGGCTGCACGACGGGCTCGAGAAGGAGGAATAGCGCGTCCGGAGGGCTTATGAGCATGTGCTCGACCCGTCCCCCTTCCAGCACACCGTCGCGCTTCGGCGTGGCGGGACGGGGCGCTCCGCGATCGGTCGGCCCACGGCTCGCGGGGCGCACCGTATTCCCGCTCGAGCCTCGCGCCCGCCCGCCCGCGCGCGCCTGCGGTCAAGGTCGCGCAAGATTCGACCGGACGCCCTCGGCGCGTCCGGTGAGCGCGCCCACAATACCCGCATGGCAGGCCCCCGGATCCTCCTCGCGCCGCTGGCGGCGTGTCTCCTCGCGCTCGCGGCCGCGGGGCCCGACGAGCGCCCGTGCTGGCCGCTCTTCCGCGGCGACGCGGCGCTGAGCGGCGTCGCGCCCGGCACGCTCCCCGCCGACTTGGCGCTGCTCTGGAGCTTCGAGACCGGCGGCGCGATCACGTCCTCGCCCGCGATCGCCGGCGGGCGCGCGTACTTCGGCTCGGACGACGGGAAGCTCTACGCGGTGCGGCTCTCCGACGGCGCGCAGGTGTGGTCGTTCGAGACCGGCGACATGATCGAGGCGCCGCCGCTCGTCCACGACGGCGTCGTCTACGTCGGCTCGTCCGACTTCTTCCTCTACGCGCTCGACGCCGAGACCGGCGCGCTCGTGTGGAAGAGCGAGACCGGCGACAAGATCCTCGGCGGCGCGAACGCGGTGCGCGGGCCCGGCGGCGAGTCGCGCGTCGTCGTCGGCAGCTACGACAATCAGCTCTACTGCTTCGACGCGAAGACCGGCGAGCGCGTGTGGACGTACGCGACCGACAACTACGTCAACGGGACGCCGGCGGTGCTCGGCGATCGAATCGTCTTCGGCGGCTGCGACGCGGCGCTGCACGTCGTGTCCGCGGCGACGGGCGAGGGGCTGGCGAAGATCGAGCTCGGCCCCGAGTGCCACGTCGCGGGCTCGGTCGCTCTCGCGGACGGGCGCGTCTACTTCGGCCACTACGGCAACGAGTTCGCGTGCTG
This sequence comes from uncultured Planctomycetaceae bacterium, assembly GCA_964528575.1. GTDB lineage: Bacteria > Planctomycetota > UBA1135 > UBA1135 > CAZGTQ01. The sequence goes on along the minus strand of CAZGTQ010000172.1, from coordinate 11,401 downwards.
GGACCTCGCGAGCGGCGCGAAAGTGTGGGGCTACGGCGACGGACGCCAGGCGTTCTTCTCGTCGCCGGCGATCGGCGCGGACCGCGTGATCTTCGGCGGGCGCGACAAGAAGCTGCACTGCGTGAAGAAGAGCGACGGGACGCCGCTGTGGACGTTCCCGACGCGGCGCAAGGTCGACGGCTCGCCCGTGCTGGTCGGCGACCGCGTCGTGTTCGGCTCGGGCGACGGCCGGCTGTACGTGCTCGCCGCCGAGGACGGCGAGGAGCTGTGGAGCTACGACCTCGGCAAGTCGATCTTCTCGTCGCCCGCCGTGTGCGACGGGACGATCGCGGTCGGCTGTGCCGACGGGCGGCTGTACGCGTTCGGCGCGAAGAAGCAGGAGCCGGGCGGATGAGCGGGACGACCGTCGGCAACTACTTCGTCTCGAACTACCCGCCGTTCTCGGTGTGGTCGCCGGACGAGATCGCGAGCGCCGAGGCCGTGCTCGCGCGCACGCCGCCGCCCGGCGACACGCTCGGGCTCTACGTGCACATCCCGTTCTGCCGCAAGCGCTGCGACTTCTGCTACTTCAAGGTCTACACCGACCGCGGCGCGGGCGAGATCCGCCGCTACCTCGACGCGGTCGTCGCCGAGCTCGCGCGCTACGCGGAGACGCCGTGGGTGCGCGGCCGCTCGCCGCGCTTCGTCTACTTCGGCGGCGGCACGCCGTCGTATCTGTCGACCGACCAGCTCGAGCAGCTCTTCGACGGCCTGCGCGCGGTGCTGCCGTGGGACGCGGCGGAGGAGATCGCGTTCGAGTGCGAGCCGGGGACGCTGCAGGAGCACAAGCTCGCGCTCCTGCGCGACCAGGGCGTGACGCGGCTCAGCCTCGGCATCGAGAACTTCGACGCGGAGATCCTCGAGCTGAACAACCGCGCGCACCGCACCGACGAGATCTTCCGCGCGTACGAATGGGCGCGCGGCGTCGGCTTCGACCAGATCAACGTCGATTTGATCGCGGGCATGGTCGGCGAGACCGACGCGAACTGGGCGCGCTGCGTCGAGGAGACGGTGAAGCTGCGGCCCGAGAGCGTGACGATCTACCAGCTCGAGGTCCCGTACAACACGACGATCTTCCGGCGCATGAAGGACAGCGGCGCTTCCGTCGCGCCCGTCGCCGACTGGGAGACGAAACGCCGCTGGACCGACGAGGCGTTCGCCCGGCTCGAGGAGGTCGGCTACCACATGGGCAGCGCGTACACGGCGTGTCTGGGCGACGACGTGCGTTTCCTGTACCGCGACGCGCTGTGGTTCGGAGCCGGAATGCTCGGCGTCGGCGTCTCGTCGTTCTCGCACCTGGGCGGCGTGCACTTCCAGAACGAGCACGCGATCGAGCCGTACGTGCAGCGCGCCCTGGCGGGCGAGCTGCCGCTCGCGCGCGCGCACGCGCTCACGGACGAGGAGCGTCTGATCCGCGAGTTCGTGCTCCAGCTCAAGCTCGGCCGCCTCGAGACGTCGTACTTCCGCGACAAGTTCGGCGTCGACGTGACCGCGCGCTTCGCGGCCACGCTGCGCCGCCACCAGGCCGAGGGCTGGCTCGCGGTCGAGCCCGACGCGATCCGCGTGACGCGCGCCGGCCTGCTGCGCGTCGACGGCCTCCTGCACGACTACTTCCTCGAAGAGCACCGGGGCGCGCGCTATGCGTGATTCCGCCGGCGCCGACGGCGCGCCGCTGCGGATCGCGATGTTGATCCCCGGCACTGGGCACTTCATCTGCGGGAGCTGCCTGCGCGACAACGCGCTCGCGCGCGGTCTGCGCGCGGCGGGCCACGACGTGCTCGCGGTCCCGCTGTACCTGCCGTTCGTGCTCGAGGACGCGCCGCCCCAGGAAGCGGACGCGACGGTGCGCATGGGCGGCATCAACATGTACCTGCAACAGCGCGCGCCGTTCCTGGGCCGGCTGCCGCGGCTCGTCGCGGACGCGCTCGACCGCCCCGGCCTGTTGCGCTGGGCCGCGCGCCGCGGCGACATGACCGACCCGTCCGAGCTCGGCGCGATGACCGTGTCGATGCTGCGCGGCGAGCTCGGCGCGCAGGCGAGCGAGGTCGAGAAGCTCGTCGGTTGGCTGCACGAGAACGAGCGCTTCGACCTGATCGTGCTGTCGAACGCGCTGCTCGTCGGCCTCGTGCGCCGCGTGAAGGAGCGCACGGGCGCGCCGGTCCTGTGCACGCTGCAGGGCGAGGCGCCGTTCCTCGATGGGCTGCCCGAGCCGCACCGCGCCGCCGCGTGGCGCGAGGTCGCCGAGCGCGCCGTAGACGTCGACGCTTTCGTCGCGGTGAGCCGCTGGTACGGTGACCACGTGCGCGAGCGCCTCGCGCTGCCCGCCGAGCGCGTGCACGTCGTCCACAACGGCGTCGAGCTCGACGGCCTCGCCGACCTGGAGCCGCCGCGTCCCGAGCGGCCGACGATCGGCTACCTCGCGCGCATGTGCGTCGACAAGGGGCTGCCGGTGCTGATCGAGGCGTTCGCGCGCCTGAAGGAGCGCGGCACGATCGACGGTCTCGCGCTGCGCGTCGCGGGCGTGATGCTGCGCGAGGACGAGCGCGTCGTCGCCGAATGCCGCGCGCGCCTCGCGGCGGCCGGCTGCGAGCGGGACGCGACGTTCCTGCCCAACGTGTCGCGCGCGGACAAGCTCGCGTTCCTGCGCTCGCTCTCGGTGCTCTCGGTGCCCGCGACGTACGGCGAGTCGTTCGGGCTCTACGTGCTCGAGGCGCTCGCCGCGGGCGTGCCCGTCGTCCAGCCGAACAGCGGCGCGTTCCCCGAGATCGTCGCGGCGACCGGCGGCGGAGTCCTGTACGCACCCGACGACCCGGACGCGCTCGCGGACGCGCTCGCAGGCGTCCTGCGCGATCCGGACGCGGCGCGGGCGATGGGCGCACGCGGTCGCGCGGCGGTGCTCGAGCGGTTCACGAGCGAGCGCATGGCTCGCGGCGTCGCCGCGGTCGCTAGGATGCTCGCCCCCACGTAGCCGCGCGGCGCGCACCGGGAGCCAAGAGCGAGAATGGTGCACGAGTTCGAGCAGGAGCGGATGGTCGAGTTCGCCGAGACCGACACGGCGGGCATCGCGCACTTCTCGAACTTCTTCCGCTGGATGGAGGCGACCGAGCACGCGTTCTTCCGCTCGCTCGGCTTCTCCGTCCACCGCCTCGCGCCAGACGGCACGATGCGCGGCTGGGTCCGCGTGCGCGCCGAGTGCAACTACCGCCGCCCGCTCTTCTACGAGGACCGCTTCGTCGTGCGTCTGCTCGTGCGCGCGAAGAGCGAGCGCTCGATCCGCTACGCATTCGCGTTCCGCGCGCCCGCGGGGAGCCCCGACGCGACCACGGTCGCGGTCGGCGACATGCACGTGGTGTGCGTCGAGAAGCGCCCCGACGACGAGCGCCCGCGCGCGGTTCCCATGCCCGCCGAGATCGCCGCGCAGATCGACGTCGCGCCGGCGGAGCTCATCGACGCCCTGGAATCTCGATACGTGGAGAAGTGAATGCCGCCCGAAGAAGCGCAGCCCCAGAACCTTTGGATCGCCTTCGCCCTGATGACCGTGGCGAGCTGGGGGCTGTACGGGGTCCTGCTCCACACCGGGCAGCTCAACATGGGCGATCCGACGAACGGCCGCTACAAGGCGTTCTTCTGGGTCGGCGTCGCGTACTTCCTCGCGGCGGTGCTCGCTCCCGCGGGCATGCTGATCGCGCAGGGTGCGTCGTGGGCGATGCCGGCGAAGGGCATCGCGTGGTCGATGCTAGCGGGCATCTCCGGCTCGATCGGCGCGTTCTGCGTGCTGCTCGCGTTCGGCGCGAAGGGCCACCCGGCCGCGGTGATGTCGATCGTCTTCGCGGGCGCGCCGATCGTGAACGCGATCGTGGCGCTGTCGATCCACCCGCCGCAGGGCGGTTTCGGCGCGATCCGACCCGCGTTCATCGCGGGCATCGTGCTCGCGGCGCTCGGCGGCACGCTCGTCACCATGTACAAGCCCGCTTCGCCGCCGCCGAAGGCGCAGGCCGCGGCGGAGCCGGCGCCGGACGGCGAGCGGTGAGCGGAGCGCTCGTCCGGCTGCGCGACGTCCGGCTGAGCTACGCCGCGGCCGCCGGCGACGGAGCGTCGCGCGACGTGCTACGCGGCGTCGACCTCGACGTCGCCGCGCGCGAGTCGCTCGCCGTCGTCGGACCGTCGGGCTCGGGCAAGAGCTCGCTGCTCCACGTCGCCGGCACGCTGCTCCCGCCGACGTCCGGCACGGTGGAGCTCGACGGGCGCGACCCGTTCGCGCTCGACGACGACGAGCGCGCGCGGCTGCGCAACCGCTTCCTCGGATTCGTGTTCCAGGCGCACCACCTGCTGCCGCAGTGCTCCGCGCTCGAGAACGCGCTCGTGCCGGCGCTCGCGCGGCCCGCGGGCGAGCGCGCGGCGGCGCAGGAGCGCGCGCGCAGTCTGCTCGAGCGCGTCGGCCTCGCCGAGCGCATGACGCACCGGCCCGCGCAGCTCTCCGGCGGCGAATGCCAGCGCGTCGCGGTCGTGCGCGCGCTCGTGAACGAGCCGGCGCTCCTGCTCGCCGACGAGCCGACCGGCTCGCTCGACGAGCGCTCGGCGGACGCGCTCGGCGAGCTGCTCGCCGAGCTGCGCGACGCGCAGGGCGTCGCGCTCGTCGTCGTGACGCACTCGGAGCGGCTCGCGCAGCGCGCGGACCGCGTGCTCGAGCTGCGCGATGGGCGCCTGGAGCCGCGCTCCGGCGCGGCGGCGCGCGGATGACCGCCGCGACGAGCCCTCCGACGACACGGCGCGGCGACAGCTTCGGCGCGCCGTCGCTCGTGCGCCGCAGCCTCGGCCACTACAAGCGCGCGCACCTGGGGGTGATCGCGGGCGTCGCGGTCGCGGCCGCGGCGCTGACGGGCGCGCTGCTCGTCGGCGACTCGGTGCGCGGGAGCCTGCGCGAGCAGGCGCTCGCGCGCATCGGCCGCGCCCACTCCGCGCTCGTTGGCGGCGAGCGCTTCTTCCGCGCCGCGCTCGCCGACGACCTCGCGCGCACGCCGGACGCGCCCGAGACGTTCGCTCCGGCGCTCGTGCTCTCCGCTGTCGTCTCCGCCTCGGGCGGCGAGGCCCGCGCGGCCGGCGTCCAGGTCGTCGGAGCGGGCGAGCGCTTCTTCGCGCTCTCGCCCGCGGGGACAGCCGGCGAGCCCGTCCCGGCGCGCGGCGAGGCGTGGATCAACGAGCGGCTCGCGCGCCAGCTCGGCGCCGCGGCCGGCGACGAGCTCGTCGCGCGCATCGAGCTGCCGAGCGCGATGCCGCGCGACCTCGTTCTCGCGGTCAACGACGAGCTCGCGCGCGCGCTGCGGGTGCGCGTGACGCGCGTCCTGGACGACGCGCACTTCGGGCGCTTCGGCCTCGCGTCGACGCAGGTGCCGCCGTTCGGGCTGTTCGTCGACCTCGCGTGGCTGCAGAGCGAGCTGGAGCTCGAAGGCCGCGCGAACCTCGTTGTGTCGAGCGCGCCCGCCGCCGCCGCCGAGGCGGCGCTCGCCCGGGCGTGGACGCTCGCGGACGTCGAGCTCGAGACGCTCGCGCTCGACGCGCCCGCAGAGGGCGTCGTCGCGCTGCGCAGCCGCCGCGTGTTCCTCGACGCGCCGATCGGCGACGCGGTTGGCGCGCTCGAGCTCCCGCTGCTCGGCGTGTTCACGTATTTCGTCAACGAGCTGCGCGCGGGCGAGCGCGCGACGCCGTACTCGATGGTCGCGGCGCTCGGCGCGCTCGGCGGCGAGGGCGAGCGGCCGCCGCACGTCGCGGGCGCGCTCGCGCTCGAGCCGGACGAGGCGCTGGTCAACGCGTGGCTCGCGCGCGACCTCGACGCGCAGCCGGGCGACGCGCTCGGGCTCGCGTACTGGGTGATGGGCGACGACCGGCGGCTGCGCGAGGAGCGGCGCACGTTGCGCGTCGCGGGCGTCGTGCCGCTCGAGGGCGTCGCGGACGACCCGCAGCTCATGCCGGACTTCCCCGGGCTGAGCGACGTCGACGACTGCCGCGAATGGGAGAGCGGCGTGCCGATCGAGCTCGACCGCATCCGCGACGAGGACGAGACGTACTGGGACCAGCACCGCGGCGCGCCGAAGGTGTTCGTCGGCCTCGCGGCGGGGCGCGCGATGTGGAGCAACCGCTTCGGCGACCTGACCGAGGTGCGCGTCGCCGCGGAGCGGGCGGACGAGCTGCGCGCGGGACTGCGCGCCGCGCTCCATCCCGCCGCGCTCGGCCTCTCGTTCCGCGACGTGCGCGGCCCCGCGCTCGCCGCCGGCTCGCCGGCGACCGACTTCGGCGGCCTGTTCCTCGGCCTGAGCGTCTTCCTGATCGCCGCGGCGCTGATCCTGACCGTGCTGCTGTTCGCGCTCGGCATCGAGCAGCGCGCGCGCGAGATCGGGCTCCTGCTCGCGGTCGGCCTGCGCGCGCGCGATGTGCGGGGCCTGTTCCTGCTCGAGGCGGTCGCGCTCGCGCTGTGGGGTTCGCTGCTCGGCGCGCTGGCCGGCGCCGGCTACACGCGCCTCTTGCTCGCGGGCCTCGGCTCGATCTGGAGCGGCGCGGTCGCGGGCGCCGAGATCCGCTTCCACGCGAGCGGGACGTCGCTCACCGCCGGCGCCGCCGGCACGTTCCTCGTCGCTCTGCTCGCGATCGCGTGGTCGCTGCGGCGCTACGCGCGCGTTCCCGCGGTGGCGCTGCTCGGCGCGCGCGGCGGCGTCGCGCCGTCGACGGGCCGACGCGCGCGCCCGCGCCGCGCCGCGCTCGTCGCCGGCGTGCTCCTCGTCGCGGCGGTCGCGCTCGCGTTCTTCGGCGCGGGCGCCGGCGGCGCGGCGGCGAGCGCGGCCGGCGCGTTCTTCGCCGCGGGCGCGCTGCTGCTCGGCGCCGGGCTCGTCGCGAGCCGCGCGCTCCTCGGCCGGCTCGACGCGCCCGGCGCCGGAGCTCCGCGCTCGCTCGCCGCGCTCGCGCGCCGCAACGTCGCGCGTCGCCCGGGCCGCAGCCTCGCGACGATCGGCCTGATCGCGAGCGGCGTGTTCCTCGTCGTCGCCGTCGGCGCGAATCGGCTCGGCGGCCCCGACGATCCGACGGAGCGCTCGTCGGGCACCGGCGGCTTCGCGCTGCTCGCGCGCTCTAGCGTGCCCGTCGTGCACGACCTGGAGAGCGAGCGCGGCCGCGAGGCGTTCGCGCTCGACGCCGAGCGTCTGCGCGGAGCGTCGTTCGTGTCGATGCGCGTGCGCGACGGCGACGAGGCGAGCTGCCTCAACCTCGGCGTGCCGACCCATCCGCGGTTGCTGGGCGTCGATCCCGCCGAGCTCGGTTCGCGCGGGGCGTTCGCGTTCGCGGACGTGCTCCCGCCGGACGGCGCGCCCGAGCCCGAGGACCCGTGGTCGCTGCTCGCCGCCGAGTACGGGCCTGACGTGGTGCCCGCGGTCGGCGACGCCGCGAGCATCCGCTGGACGATGCACAAGAGCCTGGGCGACGAGCTCGCGTACACCGACGAACGCGGCCGGCCGCTGCGCGTGAAGCTCGTCGGCGCGCTGTCGGGCTCGATCCTCCAGGACAGCCTCGTCGTCGCCGAGGAGCGTTTCGTCGAGCGCTTCCCGTCGGCGAGCGGCTACCGCGCGTTCCTCGTCGACGCGCCGCCCGCCGCGGCGGACGAGGTCGCGGCCGAGCTGTCGCGCGGCCTCGCCGACGTCGGCCTCGAGGTCGTGCCGGCGGCGCGTCGCCTCGCGGAGCTCTTCGCGGTGCAGAACGGCTACCTCGCGATCTTCCAAGTGCTCGGCGCGCTCGGACTCTTGCTCGGCAGCGTCGGGCTCGGCGTCGTCGTGCTGCGCAACGCGCTCGAGCGTCGCGCCGAGCTCGCGGCTCTGCGCGCGCTCGGTTTTCCGCTGCGTCTCGTGCGCCGCGCCCTCGCGGCGGAGCACGCGTGGCTGCTCGCGGCCGGCCTCGGAGTCGGCGTCGTCGCGGCGGCGGTCGCGGTGCTGCCCGCCGCGCGCGAAGCGGGCTCGGGGACGCTGCTCGGCGTCGCCGCGCTCGTCGTGCTGGCCGTCGCCGCGAGCGCGGCGCTCTGGGTCGCGCTCGCCGCCCGCGTCGCGATGCGCGGGGGCCTGGTCGAGGCGCTGCGCGACGAGTGACCGCAGCGCCTGGGGCGAAGGTATCGTGGCGCCATGGGAGAGGGCGTTCGCTACCGGTCGATCGACCACGTGCGGCTCGGCGTGCCGCCGGGAGAGCTCGGGCGCGCGGTCGCGTTCTACGCGGACGTGCTCGGGCTGCGCGAGGTGCCGCGGCCGGCGGAGAGCGGGTCGGGCGAGGGCGCGTGGCTCGCCGACGGCGACGTGCAGGTGCACCTGGGCGCGGACGAGGGCTTCGCGCCGGCGCCCAAGGCGCATCCCGCGTTCCGCGTCGACGGCTTCGACGCGCTCGTCGCGCGTTGCGCTGCCGCGGGCGTCCTCGTGAGCGAGGCCGCGTCGCTCGCGGGCCGCCGCCGCGCTCATCTGCGCGATCCGTTCGGCAACCGCATCGAGCTCGTCGAGGACGTCCGATGAGCTCGATCGCCGGCGGCTGCAACTGCGGCGCGGTGCGCTACCGCGTCGACGGCGCGTTCTTGCGCGCGGGCCATTGCCATTGCTCGCGCTGCCGGCGTCACACGGGCGCCGCGGTGTCGACGCAGGGGCGCGTGCGGCGCGCGGACTTCACGTTGCTCTCCGGCGCGGACGTGCTCGGCGTGTGGGCGCCCGACGACGGCGGCGCGCGCAAGGTCTTCTGCAAGACGTGCGGCTCGAGCCTGTTCGGCGGGACGTGGCCCGACGGTTCGGAGGTGTCGATCCGGCTGGGCACGGTGGACGGCGATCCGGGCATCCGGCCGCAGTGCCACACGTTCGTGGGCTCGCGCGCGCCGTGGGACGAGATCACCGACTCGCTCCCGCAACACGAGGAGGGCCTGCCGCGGTGAGCGAGCGCGACGAGCGCTTCCGCGCGATCTGGGCGGCGCTCGGCGCTCGGCGGGCGGACTCTTGGCCGCTCGGTTGGCGGGTCGCGCTCGGCCTCTTCGTCCTCGGTATCTCGCGCACGCGCGGCGCGCGCGCGGGCTCGCTCAGCTCGCCCGGTTCGCGGTGCCGCCTTGCGTGGTCGGCCTCGCCGGCGTCCTCGCGCTCGCGGTCTTCTGCGCGGCGATCGCGGTGCCGCTCGGGGGCTCCGCCAGGGCGGCTCAGGTCGTCTCGCTGACCGCCAACCTCGTTCTTCTCGCCCACTGCGTGCGCACGAGACTCCGCGCGCGGCGCGCGTGACGTGCGGATCAGGGCAAGAGCTCGAGCGGCTCCGCGTCGCTCACGAACTCGAGCGACAGAAGCGTGGGCTGCAACCGGACGACGAGGTACGCGTGGTTCACCTCGAAGCCGACGAGCGCCGGAAACGCGTTCGCGGGCAGCGTGAACGTCGCCTGCGCCGTGCCGGCCGCGTCGAGCGCGCCGAACGAGGACGCGAGCGGCGGCGTGTTCGGCGTCAGGAGCGTGAACGACGTGTACGCGTCGAAGCCGAGCGGGATGACGAAGCCGTCGACGGAGAGGCCGGGGCTCGTGCCCGTGAGCGAGCCGAGCAGCAGGTAGAAGTCGCCCGCATAATCGAGCCCGGGCGCGATCGCGAACGACTGCACGCCGCCGCTCGAGACCGACAGCGCTGCGGGCGTGGCGACGAGCGCGTCAGGAGCCGCGAGCTCGATCCCGCGCGCGTCGGAGAACAGGCCCGTCGACACGATCGTCTGCACGCCGGTGCTCGTGTCGATCCGTGCCAGGCTCGTGCGTCCACCCCACAGCGCTCCTTCGGAGTCGAAGTACATCGCCTGCACGTCGAGCACGTTCGCGGCGTTGCCGATCGGGGTCGAGAGGCCGTTCGATTGGTTGAGCGTGAAAAGACGGCCGCACCACGCGTAGAGCGTCGTGCCGTCGAACGCGAGCGCCTGGACGCAGCTCAACCCCGTGTTGCCGATCGACGTGGCCGCCCCGGTCGCCGGATCGATGCGCACGAGCCCGTCGGTGCTGCCGAAGGCCGCGTCGAGGACGGCGTAGAGCTGCCCGTTCGGCCCCGTGGAGAGGCCACGCACGTCGATGCCTCCGAGCGACACGACGAAGCTCGCCGCGCCCGTCGTCGGGTCGATCGTGAACAGCTCCGAACTCCCGCCGGTCGCGTAGAGCACTCCGTCGGCCGTGCGCGTCATCGCGTTGAGCCAGAGCGTGCCGCTCGGCACGTCGAAGATCGTCGTGCCGGCACCCGGGTCGACGCGGGTGACGTTGCCGGCCCAGCTCACCGCGATCAACTCCTGCGTGCGCGGAGACGATGCCGAGAGCGCGAGGACAACGCCGGTCAGGAGAGTCGCGGGGAAGCGAATCGCGATCATGGCCACGGGCTCCGGCTGAGGGGGCGCGGTCCCGATCCTATCCCCCCGTCCCGAGTCCTGCCTCATGGAAGTTCCCCGGGCGGTTCAGGGCAAGAAGCCCGGGGCAATACGCCGGGTCGAGCTCGTCCGGCCCCACGATCGTCCGTCCAGTGACTGCGTGGGGCCGGTCCCAACTCGCTGTGCCGCAAGCGGTTGGGAGGTTTTCGGCGCCTGACGCCGCGAAACGGTGAACTTCCGGCGCCGCATCGCGTTGACGGCTGTCGCCGCTCGTCTACATATGTAGACGCTCCACGAACCGCCACGCACCGCAGGAGACCCCCATGAGCCTCGAACGCAACGAAGAGCCGACGCCGGCCGAATGGAAGGTCCTCAAGGTCGTGTGGGACCGCGGACCCTGTCCCGCGAGCGAGGTCGTAGCGCACGCCGGCGTCGAGGCCGGTTGGTCGACGAGCACGGTGAAGACGCTGCTGCGCCGCCTGGTCGAGAAGGGCCACCTGCGCACGAAGCGCGTCGGCACGAGCTTCCTCTACTCGCCCGCCGGCTCGCCGCTGCGGTCGCTGCGGCGCGCCGGCGACGAGCTGCTCGCGCGCGCCAGCGAGAGCGCGGTCGGTCCGCTGCTCGCGCACCTCGTGAAACGCAGCCGCCTGTCGCCCGACGAGCTGCGCGAGCTGCGCGCGCTGATCGACTCCAAGGCACGCGAGGACGAGAAGAACGAGGAGAACGAGCGATGAGCTTCGTCGACACCTGGAACGCGCTCGCCGCCGACTGGCTCGCGTTCGTGTGGCGCGCCGGCCTCGCGTCGAGCGCCGCATTCGTCGCCGTCTGGTTCCTCTGGCTTGGGTGCCGCCGCCGCGCGTCCGCGCACGCCGGAGCGCTGCTCTTCCTCCTGCCGCTCGTGCCGCTCGCGTGGACGCCGCCCGCGCTCGCATCGCTCGAGCTCGAGAGCCCGGTGCGCGTCGCGCCGCTGCGCGAGCTGTGGCC
>CAZGTQ010000171.1:0-2602 GCA_964528575.1 uncultured Planctomycetaceae bacterium | reverse complement strand
CGAGCTCCAGGTCGAGCTCGCGGTCGGCGCCATGCAGCGCAGCGCCGCGAAGCCGTCGGCGACGAGCTCGGACGACCCGTGGTGGCCGGTCCGCTGCGCGCTCGAGCTCGTCGTCAAGCGTCTCGTCGCCCGCAAGCTGCCGTGGACGGACGTGGCGCTCGCGGCGCTGATCCGCGCGCTGTGCGCAAAGACCGTGTACCTGAGCCACTATCCGCTCGGGCACGTCTTGCGCGCCGTGGAGCGGCGGCCCGCGCTCGCCGCGGACGTCGACGCGGCGCTCGCGACGCTCGTGGCGCGCCTGGACCAGACTCCGTGGAACGAGCGCGAGAAGCACATCGCGCACGTGCGGCGCTTGCGCGCGGGCGAGCCGGCGCCACTTCAGCCGGCGCTCGTCCTCGAGGGCGCGTGGATGGGGAGCGTCGCCGCGCTCGACGGCAGCGCGGCGTGGCGCGCGGCGCTCGAGCACGCGAGTGCGATCCAGGGCGCGCGGCCGACGAAGACCTGGTCGACGGACACCGCGGCCGTGCTCGGCGCGCTCGGCGCGGACGCGTACCGCTCGCTCTTCGGCCGCGCGCTCGAGCGGCTCTACGCGACGCCGCGGCCGCTCGAGCCGCGCGAGGGAGCGCTCCTCGCGGGCCTCGTCCGGCTCGCGGCGGCGGACGGCGACGAGTCCACGCTCGAGCGGCTCGCGACGCTCGCGGAGTGGTGCTTCCAGAAGGCGCCGAACGTCGGCGCGCGCTCGACGAAGGCGGGCAACGCGTGCCTCGCGACGCTCGCGTCGATGCCTGGCGACGCGTCTCTCGCGGCGCTGGCGCGCGTGCGCGAGCGCGTGCGCTATCCGTCCGTGCGCAAGGCGGTCGACGAGGCGTTCGAGGCGGCGGCGCAGGAGCGCGGCACGACGCGCGAGGAGCTCGCGGACCGCGTCGTGCCGACGTTCGGCATGAGCGCGGTCGGCGTGCTGCGCCGGGCGCTCGGCGACTGCACGGCGGAGCTCGTCGTCGAGTCGCGCGGCACGACGCTGCGTTGGCTGCGAGCGGACGGCAAGGTCGCGAAGAGCGCGCCGAAGAGCGTGCGCGAGGGGCACGCGGACGAGGTGCGCGCGCTGAAGGCGCTCGCGAAGGAGATCACCAAGGTGCTCGGCGCGCGGCGCGCCGTGCTCGAGCGCGCGCCGCTCGAGGGCCGCTCGTGGCGCTTCGCGGACTGGCGTGAGCACGTGCTCGACCATCCGCTCACCGGCGTGCTCGCGCGGAAGCTGATCTGGCGCATCGAGGACGGCGAGCGCACGACGGACGTCGCGTGGGCGGACGGCGCGCTCGTCGACTGCGACGACGGGGCGATCGAGACGCCGAGCGACGACGCGACGGTGCAACTGTGGCACCCGATCGAGGCGAGCGAGGGCGCGATCGTCGCGTGGCGCGCGTGGCTCGCTCGCCACGCGGTGACGCAGCCGTTCAAGCAGGCGCACCGCGAGATCTACCGGCTGACGGACGCGGAGCGTGCGACGCGCATCTATTCGAACCGGTTCGCGGCGCACGTGCTGCGCCAGCACCAGCTTCGCGAGCTGTGCGCGCAGCGCGGCTGGAGCTACGACGTCGTGGGTCAGTTCGAGGGCGGCGGTCTCCCGACGCTGCGCATCGCGAGCGCGAAGCTCGAGGCGGAGTACTGGATCGAGGGCGACCCGAGCGCGAATCCGGAGACGTCTTCGGCGGGGATCTTCCTCTACGTCGGCTCCGACCAGGTGCGCTTCCACGAGAGCGGCTCGCGGGCCGCGGTGTTGCTCGAGGAGATCGCGCCGCTCGTGTTCTCCGAGGTGATGCGCGACGTCGACTTGTTCGTCGGCGTGTGCAGCATCGGCAACGATCCCTCGTGGATGGACATGCGCGAGCGGCCGCAGTACGGCTACTGGCAATCGGTCGCGTTCGGCGAGCTCGGCGCGACGGCCCAGACGCGCCGCGACGTGCTCGCGGAGCTGCTCCCCAAGCTCGCGATCGGCGCACGCTGCTCGCTCGAGGGCCGCTTCCTGCGCGTGCGCGGCAACCTGCGCTCGTACCGCATCCACCTCGGCAGCGGCAACGTGCTGATGGACCCGGCCGACCAGTACCTGTGCATCGTCCCCGACCGCGTCGCGGCGGTGGACGAGGACGTCTACCTGCCGTTCGAGGGCGACACGCAGCTCGCGGTGATCCTCTCCAAGGCCGCGCTGCTCGCGGCGGACGACGCAATCACGGACCCGGCGATCCGCGAGCAGATCGGGCGCGCGTGAGCGCGTCGACCCGCGTTACGGAGCGGTAGCGCGGCGTCCCGCCGAGCTGGCACAGCGGCGAGGGAGGGCACCTGCCGAGCGGGGCACGCCGCTTGCGGTCGCGGTCGGCGACTCCCCCAACCTTCGCCCCGGATTCCCATGCGCACGCTCCTCGTCGCCCTGCTGCTCGCGCCCGCGCTCGCCGCGCAGAGCGATCCTTCGCTCGCCGTCGCGGACCTCGCGTTCGGCACGACCGCTCCGCCGTCCAGCCACCTCGGTCTCGTGCCCGGCGACACGGTGCGCTTCACCGTTTCCGCGGACGCTTCGTCCGCGGGCGACGTCGCGATCCTGGCGGCGTCG
>CAZGTQ010000170.1:0-22853 GCA_964528575.1 uncultured Planctomycetaceae bacterium | reverse complement strand
TCGCCGAGACGGTCGTCGTCCGTCGCCCGCAGGACGAGCGCGACGAACGCGTTGGGCGCGCTCAGGCTCGCCAGCAGCACGGACAGGTCGCTGGCGAGCCCGAGGCCGAGCTCGCGCACGTCGCGCAGCGAGATCCGCACGAGCACGCGCGCGACGACGTAGTACGCGAGCGAGCAGACGAGCCCGGTCGCGACGAGGAGCAGCGGGAGCTTGACGAGGTTGCGCGCCGCGTAGATCCACGAGTGCGCCGCTCCGACGGTGAAGCCGTAGAGCGCGGACGCCGACACGAGGATCGCGCCGCGACGCAGCATCGGATCAGGCCAGGTCGAGCAGCAGCGCCATGCGGTACGCGATGAACGCGTACAGGAGCTGCCAGAACGCGAGCAGCAGCGGGTAGCCGGGCCGCGCGCCGTCGAGCGCCACGAGGCAGCGGACGAGGTGCACGACGCCCGCGGCGAGCGAGAAGACGATCAGCAGCACGGACAGGTGCTGCGGCGTGATCGTCGAGTCCTCGGCCATCGTCGCGCGCAGGAACCACAGGATCGGGAAGAAGCCGAACGTGAAGAGCGCCGCGACCGCCGTCATCACGAGACCCAGAGCCACGCTCTGCGCCGGGTCGACGCGGTAGCCGATGTACGCGCTGAACACCTGCAGCGACGGCAGGCAGATGCCGAGCGTGCCCACGAAGAGGAGCGCGATGCGCCAGACGCGTCCCGCGTCGAGCACCGCGCCGTAGGGCAGCGCGAAGAGCACGCTGACGAGGAGCAGGAGCGCGACGAGCAGCGCCGGGCTGCGTCCGACGGTCTTCGCCAGCCGCGCCGGCTCGGCGAGGATCTGCTGCAGCGCGCGGTCGGGGCGCGCGAGCAGCGCGATGAGCTCGCCGCGCTCGAAGGACGCCGCGGGGGGCGCCAACGGGACGGCGGGGGCGGCTCGGGGCGGCTCGCCTTGGGGTGCTTCGGCCATGCTGTCGGGGGTGGGGGGTCCGGAGCCGTTCTGCGCCGGCGCGGCGGGACATTTCGACGATCTCGCCGGCCGGCCGCGAATGCCGGCGCGGCCGCGCGGTACGGTGGCGCCGCGAGGGCGATGGAGATCGAGGCGCAGAGCGAGGCGGGCGCGGGCCCGAGACGGACGACCGGGGCGCGGGCGCGGAGCCGGCGGCCGCGGCGTTGGTCGACGCCCCTCCAGCGCGCCTGGATGGGCGCGGTCGCGCTCGCCGGCATGCTCTACACCGGGTTCGAGCTCTTCGGCGACTTCTTCTTCGGCATCGTGCCCGTCGAGCTCGCCTGGCTCCGCTGGCTCGCGTTCGCCGCGTTCGGCGTCGCGGCGCTCTGGTTTCTCGGCACGATCGGCCGCGAGCTCTTGTGCGCGCTCCACCCGCGCATCGAGCTCCTGCCGTGCCGCGTCCCCGCCCCGGGCGAGGAGGTCGAGATCGCGTGGCGCTTCGACCGGCCGACGACGCGCTTGCGCGACCTGCGCGTGCACCTGGAGTCGCGCCGCTATGCTCCCGACGCCGACGCGTCGACGACGCCGAGGCGCGAGCACGTCGGCACGCAGTACGAGCTGCTCGACACGGTCGGGCCGGTGACGTTCGTCGAGCCCGAGCGGATCGCGAGCGGGAGCGCGCGCTTCGCGATCCCCGCCCAGGCGCGCCCGAGCTGGCGCAAACGACGGCGCTGGTTCGTCTGGATGGTCGTCTTCGAGGCCTCGGTCGCCGGCCTGCCCGACTACCGCGAGGAGGTCGAGATCCGCGTGCGCGACGCGACGGCGAGCTAGGAGCCCGTCTCCGACGAGCTCTGATGCGGAGTATCGTGGCGCGCGATGGCCGCGCTCCGCTTCCTGCCGCTCGTCCTCGTCGCGCTCGGCTGCGCCGCCGCGGCGCCCGCGCACGGCGTCCGCTCGTTCGATTCGGAAGATGCCGGCGCGCCGCGCGTCGTGCTCGTCGCCGGCGAGGACGAGCACGGGTCCGCGGAGACGCTCGCAGAGCTCGCGCGCCTGCTCGAGGAGCGCCACGGCCTCGACTGCGTGCTGCTCGTCGCCCGGGCGCGCGACGACGTGCCCGGGCTCGAGGCGCTCGCGCACGCGGACCTCGCGGTCTTCTACCTGCGCTACCGCACGCTGCCGGACGAGCAGCTCGAGCACGTGCTCTCCTACGTCCGCTCCGGCCGGCCCGTGCTCGGCCTGCGCACGAGCACGCACGCGTTCCTGTACCCGCCCGAGGACCCGCGCGCGGAGTGGAACGACGGTTTCGGGACGGAGCTGTTCGGCCAGCGCTGGCTCTACCACTACGGCCACGGCTCGCGCACGACGGTGCGGCGCGCGGACGCGTCGCGCGAGCACCCGATCCTCGACGGGGTGGCGACGCCGTTCGAGTCGAGCGCGTGGCTCTACCACGTCAATCCGCTGCCGCAGGACTGCACGGTGCTGCTCACCGGCACCGCGATCGACTCCGACCGCAGCCGCACGGAGCTCGAGCCCGTCGCTTGGGCGCGCACGAGCGGCGGACGGCGGGCGTTCTACACCTCGCTCGGCGAGCGCGCGGACTTCGAGCTCGCGCCGGTGCGACGGCTGCTCGTCAACGCGGTGCACTGGTGCCTGGGACGCGCGGTGGACGGCTGACCCGGCGCTGCGGCGTCACTCCTGCGCGACGTCCTCCGCCGCTTCTTCGAGCTCCTCGGGGGCCGACGGCACGAGCTCCTCGTCCTCGACGAGCACCGGCTGCTGCAGCGTGCGCACCCAGTACTCGCTCGCGCGCTCGACGGCGAGCGCGAGCAGCGTGCCCTCCGGATAGTCGCCGTCCTCGCCGCGCTCGCCCGCCTTCACGCCCGTGAAGAGCTCGAGCGCCTCGCGCACGTGCCCGACGGCGTACACGTGGAACCTGCCCTCGGCGCACGCGGCGACGACCTCGTCGCGCAGCATCAGCTCGTCCGCGTTCGAGCGCGGGACCAGGACGCCCTGCGTGCCGGTGAGCCCCTGGTTCTTGCACGCCTCGAAGAAGCCCTCGATCTTCTCGTTCACGCCGCCGATCGCCTGGATGCGCCCGAACTGGTCGAGCGCGCCGGTGATCGCGAGGTCCTGGCGCAGCGGCACGTTCGTCAGCGCCGAGAGCAGGCAGACCATCTGCGCGCCCGACGCGGAGTCGCCGTCGATGCCGCCGTAGCTCTGCTCGAACGCGAGGGACGCGCTGAACGAGAGCGCGTGGTCGGAGCGCAACAGGCTGCGCAGGCACCCGCCGAGGATCTGGAAGCCCTTCGTGTGGATCGAGCCCGAGAGCGAGGCCTTGCCCTCGATGTCGATGATGCCGGCGTGGCCCGCGCCGATCGTCGCGGTGATGCGCGCGGGAAAACCGTACGTCAGCGGACCGGCCTGGATGACGGCGAGCCCGTTGACCTGCCCGACGACGCGGCCCTGCGTCTGCACGAGGATGGTCCCGTCGCGCAGCAGCGACTGGAAGCGGCGCGAGGGCAGGTCCGCGCGCTGGCGCGTCCGCAGCACCGCCGCGCGCACGTCGTCGCCCGAGACGTTCTGGGCGCCGCTCTTGTTCGCGAGGAACGCGCCCTCGCGCGCGATGTCGGCGATGCGCGCGAAGCGGGCGGTCAGCTTGCCGCCGCGCGACGCGATGCGCGCGCCGTGCTCGGCGAGCGCGGCGATCGCCGTGCGGTGGAACGGCAGCAGGTGCTCCTCGCGCGCGATCCGCGCGACGACGCCGGCGTACTGGCGCACGCCGTCGGGCTCGCGGTCGACGTGGCTGTCGAAGTCGGCGAGCACCTTGAACAGGTCGCCGAAGTCGGGATCGTGCGCGTCGAGCACGTAGTACAGCCCGGCGTCGCCGACGAGCACGACCCGCACGCGCACGGCGATCGGCTCGGGCTTCACGCTCGGGCTCCACCACGGCGAGCCGACGTCCGGCGGCACGATCTCGAGCTTGCTCGTGCGCAGCGTGCGCACGAGCACCTTCCACGCGCCCGGCTCGGTGAGCACGTCGCGCGCGTCGAGGATCAGGTAGCCGCCGTCGGCGCGCAGCAGCGCGCCCGAGCGGATCATGCGGTAGTCGCTGGCGCCGGGGCCGCGGCGGCTCCATTCGCGCTCGACGGTTCCGAGCAGGTTGACGAGCGACGGCGTGGTCTCGATCACGACCGGGCTGCGCTCGCCCTCCTCCGCCTGCTGCACGACGTTCACGCCGTACAGCCGCGTGGGATCGTCCTCGTTCGGACCCGGCGGCGTGAGCACGTTGTCGACCGCGTCGTCGACGAGCTCCGCGAGGAACGCCTCCACGTCGGCGCCGCCGAAGGCGGTGTGGACGACGCGCGCGCGCTCGCTCAGCATCGCGCGCGCCGCCTCCTCGACGAGCGCTTCGGTCGCGCGCTCGCCCTCGCGCCGGATGCGCCCGACCTCGGTCGCGACATCGTCGAGCTCCTTCTTGAACGAGTCGACGTTCGCGCGGTAGCGCTCCCAGTCCTCGTCCGAGACCTCGCCCTGCTCGTGATGCTGCGCGTACTCCTCGGGCGCCATCGCCTTGCCGGCGACCGCGGGGAAGATCGCCGTCTGCGTGCCGCGGCCGACCTGGAGCGACACGAGCGCGAGCCCCGCCTCCTTCAACGCCTGCTCGAACGGTTCGCTGACCTTCGCCATCCGCTCCTGGGCCGCGTCCTGCACCGCCTGGCGCCGCGCGCGCACGGGCTCGGCGTCGAGCGCTTCGCGCAGCTCGTCGCGCACGAACGCCGCGAGCTCGCGCACGAAGCGCCGGAACGCGCGGCCCTTGCCCGCGGGCAGCGTGACGAGCCGCGGCCGGTCGGGCTGCGTGAAGTTGTGCACGTAGCAGCGGTCGTAGCGCGCCGTGCACGTCGGCCGCAGCTCGTCGAGCAGGCGCGCGACGAGCGTCATGCGGCCCGAGCCCGCCAGGCCGCGCACGAAGACGTTCTGCCCGGGTGCGTCGCACTCGATCCCGAAGCGCAGCGCCTCGATCGCCGACGGCTGGCCGACGATGCCCGCGATGGGCTCGACGTCGGCCGTCGTCTCGAACGGGAGCGAGGCGGGGTCGCACCGCCAGCGGAGGGCGCCGGCGGCGAGGGGCTCGTCGAAAGTCATGCGGATCTCCGTGAGGCGCGTCGTGCGGGCGGGGATTGTAGCGGCGTATCCTGGCGCCGATGAGGTCCCGAGCAGCCCTGCAGCTCGTGCCCGCCGTCGTCGCGCTCGTTTGCACGGGCTGTGCCGGCCGGGGCGAACCCGTACGAGAGGAGAGCGCCGTGACGAGCGATCCCGAGACATGCGCCGAGCTGCTCGCGCGCGGCGACGAAGCCTTCACCGCCCGCGCGTACGACGAGGCGACACGGATCTACGAGCGCGCGGCCGCCGCCGCGGACGCCGGGGGAGCGTGCCTCGCCGAAGCGCTCGCGCAGGTCGCGCGCGGCCGGCTGCTGAGGGGCGAGGTCGACGAGGCCGAGCGCTGGCTCGCGCGCGCCGCCGAGCAGGCGCGCGACGCGGAGCCGCTCGGCTGGTCGCGCTACCTCGGCGTGCGCGGCCGCGTGGAGTGGAAGCGCGAGCGGCTCGCGGACGCGCGCGCGACGTTCGAGGCGCTGTACGCGTACTGCGTCGCGCTCTCGCTGCACGACCGCGCGGTCGACGCGGCGCACATGGTCGCGCTCGTCGCTCCGCCCGCCGAGCGCATCGAGTGGGCGCAGCGCGGCATCGCCGCCGCGGAGGCGGGCGCGGAGCGCTGGCTCGGCCCGCTGTGGAACAACCTCGGCTGGACGTACGACGAGCTCGGCCGCCACGACGAGGCGCTCGCCGCGCTGCGCGAGGCGCGCGTGCACCACCACGCCCGCGGCGACGAGGTCGCGCGCCGCGTCGCCGACTGGTCGGTCGGCCACGCGTTGCGCATGGTCGGCTCGCTCGACGAGGCCGAGGTGCTGCTCGAGTCGACGCGCGCGTGGGCGGCGGAGCGGCTCGAGCGCGACGAGTCGGACGCGACCGCGCAGGAGTGGCTCGGCTTCGCGCACCGCGAGCTCGGCCAGCTCGCGCTCGCCCGCGGCGACCGCGCCGCCGCGCGCGCGCACCTGGAAGAGGCCCGCCGTCGGCTCGACGCCGCCGGCGCCGCGCAGTGGGGCCCCGGCGAGCTGGCGACGGTCGACGCGCTGCTCGCCGAGACCGCGCCCTAGCTTGGCCGTGCTGGCGGCGTCGCTCCCGCTTTCGCTCGCGGAAGGCCCGGTCCGCACTGGCGCCGTCGCTTCCCTGTTGGCACTCCTGTTCGCAAGGAGGTCGCCTCATGGTCGCTTGGTCCGCATTGCTCCTGCCCGCGCTGATCGCGGCGGTGCTCGTCTTCATCGCGAGCTCGCTGATCCACATGGTCGTCAAGTGGCACCAGTCCGAATACAAGACGCTGCCCAACGAGGACGAGGTGCGGGCGGCGATCCGCAAGGCCTCCCCGGTCCCGGGCAAGTACGTGCTGCCGTACTGCCAGGACAGCAAGGAGATGGCCTCCCCCGAGATGCAGCGCAAGCTCGCCGAAGGGCCGAACGCCGTCATGTTCGTGCGCGAGAACGGCGCGGTGAAGCTGGGGCCCTTCCTGGGCCAGTGGTTCGCGTACACGCTGGTCGTCTCGCTGCTCGTGGGCTACGTCGCGCGCGCGACCGTCGCGCCGGGCGCCGACGCGATGCAGGTCTTCCAGATCGTCGGCGTCGCGTCCTGGCTCGCCTACGCCTGGGCGATCCCGTCGGACTCGATCTGGATCGGGAAGCGCTGGTCGAGCACGCTCGTCTACATGATCGACGGTCTGATCTACGCCGCGCTGACCGCCGCAGCGTTCGCGTGGCTGTGGCCCGGCGGCGCGCCGTCGTAGAGCGCGCCCGTCGCGCGACGATCTCGCCGCTTCAGCGCGCCGCGCCCGGCTCCGCGCGCCGCGCCACGCGCAGCGTCGCGAGCAGCGGGCGGTGGTCGCTCGCGAGGTTCGGCCCGATGCGGCAGTCCTCGACCGCGAACGCGGAGCCGACGAGGATCTGGTCGAGCGCGAGCCACGCGGAGAGCGGGCCGACGCTCGCGCGCCACGTCGCGAGGCGGCCGAAGCCGCGGCGCGCGTCGCGCAGCCCGGTGCGCTCGACGAGATCGCTCCAGATCGGCGAGTAGCGCGTCGCGTTCAGGTCGGCGAGCAGGACCGTGCGCGCGTCCCACGCGACCGCATCGACGAGACCGAGGATCTGGCGGTCGCGGCGCGCGATGCGGTGCGCGGCGCCCGGGCGCGTCGGGTGCGCCGCGACGACGCGGATCGGCGCGCCCTCGTCGCCGAAGACCTCGACGTCCGCGACGATCCACGGCGTCCCGAGCTCCTCGCCGCCGCGCCGGTGCGTCGCGAACGGGTGGCGCGAGAGCAGCGCGATGCCGAACGTGTCGGGCGGCGGGGGCTCGTCGGGCAGGCACACGATCTGGTGGGGGAAGAGGTGGCGCCACTGGTCGATCTGCTCGCTCCAGAACGGGCTGACCTCCTGCAGCGCGACCACGTCGGCGTCCGCGTCGACGAGGAACGCGTGCACGCGTGCGGCCGAGCGGTTGAAGAACGCGAGGTTCGCCGTCACGACGACGAGGCGCTCGCCGCCCCCGGAGGGCGCCGGCGCGCCGGGCGACTGCGTCCAGAGCAGCAGCGAGGGAGCGAGGTGTGCGAGCGCGAGGACCGCCGCCGCGCACGCGAGCCACGGGCGGCGGATCCATGCGAGCGCCAGCACCGTCGCGCAGCCGAACAGGCCCAGGTACCAGCGCAGGTTGGCCAGCAGCTCGCCGAACCACACCCAGCGCGCGCAGGCGGCGCCGAGGCTCGCGGCGGCCAGGGCGAGGAACGCCGTCAGCGCCAACGCGGCCCGCCAGCGCGGCCGCGTCGGCTCGCGGTGCCGGTTCGCGTACTCGTCCACTCGAAGATTCGAGCACGGCGGCGCGCGCGCGTCGAGCGGCCCGGGGCGGCTTCGTCATGCTCCTTCGTTATGCTCCTTCGTTACGTTCGGGCTCGCGCAGTCCGACTCGCGACCATCCCACAGGAGCAGCAGTGGCCCACGTCATCGACATCGACCCCGCGACCGGCGAAACGATCGCCGAGATCGAGATCACGAGCCCGGACGCGCTCGCCGCCGCCGTCGCGCGCGCCCGAGCCGCGTCGCCGGCGTGGGCGGACCTGCCGCTCGCCGACCGCTCCGAGCGGCTGCGGCGCGGCGCCGAGCGCCTCGTCGCGCGAGGCGAGGAGCTCGCCGACGTCGTCGTGCGCGAGATGGGCAAGGTGCGCCGCGACGCGCTCGCGGAGATCGCGGGCTTCGCGGGCGGCGTGCCCGGCGTGCTCGCCGAGGTCGCGCAGGCGCTCGAGCCGGCCGAGCTCGTCGGCACCGACAGCGTGACGCGCATCGTGCGCGAGCCGCACGGCGTCGTCGCGGCGATCACGCCGTGGAATTTTCCGCTCGGGATGCCGCTCGAGATCCTCGTGCCCGCGCTCGCGACCGGCAACACGGTCGTGTTCAAGCCGAGCGAGCACGTGCCGCTGACCGGCGCGCTGCTCGCCGAGATCCTGAACGAGGAGCTGCCGCCGGGCGTGCTCGAGCTCGTCCAGGGCGCGGGCGACGTCGGCGCGGCCCTCGTCGCGAGCGACGTCGACATGATCGGCTTCGTCGGCAGTCGCGACACGGGCAAGCGGATCATGCAGAGCGCGGCCGCGGGCCTGAAGCGGCTCGTGCTCGAGCTCGGCGGGAAGGATCCGCTCGTCGTGTTCGCGGACGCGGATCTCGACGCGGCGGCGGCGTGCGCGGTCAAGCACTCGCTGCGCAACACGGGTCAAGTGTGCTGCTCGATCGAGCGCGTGTACGTCGAGGAATCGGTCGCGGACGAGCTCGAGCGGCTCGTCGTCGAGAAGGCGCGCCAGTGGACGCACGGCAGCGGCTTCGAGGACGGCGTGCGCATGGGCCCGCTCGTCAGCGACGAGCAGCGCGCGAAGGTCGCACGGCAGGTCGAGGACGCGGTCGCGGGCGGCGCGCGGCTCTTGCTCGGCGGGACGATGCCGCAGGGCAAGGGCTGGTTCTATCCGGCGACGGTGCTCGCGGACGTGGGAGCGGAGCTGTCGGTCGCGCGCGACGAGACGTTCGGCCCGGTCGTCGCGCTCACGCGCTTCAGCGGCGACGAGGACGAGGCGGTGCGGCTCGCCAACGACACGCCGTACGGGCTCGGCGCGAACGTCTACACCGCCGATCTCGCGCGCGGCGAGCGCATCGCGCGCCGCCTGCGCTCGGGCCAGGTCGGCGTGAACCGCTACCTCGGCGGCGTCCCCGGCGCCCCGTGGGTCGGCGCGCGCCAATCGGGCTTCGGCTTCCTCGGCGGCGTCGAGGGGCACCGCCAGTTCACGGTGCCCAAGTCGATCTCGATGCCGCGGCCGGCGTAGGCGTGGCGGTTCCGCGAGCGGCGAGCGGCGGATCCGGCTACGCTCGAGCTGCGCTCGAGCGGGACCTGCGTCCTTGGGCTGGAGCGCAGACGATGATGGTGCCCGTCCTCGCTCGCCTCGCGCTCGCTCCTGCGCTGCTCGCGCCCGTGCACGCGGCGCAGGCGCCGGTGCAGCTCCCGGTGCCGGTGTCGGAGGAGGGCGCGGCGGTCGGTGAGAGCGTCGCGGTATCGGGCTCGCGGATCGTCGTCGGCGCGCCGTACGAGGACGCGGTCGCGACGAATTCCGGCGCCGCGTACGTGTTCGTCGAGACGGCGGGCGGCTGGCAGCTCGAGGCGCGCCTGACCGCGTCGGACGGCGCCGCGGTCGACCGCTTCGGCTCCGCGGTCGCGATCGACGGGGAGCGGATCGTCGTCGGCGCGTGGGGCTGCGACGGCGCGAACACGGACGAGGGAGCGGCGTACGTGTTCGAGCGCGTCGGGACGAGCTGGATCCAAGCGCAGAAGCTCGTCGCGAGCGATCCGGCGACGACCGCGTGGGTCGGCTACTCCGTCGCCGTCGACGGCGACACGGTCGTCGTCGGCGGGTGGGCCGCTCCGTTGGGGACCTCGAAGCCCGGCGCCGCGTACGTGTTCGAGCGACAGCCGGGCGGCTGGACCGTCGGGCAGAAGCTCGTCGCGAACGACGCCGCGCACGGCGCCGCCTTCGGGAGCAGCGTCGCGGCGTCGGGCGACCGCGTGCTCGTCGGCGCGCCGAACGACAGCGCCGTCCAGTCGAACGCGGGCGCCGCGTACGTCTTCGAGCGCAGCGGGACGGCGTGGAGCCAGAGCCAAAAGCTCGTCGCGTCCGACGCGAACACGGGGGCGCGTCTCGGTCAGGCGTGCGACGTCGACGGAGAGCGCATCCTCGTCGGCGCGTTCGGCGACGGCTCGAACGGGGTGTACAACGCGGAGATCGGCGCCGCGTACTTCTTCGAGCTCTCCGGGACGTGGACCGAGGTCGCGAAGGTCCGGCCCGCGGAGATCACCACCGGTGAGCGGTTCGGCTTCTCCGTGGCGCTCGCCGGAGACGATGCGGTCGCGGGAGCGCCGAGGGACGCGCTCGGCTGGGGGACGGTCTACGTGTACCGGCGCACGTCGTCCGGCTGGCAGCAGATCGGCGCGGTGAACGCGCCCGGCGCGGAGCCGCGCGACGAGCTCGGCTACTCGGTCGCGCTCGATCCGCCGCTCGTCGTCGCTGGCGCGAGGAAGGACGACGCGCCGGACGAGGACTGCGGGTCGGCGTGGCTGTTGCGCCGCGCGCTGAGCGGCGACGTCGACCAGGTCTCGGTGGGCGGCGGCGGCGCGCAGACGCTCGCGCTCGACGCGGGCCTCGCGAGCGCGGGGCTCGTGTACCTCGTCCTCGGCTCCGCGACCGGCACCGAGCCCGGCTTCCCCGTCGGCGCGGACGTGCTGCCGCTCGCAATCGACGTGTATCTCCTCTTCACGCTCGCCAACCCGAACGTGCCGCCGCTCTCCGGCTCGCTCGGGATGCTCGACGCGAGCGGGCGAGCGAGCGCGACGTTCGCGCTCCCGCCGGGCGTCGGCGCCTCGCTCGTCGGCACAGAGTTGAACCACGCGGCGGTCGTCCTCGACGTCCTCGCGCCCGCGGTCGTCGCCGTCACCAACCCGGTCCCCGTCCAGCTCGTCCCATGAAGACAGTGCGCCGACTCGTTGCGGTCGCGGTCACGGTCGCGGCAGGCGCGCCCGCGCTCGCCGCGCAGAACCTCGAGCCGGAGCGGCTGCCGGTGCCGGACCCCGAGCCGGGCGCGCAGCTCGGGTCCGCCGTCGACGTGTCCGGCGCGCGCGTCGTCGCCGGCGCGCCGTTCGCCGACGGCGCGGAGAGCAACTCGGGCGCGGCGTACGTCTGGATCGTGACCGCGAGCGGCTGGGAGCTCGAGACGAAGCTCTTCGCCGCCGACGCGCAGGCCTCGGACTGGTTCGGCACGTCCGTCGCGATCGACGGCGAGCGGCTGGTCGTCGGGGCGGCCGGCTGCGACGACGTCGCGCTGAACCACGGCGCGGTCTACGTCTTCGACCGCGTCGGCTCGAGCTGGGTCGAGTCGGCGAAGCTCGTCGGGAGCGACCCGGGGCCGAACGACCGCTTCTCGAACTCCGTCGCCGTCGAAGGGGACACCGTGCTCGTCGGCGCTCCGTACCACGTGACGAACAACGTCGCGGGCGGCTCGGCGTTCGTGTTCGTGCGGCAGCCGAGCGGCTGGGTCCAGTCCGCGCAGCTCACCGCGAGCGACGCCGCCGACGACGCATACTTCGGAACGGCGGTCGCGCTCTCCGGCGACCGCGCGCTCGTCGGCGCTCCGCGCGACGATCAGATCCAGACCGACGCGGGCGCCGGCTACGTCTTCACGCGCAACGGCAGCGCGTGGAGCCAGACGCAAAAGCTCGTCGCGCTCGACGGCGGCGCGAGCGCGGAGCTCGGGCAGGCCGTCGGTCTCGACGGAGAGCGGCTCGTCCTCGCGGCGCCGTTCGACGAATCGCCGGGCGTCGTCGGGATGAACCGCGGCGCGGCGTATTTCTTCGAGCGCCAAACGAGCTCGTGGAACCAGGTCGCGAAGGTCGTGGCGACGGACGGCGCGGCGCTCGACTACTTCGGCTACTCGGCCGCGCTCGACGGAGACTTCGCGATCTTCGGAGCGACGGGGACGTCGGACGGCGGCAACAACACGGGCTCGGCGTACGTCGTGCGCCGCACACCGATTGGCTGGCTCGAGCTCGAGGAGCTCCACGCGCCGGATGCGGCCCCGAACGAGGAGCTCGGCTACGCGGTCGCCGTCGACGGCTCGCTCCTCGTGGCGGCGACGCGGTTGGCGGACGGAGTGGGCGCGGCGTACGTCGCGCGGCGCGCGCTCGCGGGCTACCCGGCGCAGGTGTCGGTGAGCGGAGGCACGACGCACGTGCTGTCGCTGGAGACGGGGCCCGCGTACGCGGGGCTCCCGTACGTCGTGCTCGGCTCGCTGACGGGGACGGCGCCGGGCTACCCGCTCGACGGGCTGCTCCTCCCGCTCGCGGTCGACGCGTACCTCTTGCATACGTTGACCAGTCCGAACGCGCCGCCCTTGGCCGGCTCGCTCGGTCAGCTCGACGGCGCGGGACGAGCGAGCGCGTCGTTCGCGCTCCCGCCCGGCACGGGCGCCGCGCTGGTCGGCGTCGAGGTGAACCACGCGTTCGTCGCCCTCGAGCTGCTCCCGGGTCTGCTGCGCGTCGCTCTGGTCAGCAACGCCGTCCCGATCCAGCTCGTCCCTTGAATCGAAGGCCGGCCCGCGAAGCGGCGTGACCGCGAGCGGGGCCGGAGCTAGGCCGAGAGGCCCCAGGAGGAGTCGTACCGTGAGAACATCCGCCCTAGTCCGTTTCTCGTGCCTCGTCGTCCTCTCCGCGCCGGCGCTCGCCGCTCAAGCGGTGATCGCCGACCAGCTCCCGGTCCCCGACCCCGACCCCGGCGCCAACTACGGCACCACGGTCGCGGTCTCGGGCCTGCGCGCCGTCGTGGGCGCGCCGATCGACGACGACGTCGGCGCCGCGTACGTGTACGTGCGCACGCCGAGCGGTTGGGAGTTCGAGCGCAAGCTCAGCGCCTCCGACCCGGGGTTCAACGATCGCTTCGGGATCTCGGTCGCGATCGACGACGACGTCATCGTCGTCGGCGCGTCGAACGACACGACGCCGCTCGCGGCCCAGGGCTCGGCGTACGTCTTCGAGCGCAGCGGCACGACGTGGACGCAGACGGCGAAGCTGCTCGCGAACGACGCGGCCGCCAACGACGCGTTCGGGATCGCCGTCGACGTCGAGGACGGTACGATCCTGGTCGGTGCGTGGAACACGACCCAAGGGGGCGCGGCGTACGCTTTCGAGAACGTGCTGGGTGGCTGGTCGCAGACGGACAAGCTCACCCCGCTCGACCCCGGCAGCAGCGATTTCTTCGGCGCGTCGGTCTCGCTCTCCGGCGACCGCGCGCTGATCGGCAGCCCGCTCGAGGACCAGGCGCAGCAGGACGCGGGCGCGGTGTACTTCTTCACGCGCAGCGGGAGCACGTGGAGCCAGGCGCAGAAGCTCACGGCGCTCGACGCGGTGCCGTTCGCGCAGTTCGGCTACACGGCGGACCTCGACGGCGGCAGCGCGGTCGTCGGCGCGTTCGCCGACGGGACGCCCCTCAGCGGCCAGCGCGGCGCGGCGTACTTCTACGACGACAACGGCTCGTCGTTCACGTTCACGACCAAGGTGCGCCCGCTCGACAACGCGACCGGCGACCAGTTCGGCGTCTCGGTCGCGCTCGACGACGAAACGGCGATCGTGGGCGCGTACCTCGACGACGACGCAGCGCAGGACTCCGGCAGCGCGTACGTGTACCGGCGCTCGCCGTCGGGCTGGCAGGAAGCGGAGAAGCTGCGCGCGTCCGATCCTTCGCTCAGCGATTGGTTCGGCTACGACGTCGCGGTCGACGCGGACGTGTTCGTCGCGGGCGCGTTGCAGAACGACGCGCCCGATGCCGACAGCGGCTCCGCCTACACGAGCGCGTCGCCGTTGACCGGCGCGCCGGCGCAGGTCTCGCTGGGCGCCGGCGGAACGCAGACGCTGTTCCTGCAGTCGCCCGCGAACCCGACGCTGCCGTACGTCGTCCTCGGCTCGTTCGGCGGCACGACGCCCGGCTTCCCGCTCGACGGCTTCCTGCTGCCGCTCGTCCTCGACTCGTACTTCTTCTACACGCTGACGAGCGCGAACATGCCGCCGCTCGCGGGGTCGTTCGGGCTCCTCGACGCGAACGGCCGCGGCGCCGCGACGTTCAACGTGCCTCCGGGGACCGCACCGCAGTTCGCCGGCATCGAGGTCAACCACGCATTCGTCGTGCTCGAGCTCCTGCCGAACCTCCTGCGCATCAACGCGGTCAGCAACCCGGTCCCGGTGCTGCTGACGCCCTGATTCGGATTCGGCGGCGCTCGCGAGCCGAGCCTATCCGTCGCGGAACTCGACCGGCTCGCGCCGGCGGCGGTCGACGAGGAGCTGGAACACGTCGCTGCGGTGGTAATGCCCCGCGGCGTCGAGGTTCTGGCGCTCGCCGGCGAGGAGCGCGCGGTCGAGCTCCGCGACGACGAGCCCCTCGGTCGGGTCGTCGAGGCTCGCGAGCTCCGCTCCGTCGGGCGCGACGACGCGGCTGCCGCCGCCGTGCAGCGGGGCTCCGGCCGCGCCCGCCAGCATGCGCTCGCGCCCCGGCACGTCCGCCGGCACGTCGTCCGCGCGCAGGACGCCCGAGGCCGCGAGCACGTACACGCGGCCCTCGCGCGCGACGAAGCGAGCGATGTCGCGCGTCAGCGACGGCGAGCCCGGCCACAGCGACACGACGACGTCGACGCCTTGCGCGTACAGTGCGAGCCGCGCCGCCGGCATCCAGCTCTCCCAGCAGTTGAGCGCGCCCACGCGCCACCCGTCGACGTCGCGCGTGCGCAGCCCGTGCCCGTCGCCCGGGCCCCACGCGAGGCGCTCCTCGTGGGTCGGCACGAGCTTGCGGTGCGCGACCCAGTCGCCCTCGGGGTGCACTTGGAGCGCGGTGCACCACAGCGTGCCGCGGCCGGCGGCGCGGCCGCGCTCGACGACCCCGACGACCAGCGAGAGCCGCAGGTCGCGCGCGATCGTCTTCAGCTCGTCGAGCTCCGGGCCCGGCAGCTCGACCGCCTGATCGAGGTAGCGCGCGTGCAGCCGCTTCTGCAACGGGTCGTCGAACGCCGCGCCGTCCGTGCGGGCGAGCCACGACGGGTAGCCCGGCAGCACGGCCTCGGGGAACGCGACCAGCCGGGCGCCTTCGGCGGCGGCGTGCTCGCACCAGCTCGCGATCTTGCGCAGCGTGGCGGAGCGGTCGAGCAGCACGGGAGCGATCTGGGCGGCGGCGAGGCGCATGGCCGAGAGCGTAGCCGACCGGTGCTAGTCCGCTCGCAAGTCCGCTCGCAAGTCCGCGAGCATGTCGAGCATCGACTTGCGCAGGGGGCGCAGGAGCGGCTGGCTCGCGAGCGCGACCAGCTTCGCGATCAGCTCGGTGCTGTGGGCGAGCAGCCGGCGCGTCCGGCGCCGGCCGGGGGACGTGTCGTGCACCCAGTGCAGGACGATGCCCATGTGCCACGTCCAGAGCAGGTCGGGCAGCTCGGGCGCGACGTCGGCGTGGATCTTCGTCGTCGAGCCGGCGACGACGCGCGCGAAGACGAGGGTCGCCTCCTCGCGCAGCGGGCGCGACGCATCGCTGAACGGGTTGAGCGGGCTCTGCGGGTCCGCCGCGGTGCGGAAGAGCACGCCGGCGAACTCGTGGTAGGGCTCGAGCGTGTCGAGCTTCGACTCCATCACCGTGAGCAGGCGCTCGGCGAGCGCGCCGCGGCGCGCGAGCAGGGGCTCGGCGGCCCGCAGGTGCTCCTCGTGCGTGCGCCGGTAGAACGCCTGGACGAGCGACTCCTTCGAGTCGAAGTAGTAGTAGGCGTTGCCGACCGAGACGCCCGCGCGCTCGGCGATCGCGCGCATCGTCGTCTTCTCGAAGCCGCGCTCGAACAGCAGCTCGAGCGCGGCGTCGAGGATGCGTGCGCGCGTCCGCGCGGCCTTCGGCGAGAGCTCGGCGTCGTCGGCCATCGCGGACACGATACGCACGGCCGGCGCTCGTCCCAGCTCCTGCGTGCCGCCCGCCGATGCCATCCAGCCCGGCCTAGGCGGGAGCCCGGGTCGCGTGGATCGCCTGGTCGGTCCCGCTCGGCGGCGGCGGGGGCGGCAGCGGCGCCGCGTAGGCGTGCTGCGAGCGCCGGCGCAGGGACTGGAAGACGTACAGGTTGAAGAAGTGCATGCAGCCGAGGACGAGCAGCACGATGCCGAGCTTGCTCGACAGGTGCTCGAAGGACTCCTCGACCGACTTGACCGCTCCCTCGATCTCGAGCGCGAGGCTCACGAAGCCGAGGTTGATCAGGTAGAAGCCGACGACGAGCAGGCGGTTGACCGAGTCCGCGAGCGCGTCGTCGCCGCGGAACGAGTGCACGAGGAAGATGCGGCCGCCGCGGTGGAGGGTGCGGGCGACCCACACGGTGAGCAGGATGCTGACGAGCAGATAGATGACGTAGG
The DNA here is from genome assembly GCA_964528575.1 of uncultured Planctomycetaceae bacterium. GTDB lineage: Bacteria > Planctomycetota > UBA1135 > UBA1135 > CAZGTQ01. The sequence continues at coordinate 6,317 of CAZGTQ010000170.1, read as the reverse complement.
TGACGACGAGGATCGACACAGGAGCCTCCCTGGGCGGCGCTCGGCCGCGATTGAACGTGTTCAAAACAGCATCGGCTCGTTCGGGCGCGCGCGCAAGCGCATTTCTTGAACTCGTTCAATCTTCTTCCGGCGCCGCGGCTCGCGGCGGCTCCGGGGCCCCGGCGGCGGTAAGGTGACGCCCGCATGAAGGTCCTGCACGCCGTCCACGGCTTCCCGCCCGAGTTCTACGGCGGCACGGAGCTGTACGTGGAGCGCCTGGCGCGCTCGCAGGCGGAGGCGGGCGACGAGGTCGTCGTCGTCGCCGGGACGAACGTGGTGGCGAAGCGGGCGCCGGCGACGGCGGCGGCGACCGACGGGGACGGACCGCAGGGGCCCGATCCGGGCGCGCCTGCGGGCGCCGCGGCGGAGCTCGGCCTCGACGAGAGCTCGCGCCGCTTCCCGTTCCGGGTCTACCGGATGCACCGCGAGGGCATGTTCCACGAGCGCTGGGACCACGGCTCGTCGCCCGCGGTCGCCGGCGCGTTCCGCGGCCTGTTGCGCTCCGAGCGTGTCGACGTCGTCCACGTGCACCACTGGCTGCGGCTGACGCGCGACCTCGTGCGCCTGGCGCATGCCGAGGGCGTGCCCGCGGTGCTCACGCTGCACGACCTGTTCTCGACGTGCCCGCGCGCGTTCCGCGTGCGGCCGGGCGAGAGCTTCTGTGAGCGTCCGCTGGGCCCCGCGAGCTGCACGCCGTGCGTGCCGCGCGAGAGCTGGGCGAGCGACGGGCTCGTCGACCTGCAGGTCGACTGGTTCGCGCACGAGCTCGACGCCGAGCTGCGCGCCGCCGCCGCGCGCATCGTGCCCTCGCGCGCGCACGCGGCCGCGCTCGCCCGCTTCACGTCGTTCGAGGAGGGCGACTTCCGCGTCGTGCCCGCCGCGTGGGGCGCCGGCGCGGTCCGCATCTCCGAGCACGCGCCGTGGCGGCCCGGGGCGGAGCGGCCGCTGCGGCTCGCGCACTGGGGCCACCTGCATCCGGCGAAGGGCGTGCACGTGCTGCTCGAGGCGCTGCGCGCGTTGCCTGCGGGCGCGGTCGAGCTCGTGCTGTGGGGCGAGGCCGACGACGCGGACTACGCGCGGCGGCTCGCCGCGCTGGCGGAGGGCCTGGCGGTCGAGCGGCGGATGCGGTTCGAGCGCACGGAGCTCGCGCAGCTTCGGGCCGACCTCGCCGTGTTCCCCTCGCTCGCGCACGAGTCCTGGTCGTTCGTCCTCGACGAGGCGTTCGCGAGCGGGCTGCCCGTCGTCGTGTCGGACAGCGGCGCGCCGGCGGAGCGCTGCGGACGCGCGGGGTTGCGCTTCCCGCCGGGCGACGCCGCGGCGCTGGCGGCGCAACTGTCGCGCGTGCTCGCGGGCGAGGTCGACCTCGGCGACATGCGCTCGGCGATCCCCGAGCCGGTGACGGCCGAGGAGCACCGCGCGGCGGTCGCGGCGGTCTACGAGAGCGCGCGCGCGAGCGCCCCGGCGGCGCCGCCGGACATGGCCGTGGATCTGCTCCTGCGCTACGAGGCGCTGGCCCGAGCGCTCGAGGACGGCGCGCGGGAGCTCGAGGGCCTGCGCGAGCGCGAGGAGAGCGAGAAGCGCAACCTGCGCGGCGACGTGGAGGACCTCGGGCGCAGCGTCGCGGCTTTCCGGGGGCGCAACGCCGAGGTCGAGAGCGACCTGGCGGCGCACCGCGAGCGGGCGCGCGAGCTCGAGGAGGACCTCGCGCAGCACAAGCTCGAGCTCGAGCGCGCGCGTGCGGACTTCCGCGCCGCGGAGGGGGACGTCGTGACGCAGCGCGAGCGCGCCGAGCGTTTCGCGGCCGAGCTCGTCGGTCAAGGCGAGGGGATCCAGGGTTTGCGCGACGAGATCGAGCGGTACCGTGTGGGGACCGAAGCGCTCGTCGCGGAGCGCGACGCGTACGTCGCCGGACACGACGCGCTGGTCGCCGACCGCGAGGCGCTCGCGGAGCAGCGCGTGGCGTTGGAGGCCGAGCGGGCCGCCCTGGCGGGCGAGCTCGAGCACCTCCGCACCGAATGCGATCGCCTCGCCGCCGAGAATCGCCTCGCCTTCCCGCTGGTCGCGCTCGCACGGCTCTGGCACCGCATCAAGAACCGACACCGCACCGATCCGTGAGAATCCTCTTCGTCGTGCACCAGTTCCTGCCGCGCCACGCGGCGGGAACCGAGATCTACACGTACCACCTCGCGCGCGGTCTCGCGGCGCGGGGCCACGACGCGCACCTGTTCTTCACCGAGCTGCGCCCCGAGCGCGAGCAGTACGAGCTGACCCGCGGCGAGTACGGCGGGCTCTCCTACCACGAGGCGGTCCACAACCACGCGTTCGCGTCGTTCCGCCACACGTATCGCGACGAGCGGATGGAGGAGCTGTTCGCGCGGGTGCTCGACGAGGTGCGGCCCGACGTGTGCCATCTGCAGCACCTGCACCTGCACAGCATCGGCTACGTCGACATGCTCGACGCGCGCGGCATCCCGATCGTGTACACGCTGCACGAGTACATGCTGATGTGCCTGCGCGGCGGCCAGCTCGTCCGCCCGGGCCTCGAGCTCTGCGAGGGACCCGAGGCGGCGGCGTGCGCGCGCTGCGCGACGATCTGGCCCCTGCCCGACGCGCAGGAGGAGGCACGCTGCGCGGGCGGTGCGCGCGAGCGGCCCGCGGGACTCCTGCGGCGCCTGGGCGCGCAGCTCGGCTCGCTCCTGTTCGGCGGCGACGGGAGCGCGACCGCCGTCGCCGAGCCGCCCGGCGACCCGTACTTGCCCGCGGTGGTCCGCCGGCGCGCGGAGATCGCGGCGCGGCTCGCCAAGGTCGACCTGTTCGTCTCGCCCTCCGCGTTCCTGCGCGAGCGCTTCGTCGAGCACGGGATGATCGCGGCCGAGCGCATCATCCACTCGGACAACGGTTTCTTCGTCGCGCCGTTCGAGGGGATCGAGCGCGCGCCTCGCCCGGCGCCCAAGCCCTTCCGCGTCGGCTACGTCGGTACGATCGCCGAGTACAAGGGCGTGCACCTGATCGTCGATGCGTTCGCGGGCATCGACGACCCCGACGTGCAGTGCGTGATCTGGGGCGACCTCGGCACGTTTCCGGACTACGAGGAGCGGCTGCTCGGCATGGAGCAGCCGGCGAACCTGCGCTTCGCGGGTCGCTTCGACAACGCGCGCATCGCCGAGGTGCTCGCGGACATCGACCTGCTCGTCGTGCCGTCGGTCTGGTTCGAGAACTCGCCGCTGACGATCCACGAGGCGTTCCTCGCGCGGGTGCCCGTGCTCACCGCGGACCGTGGCGGCATGGCGGAGCTCGTCACCGACGGCCGCGACGGGCTGCACTTCCGCATGGGCGACGCCGCGGACCTGCGGGCCCAGGTGCTGCGCGCCGCCCGCGAGCCGGGGCTCTACGAGTCGCTCTGCCGCTCGTTCCCGCACGTCAAGACGATTGCAGAGGACACGGCGGACACCGAGCGGCGCTACCGCGCGCTGCTCGACGCCCGCGCGCGACGCAGCGGCTGAGCATCCCTGGCGCGGGCCGCGGGTGGTAGCCTGGTCGGGCCCCCCGAATCGTTTCCTGGAGCGCTCCATGCACCCGCGTCCCTTCCTGCTCGCCGCGGCCCTGGTCTGTGTCCCCGTCTTCCCCTCGAGCGCGCAGGACTACTGGACGCTCGAGCGGATCCGGGCGCAGGAGGCCGCCGATGCCGCCGGTCCGCAGGGCACGCGCCCGCTCGGCGTCCCGCAGTACGCGTCCGATCCGCTCGCGCAGATGCTCCAGGAGGCGCAGTTCCTCGTCTCGCTGCAGCAGCTCCAGCCGGGCTCCGACTTCGGCGGGATGAAGGAGGGCGAGACGCTCCTCGACATCATCCAGACCGACAACACGACCGAGAGCATCTGGGTGTGGAGCCGGTACCGCTTGCTCACCGGCGACACGCAGTTCGACGCGAACATCGCGGCGGCATGGGAGTACGTGCGCACGCACCCCGCCTACGCCGAGGAGGGCGGCAGCGGCTCCGGCGGCTACTACCGCGTCTACAACTGCGGATGGGCGATGGTCGCCGAGCCGATGTACCGCGCCGCGACCGGCGACACGGCGTTTCGCAACTACGCCATCCAGTGCGCGCAGTACGTGATGAGCAATCCGCTCGGGTCGAGCAACCTCCTGACGCACGTCCAGGCGTGGGCGGCGGGCGCGCTCTACGACTTCGGCGTCGAGACGGGGGACGGCGCGATGCGCGCGTCCGCGGTCGCGTACGGGGAAGCGATGCGCCAGCGGATCGAGACGACGCCGTCGATCCTGTCGAGCGAGTCGTGGGCGATGGCGGGCGGGGCCGCGCTGTGGGGCGTCCTGCGCTCGACGTTCCGCGAGAACCCGGGCGGGCGAACGTGGGCGCAGACGTATGCGCCGCTCCTGGACGTCGTCGACTTGAGCGGGTCGTGGCGTCTCGCGCACACCGGGTGGTACGCGCTGGGGCACTACGAGGCGTGGAAGGCGACGGGGGATCCGGCCTTCCTGCTCGACCACCGCACCGCCTACGACTACCTCGTCGCCGCGGACGGCGACGACGACGGCGGCATCCCGTCGACGGACCCGCTCGCCGTCGGCACGGACGAGTCGTGGGTGTCGAACTACCTCGCCTTCATGGGCATGGAGCTCGTGCGCCCGCCCTTCAGCGTCGCGGTCGGGGACGATCTCGCCACGGTCTCCGGCGGGCAGGTCTGGGGCACGACGCTCGGGATCGCGAACCAGAGGGGGCAACAACTCGGGGGCATCTTCATGCTGGAGGTCGTCCTACCGGGCGATCTGGCGCTCCCCTGGTTGGGGCCCGCGCCCCTGACGTTGAACCCGTTCCAGGGCCTCTCGGTGCCGAGCTACGCGCTCCTCGTGCCGAACGGGCTGCCGCCCGGAGAGTACGCGTTGCGGCTCTCCGCGTTCGACGTCTCGGGCCTGGTCGACAGCGCGGCGGCCGTCGTCCAGTTGCCCTGACGGGCTCGGGCGCCGTCCCGGTCCGAGGGGCCCTTCCGAGCCGCGGGGATGCCCCGATCGGCCTTTGCCCCTATCATTCGGAGGAGCCCCGGTCGGTCGAGCGGGGCCCTCCCGGCCGTTCGAGTCAGTCCCCTTCGGGCCCCTGCCCCCACAGGAACTCATGACAACGCGAAACACCGCCATGCTGGCCGCATGCGTGCTCGGGGGCCTCACGGCAACCGCGAGCGCGCAATTCACGAACGCTTCCTCCCAGATCCCACAGGGCAGCCCGAACAACAACTCCTTCTCGGAGAACGTCGACTTCGGCGACGTCGACCTCGACGGGGACTGGGATGCGGCCTTCGCCGACGGCGGCGACCAGGGCAACGATCGCAACCGCATCTGGATCAACCGCGGCGGCCTGCAGGGCGGCACAGTCGGCTTCTTCGACGACGACACGAACGCCCGATTCCCGAACATCACCGATCAGAGCCGCGACATCGAGTTCGCGGACATCGACGACGACGGCGACCTCGACGTGTACTCGTCGAACACGTCGCAGATCACGAACCAGACCAACCGCTGGTGGGTCAACCAGGGCGGCGCGCAGGGCGGCACGCTCGGTTTCTTCACCGACCAGACGTCGTCGCGCTGGGTCGGGCTCGGCGGCGCCGGCTCGTCGGTCCCGGCGAACGCCGTCCTTCCCGGGGGGGGCTTCATCGATTGGTCGTGCGATTGCGACTTCGCCGACCTCGACAACGACGGCGACCTCGACCTGTTCCACTCGACCTACGGCGGAGCGTTCGGCGGCAACGTGCCGAGCCGCATCTTCCTGAACGACGGGAACGGCTTCTTCTCCGAGTTCAACCCGAGTGGCTTCCAACTCTCCGGCAACAACATCTCGAACGGCCAGCCCGCGCTCTGGGCCGAGGGCACGCACCAGCACAACACGACGAATACGACGGGTGCGCAGTCCGACATCGCCAACACGCCGCTCGACATCGACCTCGGCGACATCGACGGGGACTTCGACATCGACATCCTCTTCGGCGGCCGCCAAGAGAGCCCGCGCCTGTTCGTCAACCGTCTCGAGGAGACGGGCACGATGATCTTCCGCGACCGGAGCAGCGCGCAGTTCCCGAGCAACTGGGCGTCCGGCGGGAACAACTACGAGCAGGAGATGGGCGACCTCGACGGCGACGGCGACCTCGACATCATGGGCCTGAACTGGAACGGCTTCGACGACGTGACGATGCGCAACAACGGCGCCGGCACGTTCACGAACAAGTCGAACCTGTCGAACTCGGGCGCCGACGACAACGAGATGGACG
>CAZGTQ010000169.1:0-35657 GCA_964528575.1 uncultured Planctomycetaceae bacterium | reverse complement strand
GGCGCCGGCCCGGTCGTCGCGGGCATCCGCCACGGCACGTGGACGCTGTGGCACGAGAACGGAGACGTGGCGGAGCGCGGCGAGTACGTCGACGGCGAGCGCGAGGGCATCTGGACGCTGTGGTACCCCGGCGGCGCCAAGCGCGCGGAGGGCGAGTACGCCGAGGACGAGCGCGTCGGAACGTGGACGCTGTGGGACGAGCACGGAGAGACGTTCGTGAAGCAGGGACCGCCGCGGTAGCGGGGCCGCCGAAGCGCGCCGCCATGTCACGCAAGCGCTGGCTCGATCACTGCGCCCCTGCTCCGGACAGGTCGCGGTCACCTGCCCCTCCGTCGAGTGCCGCCTCGACATCGCCTGCGAGCGCCTCGGCCACCGGTCTCAGTCGAGGTCCCGCGAGCGCGAGGGTCCACTCCGCCAGCACACGAGCTCTCTCCTCGTCGCCGGCCGCTAGGAAAGACCGACCCGCGCGGTAGTAGCGCTCCGCCGCGGACGCGGAGGCCCCCGCGTCGCGGTGCGCGTTTCCCGATCGCACCAGTGCGTCCGCCATCGCACGGTAAGCCCGTCCTTCACGCGCCCACCGCGCTTCCTCGTCGAAGCTCCGCGCGGCCGAACCGAAGTCGTCCTCCAAGAGCGCGACGCGACCGGCGAGCCGGTGCACGTGCGCGAACGTGAGCAGGTCCGAAGCCGGGTCGAGCTCGACGGACGACGCCTCCTCGAACGCCGCGCGCGCCGCGGCGGCGTCATGCTCCGCGACGGCGACTTCACCGAGCAGTACGAGCGCCTCCGCTCTCACCATCGCACGTGGTTCGCGCTCCAGAAGACGCCGCGCCGCTTCCGCGGCGCCCGTCCCGTCGCCCGCGACGAGGGAAAGCCGGGCATCGGCCAGCGACGCGTCCGCGTCGTCGAGCCCCGCTCGGGCGAAGGCCGCGCGACTTTCCACGAGGAGCGCGCGTGCGGCGACGAGGTCGCCCAGCGCCATGCGGCACAGCGCGAGATTGTAGGCATGGTCGGCCACGTCGGCGTCGAAGTCGGCCACCCGCGCACGGTCGAGCGCGCGAGCATAGAGGCTGGCCGCGAGCCTGACGTTGCCGACGTCGTATGCCTCGCGCGCTGCGTCGGCCGCGGCGGCGAGGACGCGGTCGCGCGGCACCGGCGGCGGCGTCGAACCGCACGCTGCGATCGCGAGCAGCAGCGCGGGCGCGGCGGCGCGTGCGAACGCGACGGTCATCGCTCTCCCGCTTCGGCGGGTGAGAGGCGCGCGCTCCTCGGCGCCGGCTCGGCGGAGCCGCCGAACAGCCAGCTCCCCTGCATGCCTCGCACAAGGCGCTCGATCGACCGCAGTGTGCTCTGCGTCTGCAGCAGCACACCCGGGAGTTCCGCGACCGTGTCGGTGGCGCCGGCCACCAGCCGCGGCAGCTCCGCGGTGCTGACACGCGTGTCGGCCAGCAGCCCGTGCACCTCGTCGAGAGCCCCCCTGGCCTCGGCGGCGAGGCCCTGCAAGGCCTCCGTCTCGGCCCGCGCGATCTCCAGGATCGCTCGCACCTCGGCGGCACTCTCCCCCAGGTCGCGAAAGAGCCGGCCGGCCTCGCCTGCCGAGTCTTCGATCGTCCCCGCGGCCGTCTCGAGCCTCTCCGCGAGCGTCGGATCATGCAGCAGGCGGCTGACGGCGCCGTCGCCGCGGTTCATCGTGTCGGTGAGCTCTGCGGCGTTGGACAGAACCTGCTGCAGGTTTCCGGCGGGGTTGCGGAGGTCCGCGGCGAGCGCCGCGCACTCCTCGGCGGCGACACGCAGCTCGCGCACCGCAGGGAGCACGTCCGAGCGGATGTCGCCGAGCGCTTGCTCGACCAGCTCGGGCAGCTCTTCGGACGGCACGCTGTCCACGACGCCGTCGGGCGGCAGCGACGGGCCTGTGCCCTTCGAAATCTCGAGGAATGCGTTGCGGGCCATGCCGAAGGACTTCGTCACGAGCGCGATCGAGTCGGTCCGTACGAACCCCCCGAAGTCCTCCGCGATCGCGACCTGGGCGCGCATGTTCCCGTCGGCGTCGACGTCGATCGCCGTCACACGGCCGACTACGGTCCCCAGGATGTGGACTTCGGCTCCGGACCGGAGCCCGTAGGCACCTTGGGGCGGCAGCTTCACCGCGAACCTGTGGTCCTGCTCGAACCAGCCGCTGCCGCGCGCGGCCAGCACCAGGCCGCCCGCAAGCAGCAACAGCCCCAGGAGTACGAAGGTGCCGACGGCTTCGTTCACATACCGGAATCTCATGGGCGTTCCCCTGCAAGCGGCGGACGTGCGTCGCGAGACGTGGTGTCACGCCCACAACGTCGAAGAGGTTCCGGCGGCAGGGAATACCCGCGCAGCCGGCGTGCCGGGCTCGGGCGCGGACACGAGAACCTTCAGCGACAGATTCTAGATGTACACGAGCGCGGACACCACGGCCGAGAGGACGAACAAACCTATCAGCGAGCGGACGACACCGCGACGGGCGGCACCGGCCATGTCGTCCACGCGATGGACGGTGAAAGCCTCGTGGCAGCAGACGGCTGCGGTCGCGAGCGCCGGAGCCATGCATTTGAGGACGAAGGGGAGAGGGGCGGAAGGAGGAACCCGCTGTGCGACTTCGGTGAAGTGATGGAAGAGCGTCACGGGCTCGTCGGCCACCAGTGCAGTCGCAGCCCAGCCCGAGAGATGCGCACCGAGCAAGAAGAACGCCGCCAGAGGCAGGACAGAGAGACCGAAGGCGATGATGCGGGGCGTCACGAGGCGCTCGAACGGGTCGACATCCTGCGCTTCGAGCGCGTCCACGTGCCCTGCGAGGCGCATCGCCGCCAACTCGGCCGTCATGGGCGCACCGCTGCGCACGATCAACACGAGGTTGACGACCAACGGCGCGATCTCCCCGCCGAGGACGATCACGAGGAAGGAGCCGACCAGTTCCGCTTGGCCGATCCTCGCGAGCCACAACCGCGCCTGGAGGACTACGAGCAGCCCGGCGAACACCGCGAGCAACGCCACGATGCCCATGGCGCCCACGCCGATCTCGAAGACCTGCTCGGCAATCGCCCGCCGGTGCGTGCGATCCCAGGTTCGACGGCGCAACGCGAGTCGCAAGGCCGCAGCGATCATCGCGGCGACGAGTGTCACGCTGCGCGCGCGGGCGAGCACGGCCGCGCCGATGGAGTCGAGCAGGTTCATCTGTCGATGCGCACGATTCACGAGCGCGACGGTTTCCGGTCGCTCGTCCCGCCGAACCACTCGCTCTCGTGTCCCGCGGATCCAGGAGCGGCCAGGTTCGCGCTCTTCTTCCCTGAGTGGTAGCTGTCGCGGCACCGCCGACTCTACCGAGGCTTTGCCGAGATCGTCGTAGATGCCGCCAGGTTGGTACTTTGCGGCCGACGGGCGCGGAGGCGACCCCTGATCGGGTCGTCGAGCACCCGGCGGTCGCAAAGTGCCGACCTGGCGAGCAGACGGCACGCGCCGCTCCGGGCGCTGCTTCGACGAGAACGGCGCGCTCGCGGAGCGCGTCGCGGCGCGCGCGTCGGGACGTGGATGCTGTGACGGAGAGGGGTTCGTGAAGGAGGGGCCGCCGCGGTAGCGGAGCTACCGGTCCTCGGTGTCGGTTTCGCTCTCGGCTTCGCGCTCGGGCTCGGCGATGCAGTAGAGGAAGTTGCCGGTGCGTGCGATGAGGCGGCCGTCGGTCGGGACGGGCGAGGAGAGCGTGTAGCTGCCGTCGAGCTCGTTGGTCGCGAGGATCTCGAACTTGCGGCCGGCGGCGAGGACGACGGTGACCGCCTCCTCGGTCGTGAACCAGAGCTTGCCGTCGGCGAGCACGGGCGAGCTGCTCACCGTGCCGGGCACCGTGCGCTCGGGTCCCCAGACGACGGCGCCGGTCTTCGCGTCGAGGCACGTCGCCATGCCGTCGTCGGCGACCATGTAGAAGAGCTCGCCGTCGCACACGGGCGTCGGCACGTCGGGGGCGCCGCGTTCGTCCCACTGCCAGACGATGCTCTTCTCGTCCGGCCGCGCGTCGTCGCCGAGCGCGATCGCGGTCAGCGGCCGCTCGCGCGTCGGCGCGTACACGATCCCGTTCGCGGCCAGCGGCGACGCGACGATGCGGTAGTTCGGCGCGTTGCGCGGGTTGAGCGCGTCGACGCGCCAGAGCTCCTTGCCGCTCGCGGGGTCGTGGCCGGTGACGACGTCGCCGCCGCTGACGACGATCTGCTCGTGCTCGCCGTGGCGCACCAGCAGCGGCGTCGTGTACGCGTCGGGCGACTCGCGCGGCGCGTCGGTCGCGCGCTCGACCTTCCACAGCGTCTTGCCGGTCGCGGCGTCGAACGCGACGACGTACGACGGATCGTCGGTGTTCATGCCGTGCAGGACCTCGACGACGAGCTTGCCGCCGGCGAGCAGCGGCGAGCACGCGTAGCCCCAGTTGTGCCCGAACGAGCCGTAGTCCTCCTGCAAGTTGCGCGTCCACGCGACGCTGCCGTCCATCGCGAGCGCCGTCACCTGCCCGGTCCCGGTGACCGCCCACACGTGCTCGCCGTCGGTGACCGGCGACGGCGACGTGTTGTTGCCCTTGCGGTGGAGCCGATTGCCCTCGTCCAGCTTCCGCTGCCAGAGCACCTTCCCGTCGCCCTTCGCGACGCACAGCAAGAGGAGCTCGTCGCCGCCCGGATCGCGCCCGCCCCCGCGCCGCCCGCGCCGGCCACGCCCTTCGTCCGCTGCGTCCTGCTCGTCGTCCGCGCCGCTCTCGCGCGGCGCCGGCGCCGACGGCGACATGACGAAGATGCGCTCGCCCCACACGATCGGCGAGGCGCCGCTCCAACTCGGCATCGGCGTCTTCCACACGACGTTCGTCTCGGGGCCCCACGTCGCGGGCAGGTCGCTCGCGGCGCCCACGCCGGTCTGCGCGGGCCCGCGCCCCTGCGGCCAGTGGTCGCCGCCGTCGGAGACGGGATCGTTGGAGGCGGGATCGTTGGAGACGGGATCGTTCGAGACGGGGACGAGCGCGAGAAGGGCGGCGACCAGGAGCGGAATCATGAGAGCGATGGTAGCGCGCTCGGGGACCGCCGCTCCTTTTTGGTATCCGTTCGGGGCGAGGGCATCCCATGAGCGACCGCAGCCACATCGAGTGGACCGACGCGACCTGGAACCCGGTCCGGGGGTGCGTGAAGGTCAGCCCCGGTTGCAAGCACTGCTACGCGGAGCTCTTCGCCGAGCGCTGGCGCGGCGTCGCGGGCCACCCGTACGAGCAGGGCTTCGATCTGCGCCTCGTGCCGCAGAAGCTCTTCGATCCGCTCCTGTGGGCGCGGTCGCGCAGGGTGTTCGTCAACTCGATGAGCGACCTCTTCCAGGACGGTGTTCCCGCTGCGTACATCGCTCAGGTCTTCGGCGTGATGCGCCTCGCCGACTGGCACGTCTATCAGGTGCTGACGAAACGGGCGCGCGCGATGCGGGAGCTCGTGGCCCGCGAGCACGGCGATCTCGCAAGTCTGCCCCACGTGTGGCTCGGCGTGAGCGTCGAGGATCGCCGCCACGGTCTGCCGCGCATCGAGGAGCTACGGAGAACCGCGGCGGCCGTGCGCTTCCTCTCGATCGAACCGCTGCTCGAGGACCTCGGCGAGCTGGACCTCACGGGCATCGACTGGGTGATCGTCGGAGGCGAGAGCGGACCCGGCGCGCGACCGATGCGGAGAGCTTGGGTGCGCGCCATCCGACGTCAGTGTCGCGCGCACGGCGTCCCGTTCTTCTTCAAGCAGTGGGGCGGCGTGCAGAAGCGCCGCGCGGGACGGGAGCTCGACGGTCGCTGCTACGACGAGCTGCCGAACGTCGGCGAGCTCGTCGTTCCCGATCGCGACGAGAGAAGACGCAGGCTCGAGCAGGCTCGTGGGAGAGCGTGAAGCGCAGGCGTCGTCATTCGCCGCCCGTCGGCTCCAGCGGGAGAGTCAGGCGCTCGAAGCCGTCGAGCGGGACGTCGAGCTCGAATGCGACGGGGGCGTAGCCCTCGACCTGGACCTCGAGCGCGTCGCGGCCGGCGCCGAGGCTGAGGCGCGTTCGGCCGCCCGAGCGGAGCGGGAACGCAACGCGCGCGCCGCCGTATTGCAGCCAGGCTTGCGGGCCATCGCGGATCGGGGCGCCCGTCGTCGCGTCCACCAGCTCGATCTCGAACACCGAGCCCGCGAGGCCCCACGTGCCGAGTGCGAGGTGGTTCAGCCCGTCGACGTTCGGCGGGGGCTCGCTCGGCACGAACGGCACGAGCGTGACCTCGATCGGGACCGGCTCGGCCGACGGGTGGGACCGAGGCGGTGGAGCGCGCCTCCGCGGGCGCGACCGCCGCGGGCGACTCGCACGCGCCGCGCGTCCCGGCGGGGGCGAGCGCGACGCCCGATCGCTCCGCCTCGCCGCGCGGCGCGAGGGCCGGCAGGACGCGCTCGTGCTCGTGCTCGTGCGCGCGCACGAGCCACGCCGCGACCGCCGCGAGGAGCGCGAGAGCCGCGGCGACGGCGAGCTTCATCAGTACGGCCGTCGATCGGGCGTCGCGAGCCACGCCTCGAACGCGCCGAGCCCCTCGTCGCGCAGGAGCTGCTCGCTCGGCAGCTCGCGCTCGGCGGGCGCGCGCGCGGCCTCGGCGTAGAACGCCGCGTCGTCGAAACCCGCGCGCGCGGCGTCGTGGCGGTCGCACGCGTAGACGAGTCGGTCGACGCGCGCCCAGAGGATCGCGCCCAGGCACATCGGGCAGGGCTCGCAGCTCGTGAAGAGCGTGCAGCCCGATAGGTCGTGCGTGCGCAGGGCGCGGCACGCGGCGCGGATCGCCTCGACCTCGGCGTGCGCGGTCGGGTCCGCGCTCTCGACGACGCGGTTGCTCCCCGTGCCGACCACGTCCTCGCCGCGCGCGACGACCGCGCCGAAGGGGCCGCCGCCGCGCGCGACCGACTCGCGCGCGAGCTCGATCGCGCGGCGCATGTGACGCTCGTGCGCGGTCATGGCGCGCGCGACGGTAACGACGTCGCGCGCGCCGCGCAATCGGGGATCTGCGCGGCGCCGCGCGCCCGTTCCTAGCCCCGTCTACAGCACGAAAGCCACCTGCGTCGGCCCGCTGATCAACGGGACGTTCACCACGCCCCGCTACACAGGTCCGCGCGGTTCTGGCACCGTCGATCAACTGCGGTCCGACGAGAGCCGCGCCCAGTTCACGGTAGGAAGTCGAGCGTCGCCGGACCCGCGATCACCGGGATCGACACGAGCGTCGCCTGGAGCTCGAGCACGACGCACGCGTGCGTCGCGGTCAGGCCGACGAGGTTCGCGCCGAAGCCCGCGGGCAACGTGAACGTCGCCGTCGCGCCACCGGCGCCGTCGAGGACCCCAGCCGAGCCGGCGAGCGGCGCCGTGTTCGGCGTCTGGAGCGTGAACAGCGTGTACGCGTCGATGTTGAGCGGGAGGACGTCGCCGTCGAGCGGGAAGCCCGGCGACGACCCGGTCAGCGAGCCCAGCAGCAGGTACGGGAGGCCCGCGTTCGCCGCGCCTGCGACGAGCGTGAGCGTCTGGACGCCGCCCGCGCTCACGCTCAGCGACGGCGGCTCGCCGGAGAGCCCGGTGACGCCGAAGTCGACCTGGAGGTCGTCGAGCATGACGAAGCCGCCGTTCGACCAGTTGCTCACGATCTCGATGCGCACGATCGGCTCCGACTCGCTCGTCCAGCCGTTCCACGTCCAGCCGCATCCGGCCGGAGCGCTGTACGGGACTTGCGCGAGGAGCACGTCCTGGCCGTCGTAGAAGCGCGCGAAGCCGTCCGGCACGTTCGAGATGCAGGCGAACCAGCCGCCGAAACGCCGCACCGGGTCGTCGAAGCGCAGCTCCGTCGTCCCGTTGCTGTTGCCGAAGATCGCCGACCCGCTCGCCGGCTGCAGGTCGCACTCGAACAACCAGCCCGCGCTGACGTAGCACGTGCTCGTGCCGGGCGAGCACATGTCGGCACGGTCGCCGAACACGCGCGGCAACACGCACGGCTGGATGTACTGGTACGGGTGGCTCTCGAACCCTTCGCTCGCACCCGTGAACGGACCCGTCGAAGTGATTTGTGCGTGCGCCGGGGCTGCCGACGCGAGCACGAGGAAGATGCCGAGGGCTTGTCGTAGTGTCATTGCGGCTCCTTTGGAACTCCGGCGCGGCTCGTGGTCGAGGTTCGTAGTCCCGGCGCGCCTCCGGCTCAGAGCGTGAAATCGAGCGTCGCCGCGTTGCTGATGTACGGCAGCGACAGCAGAGTAGGCTCGAGCCTCACGACGACGAATGCGTGCGTCGCGGTGAGCCCGACGAGGCCCGCCGACGCGCCCGCGGGCAGGTCGAACGTCGCCGCGGCGCGGCCGGTTGCGTCGAGCGTGCCGAACGAGCCTGCGAGCGGCGGCGTGTTCGGCGTCAGCAGCGTGTGGAAGGTGTACCCGTCGACGTTGAGCGGCAGGGTCTTGCCGTCGACCGGCGTTCCCGGCGTCGAGCCGCTCAGCGAGCCGAGCAGCAGGTACGGCAGGCCCGCGTTCGCTGCTCCTGCGACGATGATGAACGCCTGCGTGCCGCCGGCGCTCACGCTCAACGAGGGCGGCGTCGCGATGAGGCCGTTCACGTCGAAGTCGACCTGCAGGTCGTCGAGCATGACGAAGCCGCCGCCCGAGAAGTTGCTCTGGATCTCGATGCGCCGGATGGCCTCGCCCTCGGCAGTCCAGCCGTTCCACGTCCACGTGCAGCTCGCGGGCGCGAGGTACGGCTGGGTCCCCAGGAGCTGGTCCTGCGAGTCGTACAGCCGCACGATGCCGTCCGGCGTGCCCGAGTTGCAGGCGAACCAGGCGCCGAAGCTGCGCGCCGGCTGGTCGAGCCGGATCTCGGTCGTGTTCGCGGTGTTCCCGAAGAACACGCTGCCGCTCGCCGGCGAGAGCGAGCAGGAGAACCCCCAACCGGACGAGACGTAGCAGCCGCTCGCGCCCGGCGAGCACAGGTCCGCGCGGTTCTGGAAGAGCCGCGGCGCGACGCAGGGGGCGACCGACTGGTAGGGGAGCGTCTCGCCGTCCTCGGTCGCACCGTCGGGCAGCGCTGCGCCGACGAACGGGCCGATCGGCGTCACTTGGGCCGCGCTCGCGGCCGCCAGGGCGAAGACGCACGTGAGCGTGCACAGGAGGTTGGTCGTGAAGGACATGGCACGTGCTCCTCGCGTCAGGGGATCAGGGTGAGCGTCGCCGGCTCGCTGACGAACGGCACCGACAGGAGCGTCGGCTCGAGCTTCAGCACGACGAACGCGTGCGTCGCGGTGAGCCCGACGAGGCTCGTGGGTGCGTTCGGCGGCAGCGTGAACGTCGCCGTCGCGCGGCCGGTCGCGTCGAGGCTGCCGAAAGAGCCGCCGAGAGGCGGCGCGTTCGGCGTCAGCAGCGTGTGAAGCGTGTAGCCGTCGACGTTGAGCGGCAGCGTCTTGCCCTCGACGACGATGCCGGGCGAGCTGCCGCTCGCGGAGCCGAGCAGCAGGTAGGGCAGCGTCGCGTGGACGAGCCCGGCGTCGAGCAGCATCGTCTGCACGCCGCCCGCGCTCACGCTCAGCGACGCCGGGGTCGCGACGAGAGTCGGCGCGTCGAACTCGACTTGCAGGTCCTCCAACATCGCGTAGCCGCCGAAGGGGTGGTTGCCGCGGATCTCGATCCGGCCGATGCGGTCCTGCGTCGCCTCCCAGCCGTTCCAGTTCCACGAGCAGTCCGCGGGCGCGACGTACGTCTCGGTCGCGAGCCACTGGTCCTGGTCGTCGAAGAACGTCACCGTGCCGTCGGGGAATGGGGAGTTGCAGCCGAACCAGCCGCCGAAGCGCGCGACCGGCACGTCGAAGCGGATTTCGGCGTAGTCGATCGAGCAGCCGAACAGCGCGTTGCCGCTGAGCTTCTCGATCGTGCAGTTGAACGACCAAGCGTCGGCCAGGTAGCACGAGGCGCCGGCCGGCGTGCAGAGGTCGGCGCGGTTCTGGAAGATGCGCCCGGCGACGCACGCGACGGCGAGCTGGCCCGGCTGGCTGTCGAAGTCCTCGCTCGCGCCGTCGGCGAGCTGCGAGCCGGTGAAAACGGCGATCGGGGCGAGCTGCGCGGTCGCCGCGGGGACGAGCGCCGTCAACGACGCAAGAGCGAGGAGCGGCTTCATGCTCACAGCAGGGCGAGGGCGACGGCGGAGCTGACGTACGTCACCGACAGGAGCGTCGGCTCGAGCTTCAGCACGACGTACGCATGGTTCAGCGTCACGCCGACGAGGTTGAGCGTGTTCGGCGGGACGGTGACCGTCGCCTGCGCCTGGCCGCTCGGATCGAGAGTGCCGAGCGTCGAGCCGAGCGGCGGGACGTTCGGCGTGTTCAGCGAGATGATCGTGTAGAAGTCGATGTTGAGCGGGACGAGGAACGTATCGAGCGTGAAGCCCGGCGCGGTCCCGCTCACGCTCCCCAGCACGAGGTAGATGTTGCCGCCGTTCGCCGCGCCCGCGTCGAGCGCCAGCGTGTGGACGCCGCCCGCCGCTGCGGAGATCTGCGACGGCGTGCCGACGAGGTCGGGGATCGTGTACGACACCTCGAGGTCGTCCATGTGGGCGAAGCCGCCCGAGCTGTGCGCGCCGACGATCTCGATCTCGCGCGCGGTCGTGCCCTCGGGCAGGCTCCAACCGAGCCACGTCCACGTGCAGTCGCCGAAGAAGCCCATCGGCTCGCTCGCGATCTGGTTGCCGAGGTCGTCGAAGAAGTTCGCCGTCCCGCCGTCGGTGCCGCTGTTCGACGAGAACCACCCGCCGAAGCGCGAGACGGGGTTGTCGAACGTGAAGCGCGCGGGTCCGCCGGCGCTCCCGTAGAAGCGCGCGCCGCTCTTCTCCTGGAGCGAGCACTGGAACCCCCATCCGCTCGTGATGTTCCCGGTCGTCTGTCCCGGCGTGCACAGGTCCGCTGTGTTGTTGAACACGCGCTCCTGGATGCACGTGAAGTTGGTGATGGGCGACGTCTGCGTCTCGAAGCCCTCGGACTGGTCGCCGGCGAACGGACCGATCGGCGTGAGCTGGGCGGAGCCGAGCGAGGACAGGGAGACGGCGAGGGCGGCGACGGACGCCGCGCGGAGCCGGCGGGGGCAGACGTTCATGGGGAATCCTCGAGGGGCTCCGGGAGCGCCCTGGCCGGGGCGCTCGGACCCCTCGACGATACCTCGGCGCCCGGCTGATGAGGGGCGCGGAGGCCGATCAGGGCACGCAGGCGAGCGCCGCGGCCGCTGGCGTTGGGCACGGCACGCCCGGCTCCGGGCGGAGCGCGAGGCTCGCCACCCGCAGCCGGGGCGCCTACGGAACCAGCGCGACGTCGACGGCCATGCTGACCAGGACGATCGAGACGAGCGTCGGCTGGACGTCGAGCGCGACGTACGCGTGGCTCGCGGTCAGGCCCGCGAGGCTCGCGCTCCCCGGCGCGATCGTGAACGTCGCCTGCGCGGTCCCGTTCGCGTCGAACGTGCCGAGCGAGCCCGCGAGCGGCGGCGCGTTCGGGGCGAACAGCGTCGCGAGCGTGTAGGCATCGACGTTCAGCGGGAGCGTGAAGCCGTCGATCTGGAAGCCCGGCGCCGTGCCGGTCACGCTCCCGAGCAGCAGGTACACGTCGCCCGCGTTCGCCGCTCCCGCGGCGAGGTCGAGCGTCTGCGTGCCCCCGTTCGCGACCGAGATCTGCGCCGGCGAGCCGACGAGCGTGATCGGCTCGTAGGCGATGCGCAGGTCGTCGAACGTCGAGAGGCCGGGGATCGTGAAGCCCGGCGTGCTCGCCGGATGCGTGTTGACGATCTCGATCGCGCTCGCGGCGACGCCAGGAGCCAGCTCCCAGCCGCTCCACTGCCACGTGCAGTCGGCGAGGAACGCGAGCGGCGAGCTCGCGATCAGCGCGCCGGCCGCGTCATAGAAGAGCGCCGTCGCACCGCCGGACTCGGGCGCGAAGCCGAAGCGACCGCCGAAGCGCGCGACGGGGGGGTCGAACGTGAAGCGCGGCGTGCCGAAGCCGCTGAAGTAGCAGCGCGAGCCCTCGAACGGGAGGAACTGGCAGCTCGGAACGAAGTTGACGGCGTTCAGGATGTCCGACGAGAGCTGCGACGAGCACAGCGTGCCCGCTCCGCCGAAGACGCCTGTCGGCACGCACAGCTCGCTGTTCGGGATCGGCGGCTGCGTCTCGAACCCTTCCGAGCGATCGCCGGCGAACGGCGGGACCGGGGTCGCCTGCGCGGCGAGCCCGCTCGCGAGCGTCGTGGCGAAGACCGCCGTCAGAGCCGGGCGGAGCGGCGAGAGGCGCGAGCGCATGGAGCATCCTCGTACCGGTGTCTCGCGTCGGGGGGGGGGTCGAGCGTACTCCCTGCGCGCCGAGGCCGCTACGATGCAGCTCGCATGGACGCGCCGACGCTCGAGATCGTTCGTGCCGAGTGTCTGGAATGGCTCGGCGGCGTCGCGGACGGCGCGTTTCGGCTCGTCTACGTCGATCCGCCGTTCAACACGAACAAGCGCCGCGTGCTCACGCGCCTGCGGACCGAGCGCGACGAGCACGGCGACCGTACCGGGTTCGGCGGACGGCGCTACCGAACGGAGGTCGTCTCGCGCGCGTCGTACGCCGACAGCCGCGACGACTACGTGCCGTGGCTCGTCGCGCGGCTCGCCGAGGGGCGCCGCGTGCTCGACGCGACCGGGAGCCTCTTCGTGCACCTCGATCCGCGCGAGTCGCACTACGTGAAAGTCGCGCTCGACGAGCTGTTCGGCCGCGACTCGTTCCGCGGCGAGATCGTCTGGGCGTACGACTACGGCGGCCGCGGCAAGCGCTCGTGGCCGGCGAAGCACGACGTGATCCTGTGGTACTCGAAGGACCCGCGGCGCTGGACCTTTCGCTACGACGACGTCGACCGCATCCCGTACATGGCGCCGTCGCTGGTCGGGCCCGAGAAGGCGAAGCGCGGCAAGGTGCCGACCGACGTCTGGTGGCAGACGGTCGTGCCGACGAATTCGAGGGAGCGCACCGGCTATCCGACGCAGAAGCCGCTCCCGATCCTCGAGCGCATCGTGCGCGTCCACAGCGACCCCGGCGACCGCGTGCTCGACTTCTTCGCTGGCAGCGGCACGACCGGCGAGGCGGCGCTGCGGCATGGACGCTCGTGCGTGCTCGTCGACGAGAGCGAGCAGGCGATCGAGGTCATGCGCGCGCGGCTGGAGCGCGTGCTCCAGGCGCGCTGAGCCCGCCGCCGGCGCCCCGACGCGGCCGAAACGGCGGCCGCGCGCGGCGCGCGGTACGATGCGCCTCGTCACCCGTCCCACACCCCCGGCCCCCGCGAACGATCCCATGAATCGAAACGCCGCGCTGCTCGCCGCCGTCTCCCTCGCGCTCCCGCTCGCCGCGCAGGAGGCCTACCGCCTCCCGCCGCCCGCGGTCGTCGAGCTCGTCGATGCGCCGCCGTCGCCGTCGATCTCGACCAGCCCCGACGGAGCGTGGATGCTCGTCGTCGAGCAAGACGCGCTGCCGACGATCGCCGACCTCTCGCGCCCGATGCTGCGCCTCGCAGGCACGCGCATCGACCCCGCGGCGAACGCGCGCTACAGCACGAGCTTCGACGCGGGGCTGCTCCTGCGCGACCTCGCCGGAGAGCGCGAGACGCGCGTGCCGCTGCCCGAGGGCGCGCGGCTGGCGCGCACGAGCTGGTCGCACACGTCCGAGCACTTCGCGTTCACCGTCGTCTCCCCGGGCGGCACCGAGCTGTGGGTCGCGTCGGTCGCCAAGCCGGCCGAGCCGAAGCTCGTCACCGATCGCGTCAACGCGGTGCTCACGGGCGGCTTCGAGTGGATGCCCGGCAACGTCGTCACGCTCGGCCCCGCGCTGCTCGCGGTCAGCGTCGTGCCGGACGGTCGCGGCGAGCCGCCGCTCGAGGCGCGCGTGCCGAGCGGGCCGACCGTGCAGGAGACCGCGGGCGACACGTCGCCGCTGCGCACGTACCAGGACCTCCTCGGCGGCCCGCACGACGCCACGCTCTTCGAGCACTACGCGACGTCGCAGCTGATGATCGTCGAGTACCGCCCCGGCGAAGCGATCCACCTCGTCAAGCTCCGCATCGGCCCGCCGTCGATGATCACTGGCTTCGCGCCGTCGCCGAACGGCGAGCACCTGCTCGTCACGCGGCTCGCGAAGCCGTTCTCCTATCTGATGCCGTACTACATGTTCCCGCACACGATCGAGGTGTGGAGCGCGAAGGGCGAGCGCGAGCACGTCGTCGCGAACGTCCCGCTCGAGGAGAACGTGCCGATCGACGGCGTGCGCACGGGTCCGCGCTCGGTCGCGTGGCGCGCGGGGCGGCCGGCGACGCTCGCGTGGGCCGAGGCGCTCGACGGGGGCGATCCCGAGCGCGAGGTGCCGCACCGCGACCGCGTGCTCGAGCAGTCGTTCCCGTTCGAGTCCGAGCCGAGCGAGATCGCGCGCACCGAGCACCGTTTCCGCGGCGTCTCGTGGATCGAGGGCTCGCCGCTCTTCTTCGTCTCCGAGTACGACCGCGACCGGCGCTGGACGCGCACGTGGCTCGCCGGCGGGCCGGGCGAGCTGCTCCTCGTCGAGGACCGCAGCGTGCGCGACCGCTACGGCGACCCGGGCTCGGTCGTGCTCGCGCTCGACGACACGGGGTATGCGGTCGTGCGCACGGACGGCGGCTGGATCTACCGCACGGGCCGCGGCTCCTCGCCCGAGGGCGACCGGCCGTTCCTCGACCGCCAGAGCCTCGAGACGCTCGCGACCGAGCGCCTGTGGCGCTGCGCGGACGGCGTGTACGAGTCGGTCGCCGACCTGCTCCCGGCCGAGACGACGGCTGACCTGCGCTTCGTCACGCGTTTCGAGAGCCCGATCGAGCCGCCGAACTACCGCCTGCGCTCGATCGCCGAGCCGCAGGACGTCGTCGCGCTCACCGACTATCCCGACCCGACGCCCGCGCTGCGCAAGGTGACGAAGCAGCTCGTGAAGTACGAGCGCGCGGACGGCGTGCCGCTCTCTGCGACGTTGTACTTGCCGGAGGGCTACGAGGAAGGGACGCGCCTGCCGCTCGTCGTGTGGGCTTATCCGCTGGAGTACAACGACCCTGCGACGGCGGGCCAGGTCAGCGGCTCGCCGCACCGTTTCACGCGCGTCGGCGGCGCCTCGCACCTGTACTTCCTGACGCAGGGCTACGCGGTGATGGACGCCGCGACGATGCCGGTGATCGGCGATCCGGAGACGATGAACGACACGTTCATCGAGCAGATCGTCGCGGCGGCGCAGGCGGCGATCGACCACGCGGTCGAGCTGGGCGTCGCGGACCGCACGCGCGTCGGCGTCGGCGGTCACAGCTACGGCGCGTTCATGACGGCCAACCTGCTCGCGCACTGCGACCTGTTCCGCGCGGGCATCGCGCGCAGCGGCGCCTACAACCGCACGCTGACGCCATTCGGCTTCCAGAGCGAGCGCCGCACCGTGTGGGAGGCGCCCGAGGTCTATTTCCAGCTCTCGCCGTTCATGCACGCCGACGCCATCGACGAGCCGCTGCTCCTCGTCCACGGCGAAATCGACAACAACTCGGGCACGTTCCCGGTCCAGTCGACGCGCCTCTTCCAGGCGATCAAGGGCAACGGCGGCACGGCGCGGCTCGTGTTCCTGCCGAACGAGAGCCACGGCTACCTCGCCCGCGAATCGGTGCTCCACACGCTCGCCGAGATGATCGACTGGTTCGACGAGCACGTGAAAGGCGCCGCGCCGGTCGAAGCATCGGCGACGAAGGAGTAGCGCTACGCAGCGGGGGCGACGTTCCGGGCGTCAATCGCCGTCGCGCTCGTCGCGTTGCACCGGTTGCATCAGCGCGAGTTGGCGGACGAGGCGCGTCAGCTTCTCGTCGACGTCCTTGAAGCGCAGGTAGTGGTTGATCGACAGGAAGAGCAGGAACAGCGTCGACACGTACAGGACGAGGTCGGCGCCGCGGCCGATGCCGACGAGGCGGGCGGCGTCGTTCGACAGCTCCGGCCTCAGCACGAACAGGATGCCGGCGCCGAAGAGGAACAGGACGAAGAGGCGCTGGAACGCCGAGCGGCGCGTCGCGACGAGGAAGTAGAACATCGCCAGCGCCGCCGCTCCCGCGAAGAGGAGCTTGAAGAGCGTCGGGTCGTTCGTCGATTCGGTCGGCATCAGAAGAACCTCCGCAGGCAGAGCTCGTAGAGGATGTCGATCGCGCCGAGCGCCGACTGGCCCTTCGCGCGCGAATACTCGGTGTAGCGCACCGTCGTCGGGACCTCGGTCCAGCGCAGCTCCTCGTGCGCGACGAAGGCCAGGATCTCCGACGCGTGCGCCATGCGGCTCTGGCGGATGCGCAGGCGCCGCGCCGCGTCCGCGGTGAACGCGCGCAGGCCGTTGTGCGCGTCCGTGACCGCGAGCCCCGTCGTGCGGCGCGTGAACCACACCGCGAAGCGCAGCAGCCGGCGCCGCGAGCGCGGCATGTCGAGCGCCGCGCCGAGGAAGCGTGAGCCGAGTGCGACGTCGTGGCCGCCGTCCGCGAGCGCGGCGACGAGCGCGGGGACGTCCGCTTCCTCGTGCTGGCCGTCCGCGTCGAACGTCACGACGTACCGCGCGCCGTGCTGGAGCGCCCACGTGATCCCCGTCTGCAACGCCGCGCCCTGGCCGAGGTTGAGCCCGTGGCGCAACACCGTGACCGGCAACCCCGCGAGCGCGGCCGCCGTGCCGTCGTCCGACGCGTCGTCGACGACGACGACGCGCACGCCGAGCGCGGCGAGCCGCTCGGCGACGCCGCGCACGACGCGCTCCTCGCGGAACGCGGGCACGACGACGGTCGTCGCCGCCGCGCGCTCGGCGCTCCAGGACGCGTCAGCCATCGCGAGGCTCGGCGAGCGCGGCGGCCCGCTCGCGCGCCGCGCGCAGGTTGTTGCGCGCGTTCTCCAACGCCGGATCGGCAGCGAGCGCGCGCTCGTACGCGTCGATCGCCTCGGGCAGGAAGCCGAGCTGATGCAGCGCCCAGCCCAGGTTGTTCCACGCGATCGCGTGGCCGGGGTCGAGCGCGAGCGCGTGGCGCAGCACGACCGCGGCACCGACGAAGTCGCGCTCGTCGATCAGGCTCCGCCCGCGCACCGCGAATCCGTCCGCGACGCCCTCGATCGGCGCGTACGGCACGTTGCCGGCCACCAGCGCGAGGGCCGTCTCGTCGCGCGGCTCGAGCGACAGCGTCTCGCGCGCGATGCGCAGCGCCTCGTCGCGCTCGCCGCGCGCGAACCGGAGCGACGTCAACAGCCGCCGCGTCGCGCTCGCCGAGCCGCTCAGCTCGAGCGACGTCGCGAGATGCTCGAGCGCCTCCGGCCCGCGCCCGCTGTCCGCGAGCCACTCGCCGTAGTAGTAGTGCCCCTGCGCGAAGCGCGGCGAGATCGCGAGCGCGCGGCGGAAGTGCGGCTCGACCTCCGCCGTGCGCCCGAGCTCGTGCTTGACGATCGCGAGGTTCACGTCGACGTACTCGTACGTCGGCCACGCCCGCTTGGCGCGCTCGAACAGATCGAGCGCCTCGGCGTACTCCGCGCGGCGCATCTTCTCGAGCCCGTAGTTCATCAACCCGCGACCGTTGTCCGGGCTCTTCGCGACGACGTCGCTCCACAGGCTCGTCCCGTCGCGCCACACGCGGTTGCGCACGTGCGTGCCGACCGCGTGCGCGCCGATCGCCGCGACGAGCACGAGCGCGGCCGCGATCGCGCCCGCGCGGCCGAGCCGCCCGAGCAGCGTCCACAGCGCCCACACGGCCGCGAGCGTGAGCCCGACGTACGGGAAGAAGATGCGGTGCTCGTTGTAGACCTCCGACAGCGGGATCACGCTCGCGGTCGGCACGAGCGCGAGAGCGAACCACGCGAGCCCGAACGCGATGGGCCGCAGGCGCTCGCGGCCCGACGTGACGACGACGATCGCCGCGAGGCCGAGCGCGAACAGCACGCCGGCGAACAAGCGCGTGTCGTGCCAGGCGACGTCGAACCTCCAGTCCGTGTCCGCCGTCAGCCCGACCGGGACGAGGAACAGGCGCACGTAGTGCACCCAGACGAACGCCTGCGAGCGCAGGTACTCGAGCGGCCCGCGGTCGGAGTACGCGAGCGTGTCGGGCTCCATCGCGCGCAGGAACAGGTACAGCCCCGCGGCGGCGAGGAGCGCGGGCGTCGAGCGCAAGAGCGCGCGCCCGCACGCGCCGACCGTGTCGCGCGAGAACGGTCGCGCGAGGTCCGCTCCGCGCTCGAGCGCGAGGAAGACGAACAGGATCGGCGCGAAGACGACCGTCAGCGGCTTCGCGAGGCCGCACACGAGCATCGGGACGAGGTACGCGCCGAACGCGCGCGCGCGCGGCCACGCGAGCCAACAGAGCAGCGATGCGGCGACGCCGAGGGTGCCGACGAGGCTCGAGCGCGAGGAGAGGTAGTTGACGGTCTCGGTGTTCGCCGTGTGCACGCTGAAGAGCGTCGCGGCGAGCAGCGCGAGCCAGCGGTGCGCGGGGCGCGCGCCCGCGAGCGCGTCGAGGACGCGGCGGAACAGGCCGAGCAGCACGAGCCAGAGCACGACGTGCAGCGCGAACTGCGTGCGGTGGAACGCGACCGGTTCGAGTCCGTCGCCCGCGGCGTGATCGAGCGCGTAGGAGAGCGTCAGGAGCGGCCGGTAGCTCGCGTTCGCCGGCAGGCTCGTGTACGTGCGCGGATCGGTGAAGAAGCGCTCGACGTGGTCGAGGCTGCGGATCCACAGGTTGTCCTCGATGACGTGCTTGTCGTCGAAGTGGAACCCGTTGTGGAAGTGGTTCGAGTAGGCCGCGACGAGGACGGCGAGACCCGCCGCGCAGGCGACGAGAAAGAGCGCCGCTCGCGCTCGTCCGCCGCGTCGCTCGGGGGGGCCGATCCCGTCCATGCCGGCCACGGTAACGGGCGGCGGTGCAGCCCTCCAGCGCCTACGACTCGCGCGGGCGCGGGTCGCCCGGACGCCGCTGACGCGGACTCGACCGGCCGCTGTGGAGCGACTTCTTCGCCCAGGACAGCGCGTGCGAGCGGCTCGAGTCGGTCGTGCGCGTGAGCCAGCGGAGCAGGCCGACCCGCGACGCGCGCAGGACCTTCGGATGGGTCTTCGCGAGGCGATCGATCGCTCGCCGCAGACGCCGGCGCCGGCGCTGGACGTCGACGCGCGCGCGCACGAGCCCGGTTCGGTTCGTGATGCGCCGGCCGTCGCCGACGAGCGGGAGCGACAGCGAGCGCGGCATGCCGGTCGCGTCGAGGCGCGCGAGCTGCCGGCCGCGCGACGCCGTCAGCCGCTCGAGCTGCGTGATCCGCAGCGTCTTGGGGGAGGGCCGCGCGCTGATGAACCCGACGCTCTCGAGCGCGACGCCCCAGGCCTCGAGCGGCCCCTGCATCGTGCGGCGCAGCTCCTCGTCGAGCGCTTCCGTCAGCCGCAGCGACGTCCAGCGCTTCGCGCGCACGACCTCCTGCACCGAGAGGCCCAGGAGCTGCCGCATGCCCTTCTCCACGTCGTCGATCTCGATCAACGCCTTCGACACGTCGACGATGCGGTAGACGACGTTCGTGTCGACGAAGTAGACGAGCCCGTCGGCCGTCGTCACGCGCTGTGCGCCGAGGTCCATCGTGCGCGAGCGCGTCGGCACCTTGACGACGATCTGCAGGAACGGGATCAGCGGCTTGAAGCCGGGCGGTATGACTCGGCGCGCGCGGCCGAAGCTGAACAGGAGACCGTGCTGGCCGGTCTCGACGGTCGTGCCGAACGCGCGGAAGAACGCGTAGAGCGCCGCGATGACCACGAACGGCTGCGACTTGAAGGCGTAGACCACCCACGCGAGGAACGCGCCGAGGAGCCAATGGACCCACTCGTTGATGCGCGCGCCCCAGGAGTCGGGCTCCTGAGGCACCGAGCCGGGCGTCTGCGCCCGCGCGAGGAGGAGCAGCGCGTCGCCGGGCGTTTGCGCCCGCTCGAGCATGAGCAGCGCGTCGTGCGCGCGCGCGCGCTTCACCGCGCGTCCCCGCCCTCGTCTTCGTCCTTCTCGTCCTCTTTCGCGTCGGGCGGCGTCTCCTCCTGCTCCTCCGCGGCGCGCTTGCCGCGGAAGCGCCGCTCGACGGTGTCGGCCCACTCCTCGATCTTGCGCGCGACCTGTTTCTCCTCGGCCTGGAGCGCGGTCCAGGACGCCGCGGCCTCGTCGGGCTGCGTCGCGACGACCGCGCCGGTGATCAGCGCGACGGCGGCCGCGGGCGAGAGGCCCGCCTGGCGCAGCTCGCCGTACAGGCTGAGGCGCTCGCGGGTCAGGAGCTCGAGCTGCGTGATCTCGAGCGTGGTGGGGGACGGCGAGATGTTCGAGAACCCGAACTGGAGGATGCGCACGCCCCATTGCTCCTCGACCGGCCGCAGCTCCTCGCGCACGCCCGCGATGAGCTCGTCCGTGTCGGTGACCGTGTGCCGGTCGCGGGCGCCCACGACGCGCTGCACGGCGAGCACGACCCGGTTCTGCAGACCGACGACGAGGTCGTCGATCTCGATCACCGCCTTGCGCAGGTCGACGATCTGGTACATCACCTTCGCGTCGACCTCGTAAACGAGGTCGTCCTGGAGCTGGATCACCTGCGGCTCGAGGTCGAGCGTCGTGTGCTTCGTCTCCTCGACCCGGAACTTCTGCACGATCGGCAGCTTGAAGTGCACGCCGGGGCCGACGACGCCTTGGGCGCGCCCCAGCGTGAACTTGAGAGCGTGCTGGCCGTCGTAGACGACGATGAAGATTCCGGTGACCCCTTGGAGGAATTCCAGCAGCATGGCGGCGTGATCCTACGGGCGCCGCGGCGCTCGCTCAGCACCGTCGTGACTTCCGAGCCGAAAAAAGCCGATCCGACGCGAGACCGGGCGCTCGCGCCGGCCGAGCGCGTCCGCGTCCCGCGCGCGAGCGGCGCCGCGGACTACGAGCGCGCCGCCGTCGCGCGCCGCCACGCGCTCTGCGTCGAGCTCGCGGGCCGCGCCTTGCCGCACCTGGCGGGGGAGCCCGTGGCGAGCGCCGAGGCGCGCGGCAACGTCGAGAACCTCGTCGGCTTCGCCCAGGTCCCGGTGGGCCTCGCGGGTCCGCTCGTCCTCGACACGACCGACGGCCCGTGCACCGCGTACGTGCCGATGGCGACGACCGAGGGCGCGCTCGTCGCCTCGACCGCGCGCGGCATGGGGCTGTTCGCCGCGGCCGCCGACGCGGGTCGGATGGGCCGCGCGCGCGTCGTGCGCGAGGGCCTCTCGCAGCACCCGATGCTCGTGTTCGACGATCTCGCGGGCGCGCTCGCCGCCGCCGAGGTCGCGCGCTCGATGCGCGCGGACTTCGAGCGCCTGACGGCGAGCGTGACGCGCCACGGCCGGCTCGTGTCGGTCGACGCCGACGTGCTCGGACGGCGGCTCGTCCTGCGGCTCGTGTTCACGACCGGCGACGCGATCGGCGTCAACATGGCGGCGCACGCGGCGGAGCTGTGCTCGCGCGCGCTCGCCGAGTGCGCGGGGGCGCGCGAGCGCTACGTGCACGGCGAGGACGTCGAGAAGCGGGCGAACGCGCGGGCGAGCTTCGAGGGCCGCGGGCGCTCCGTCGTCTGCGAGGTCGTCGTGCCGCGCGCGGAGCTCGTTCGGCGCACGCGCGCGACGCCCGCCCAGATGGTCGCGATCGGGCGGAGCTACGTCGCGGGCTTCGCGCGGCTCGGCACGCAGAACTGGCTCGTCCAGTCGGCGAACGGGCTCGCCGCCGTGATGATCGCGTGCGGCCAGGACGCGGCGTACGTGACCGAGTCGGCGACGGGCTTCCTCGAGCTCGAGGAGACGGACGAGGGCGATCTGTACGCGGCGGCGCACCTGCCCTCGCTGCTCGTCGGCACCGTCGGCGGCGGCACCGGCCAGGGCACCGCGGCCGAGTGCCTGGCGCTCCTCGGCTGCGCCGGCGACGGGCGCGCGAACCGCTTCGCGGAGATCCTCGCCGCGACCGTGCTCGCCGGCGACCTCTCGCTGCTCGCGTCGTTCTGCACGCACGAGTTCGTCGCGGCGCACGAGGCGCTGGGGCGCAACCGGCCCCAGGAGCCGCGGCCGTGAGCCGCGGCCGTGCGAAGCGAGCCGCCGCCGGCGCTCGGCCCGCGCCCGCTCCCCCGACTCCGCGTCTCGACCCGGGCGGGCCCGAGGAGCTCGTCCGCCGCGCGTCGGCGCGCTCCGAGCCGTGGTCGAAGCTCGCGATCGTGCTCGTGCTCGTGTTCGCCGCGCTCATCGTCTACCTCGGGCTGCGCCCGGGCGGCGTCGGCCCGATCCTCGCGTACACGTACGGCCCGCCGATCATCGCGCTCGTCGCGCTCGTCCTGTTCGTCGTCGGCGCGCTGTGGAGCGCGACGCACCGCCCGTTCCTCGGCCGTCGGCGCCTGCCGGCGTTCGCCGCGCTCGCGGTGCTCGTCGCGGTCGCGTCGTACCCGATGCCGTACCCGACCTCGCACGAGGGCCGGCCGAGCCGCGTGCGCTTCGAGCTCCCGGTCGAGGGGACGTGGACGGTGCGCTGGGGCGGCGAGCGCGGCGGGAACGCGCTCATCGTGCAGCCGGATCGGCGCTACGGGCTCGACCTCGTCGTCGCGGAGGCCGGCTCGACGCTCGACCCGGACGCCCCCGCGGACGCCGGACCCGCGCGCTACCGCGCGTTCGGACGGCCCGTGCTCGCGCCCGCGGACGGCGAGGTGGTCCTGGTCCACGACGGCGAGCCCGACCACGAGGCGGGCGCGCTCGGCGCGGGCCACGCGTACGGCAACCACGTCGCGCTGCGGGTCGCCGAGGGCGAGTACGTGTTCCTGTCGAACCTGTTGCAGGGGTCGATCGCGGTCGCCCGGGGCGAGCGCGTGAGCGCTGGCCAGCCGCTCGCGCGCGTCGGTCACTCGGGCGCATCGCGCGTCACGGCCGAGCCGCACCTCGCGCTCCACCTGCAGGACACGCCGGTGCCGCTGCGGGGCGAGGCGATCGGCTGGCGCTTCCACGGCTACGAGGCGGACGGCGAGCCGGTGGACGAGGGCCTGCCGCACGGGGGCCTCGGCCATGGCGCAGGCCGCGAGGGGCAGAAGATCCGGCGCTTGCCGTGACCCCGGCGCTTGCTCGCCGTGGCCAGGGAATGCCGTCGAGGACGTGAGGCGCGAGGCCGGGTTGCGACGGATTCAAGTTCTCCTTGCAACCCGCCGACTTGACCTTTCTCAGACGGCGGCTATCCTTTTTCGGCTTCAGGACGGCCGTACCGCACCTCCGGCCCATCCGTAGCGCTTCCCACGGCCGCAACCCCTGGGCAAGGGGGTCGTAGCCGGCTCCCTCCCAGCGGGTCCAACGCCCGCGTTCTTCCTTTTCGGCTCCGACGGACACCACCCGTCCATCTCGACCCCGCCCTCCCGAGGGCACGCATCATGGCCACCGCAGTCCAGTCCCAGCCCGTCGGCGGCAAGCTCGCCGAGCGTCTGCGCATGCAGCGCAACATCGGCATCATGGCCCACATCGACGCGGGCAAGACCACGGTGACGGAGCGCGTTCTGTTCCTCACCGGACGCATCCACCGCGCCGGCGAGGTCCACGACGGCGAGGCCACGATGGACTTCCTCGAGGAGGAGCAGGCCCGCGGCATCACGATCCAGTCCGCCGCGACGAGCGCCGAGTGGAAGGGCCACACGATCACGATCATCGACACGCCCGGCCACGTCGACTTCACCGCCGAGGTCGAGCGCTCCCTGCGCGTCCTCGACGGCGCGATCGCCGTGTTCGACGGCGTCGCGGGCGTCGAGGCCCAGTCGGAGACCGTCTGGCGCCAGGCCGATCGCTACAAGGTCCCGCGGCTGTGCTTCATCAACAAGATGGACCGCGTCGGGGCCGACTTCGACAAGGCGGTGCGCTCGATCCACGAGCGCCTCGGCGCGCGTCCGGTCGTCCTCCAGCTCCCGATCGGGGCGGAGAAGGACTTCCGCGGCGTCGTCGACCTCGTGACGCGCAAGGCGTACGTCTTCCTCGATGACTCGCAGGGCCGCGCGTACGACGAGGTCGAGATCCCGGCCGACATGGCCGACGCGGTGCAGAAGGCCTACCACGACCTGTGCGAGGCCGCGGCCGAGTTCGACGACGAGGTGCTCGACCTGTTCGTCGAGGACGAGCCGATCTCGGACGAGATGCTCGCTCGCGCGTTGCGCAGCGCGACGCTGTCGATGGGCATCACGCCGGTCCTGTGCGGCTCGGCGCTCAAGCACAAAGGCGTGCGCTTCCTGCTCGACGCGGTGAACGAGTACCTGCCGAGCCCGCTCGACGTCCCGCCGGTCGAGGGCGAGAACCCGGAGACGGGCGAGATGGAGACGCGCTCGTCGGACGACGCGCAGCCGCTCAGCCTGCTCGCGTTCAAGACGACCTGCGAGTCGACGGGCGACCTGACGTTCGTGCGCGTGTACTCGGGCGTGCTGCGCAAGGGCGACAAGCTGCTCAACCCGCGCACGCGCAAGACCGAGCGGATCAGCCGTCTCATGCGCATCCACGCGGACAAGCGCGAGGCGCTCGAAGAAGTCGGCGCGGGCGAGATCGTCGCGTGCATCGGCCTCAAGAACACGGTCACGGGCGACACGCTCTGCGATCCGTCCAACCCGATCGCGCTCAGCAAGATCGTCTTCCCGGACTCGGTGATCTCGATCGCGGTCGAGCCCGCGAAGGGCGCCGACCGTGACAAGCTCTCCGAGGTGATCGCGCGGATCGTGCGCGAGGACCCGACGCTGCGCGCGCAGACCATCGAGGCGACCGGCGACCTCGTGCTCTCGGGCATGGGCGAGCTGCACCTCGAGATCGTGATCAACCGCATCCGTCGCGACTTCAAGTGCGACGTGAACACGGGCAAGCCGAAGGTCGCGTACCGCCAGCGGATCACCGCTCCGGTCGAGACCGAGGCGCGCTACATCCGCCAGTCGGGCGGCCGCGGTCAGTACGCCGTCGCGCACGTGCGCCTCGAGCCCGTCGAGGGCGAGAAGGGGCTCGTGTTCGTCGACGCGATCAAGGGCGGCTCGATCCCGCGCGAGTACATCCCCGCGGTCAAGGCCGGCCTCGAGGAAGCGGTCGCGGGCGGCGGCAAGACGGGCTTCCCGTACATCGGCGTGCGCGCCACGCTCTTCGACGGCAAGGCCCACGACGTCGACTCGTCCGAGATGGCGTTCCACGGCGCGGGCGTCCTGGCGTTCCGCCAGGGGTCGGAGAGCAACACGACGCTGCTCGAGCCGATCATGAAGATCGAGGTGCGCGTGCCCGAGGAGTATCTCGGCGCCGTCGTCGGCGACCTGAACGCGCGCCGCGGCGAGGTGCACGAGATCGAGTCGGTCTCCGACCTGCGGGTGGTCCGCGGACTCGTGCCGATCTCGGAGATGTTCGCGTACTCGTCCGCGCTGCGCGGGGCGACGCAGGGCCGCGGCTCGTTCTCGATGGAGCTCCACGAATACCGGCCGACGCCGCGCTCGGTCGCGGACGAGGTCTACGGCAAGTAGAGCTCGTGGAGCCGACAGCGGAATCCGGCCCCGACGCGACGTTTCCGTCGGGGCCGGCGCTACTATCGCGCGCATGACCCGCACCGCGCGCCGCCGCTGGACCCGCGAGCTCACGAGCCTCGTCGACGGCATCGCCTTCGACGCGAAGGGCCCCGCTCTCGTCCATTGCTACGACCCGCCCGCCGGCGGCAAGTGGCGGGACGACGTGATCCCCGGCAAGTGCCACGCGTACGACCGCAGCACGGGCGAGATCGCCTGGCAGGCGCCGTGCGAGATCGGCTACGGCCGCGGCTTCGGCGCGGGCTTCGGCCCCGAGGGCGAGGTCGTCATGCTCGGCCCGAGCGTGCAGGGGCACAGCATCGCGCGCATGGAGGTGCGCACCGGGGAGCTGATCGGGCTGCGCGACATCGAGTCGTTCGACGAGGCGATCGTGCACCGCGACCTGTCGGTGTGCGTGTCGCCGCAGCGCGTGTGCGGCATCCTGACGACCGAGATGGTCGAGTCGTGGGTCTACACGCGCGAGAACGAGCGCTACCACATGGTCGGGCGCGCCGGCGACCTCGTGTACGTCGTCTACACCGTGCCTGCGACGAAGCGCCAGGGCGTGCTCTGTCTGCACGCGGAGACCGGCGAGTACGCGGGCACGCTCGTCGACCCGAAGCTGAGCCGCGTCCACGCGCTCGCGGTCGACGAACGCGCCGTCGTGCTCGTCGTCGACGA
Source organism: uncultured Planctomycetaceae bacterium (assembly GCA_964528575.1). Lineage (GTDB taxonomy): Bacteria > Planctomycetota > UBA1135 > UBA1135 > CAZGTQ01. The sequence continues at coordinate 9,365 of CAZGTQ010000169.1, read as the reverse complement.
GGTCGAGTCCGCGCTCTCGCCCGACGCGCTGCGCGACCGCCTCGCCGCGCTGTCCGCGCGCGAGGACGAGGGCCTCGACGCGTCGCCCCTCGCGCTGATCGCGTTCTCGCCGGGCGCCGATTCGAACGAGCGGCCGCTGTGGATCGAGGACCTGTCGAGCGACGCCGAGGACGACCTGCCGGACGTCAGCATCCGCGTCGACGGCGGCAAGCTCTACGTCGCGCGCGGCGCGGTCCTGCGCGTCCACGACGGCCTGACCGGTCGCCTGCTCGGCGACATGACGTTGCCTGGCCTCGACGAGTTCGTGTCGTGGCGCGTGTCCGACGGGGCCGGCCTGCTCGCCGAGGAGACGCGCGTCTCGATCTTCGAGGTCCCCGACTGACCTGACCTTCGTTCCATGGCCGAGAACAAGACCGCCGACCCGAACGCCGAGACCGACGAGTACGGCCGGGCGATCCACCGCTACGAGAGCATGGTGCTCGTCGTCGTCCCCAGCGCGGCCTACGCGGAGGAGACGCTGCGTTACGCGCGCTCGTGCCTGTACAACGTCCGCGTCGGGACGCGCTGCGTCGCGCGCGAGTCCGACGAGCTCATCCACGGCCGCCTGCAGGACGAGTTCCTCGCGGACGAGCCGCTGTCGCAGGCGCGGATGGCCGACTACGCGGGCGTCCTGTTCGTCGGCGGCGAGGGAGCGCGCGAGCTCGCGGACGATCCCGACGCGCTGCGCCTGGCGCGCGAGGCGCACGCCGACGGCAAGCTGATCGGCGCGTGGGGCGAGGCGGTCGCTGTTCTGGCGCGCGCGGACGTGGTCAAGAGGCGCAAGGTGACCGGCTCGCCGGCGCTCGCCGAGGAGCTGCGCCGCGCGGGCGCGAAGTACACCGGGTCGCAGGTCCAGCGCGACGGCAACGTCGTCACGGCGCTCGACGACGCGGCCGGAATGCGCTTCGGCAAGGCGCTCGTCGCGTTCGTCGCGATCTGACGGACGTTCTCACCGGCGGGACGCCCCGTCAGGGCGCAGCGGCGGTGCGTAGCGGCGGCGCGCATCCGCGCTCCACGCGCTGGCCCGAGCCCGGGCCGCGCGCCGCGGTTTTCCTCCGGCCCTTTCCATCCGGGGGCGCCCAATTCTCGAGCGCGCGGTATCCTGTCCGGCTCCTTACCGGCGCGCGTTTGCGCCCCGGCTCAACGAATTCCCCCGATCAACGGGGAGGGATTTCACAGTGACTGCGACTCCGATCGTGGAGGCATTGGCCAAGGAGTTCTCGACCGACCCGCAGCACGTTCACGGCGTGCTGGAGATGCTCGACGCGGGTCTCTCGGCTCCTTACATCGGGCGCGCGCGGCGGCGCGAATCCGGAGACATGACCGAAGGCGTGATCCGTCGCCTGGAGCGCCGGCGGGCGATGCTCGAGGAGCTCGACCGTCGCCGCGCGACGATCCTGCGCTTGCTCGAGACTTGCGACGTCGAGCCGGGCGTGCTCGAGGAGGTCCGCACGTGCATGGACCGCTTCGAGCTCGAGGACCTGTACATGCCGCACCGCCGCCCCGAGCCGGAGGTGCAGCTCGCGCTCGACCGCGGGCTGGGTCCGCTGGCCGACGCGCTGGTGCGGCCCGTGCCGCAGGAGCGCACGCGCACCGCTTCCGACGCCACGTCGGGCGGCACGTCGGGCGCCACGTCCGACGGGGCTGCGTCGAGCGAGAGCGAAGAGGAGAGCACGCCGGTGGCCGCACTCGCGCCGCCGGCGGCGGAGGAGGGCTCGTCCGCAACGCGGTCCGAGAAGGAGGAGGAGTCCTCGAGCGAGACGCCCGTCGCCGTGGCCGAGGCTGCGGCGTCGGGCGACTCGCCCTCCGCCCAGAGCGCGACGGACGAGAGCGCGCACGACGAGAGCGCGCCGGACGCGAGCGTCTCCGCCCGCACGACGACCGCGACCATGACGGCGACGCTGCCCACGACCGAGCAGCCCGAGAGCGCGACGAGCGAGCAGGCGTCGGCGCCGAGCGACGCGGACGCGGACACGGACACGGACGCCGATGCCGATGCCGACGCGGATGCCGGCGCGTCGAACGGCGTCGTGATCGAGACGAGCGAGACGCGCATCGAGGTCACACCGCAGCTCGCGCGCCTGTGCGCCGAGTACGTGCGCCCCGACCGCGGCGTGCACACCGAGGAGGAGGCGCTCGCGGGCGCGGTACGCATCCTCTCGCACCGGCTCGGCCGCAACCCGCGGCTGCGCGCGCAACTGCGCCGCATGCTGCGCAAGCACGGCGAGCTGTCGGTGCGCGCGACGGTCGACGAGTCGAAGCTCGGCCGCCACAAGCCGCTCCTGCGCGTGCGCCAGCCGCTGCGTCAGCTCCAGGGCCACCGCCTGCTCGCGATCCGCCAGGCGCAGAAGGAGCGCGTGATCGCGACGCGCATCGAGGTGCCGCGCGAGAAGGCGTACCCCAAGGTGCGCGCCGCGCTCGGCCGCCGCTCGTCGCCCGACTTCGAGAGCCTGCTCGAGAGCGTGGCGCGCCAGGCGCTCGAGCAGCGGCTGCTGCCGACGGTCGAGGAGGACGTGCGGCGCGAGCTGAAGGAGCGCGGCGACGAAGAAGCGCTGCGCTTCCTGTCGCAGCACCTGCGCCAGATCCTGCTCACCCCGCCGCTCGGCCAGCGCGCTGCGGTGGGCATCGACGTGAACGCGAAGGGCGACTGGACGGCCGTCGCGCTCGATCCCGACGGTCGGCCGATCGCGCCCGAGGTGCGGGTCGAGGTCGCGGGCAAGGAGCCCGCGGCGCTCGGCGCCGAGCTCGTCGCCGCGATGCAGGACGAGCGCATCTCCGCGATCGCCGTCGGCCACGGCAAGACCGCGCGCGCCGCGGTCGGTCCGATGCGCGCGGCGCTCGCCGCCGTCGGGCGCGACGCGTTCGTGTTCATCGTCAACGAGGCGGGGCTGTCGAGCTACGCGAACTGCGAGCTCGCGCGCACCGAGCTGCCCGACCTCGCGGTCCCGGGCCGCATGGCCGCGAGCCTGGGGCGGCGGCTCCAGGACCCGATGGTCGAGATCCTCAAGGTCGACCCGCGGCACCTGGGCCTGGGCACGATGCAGGGGCTCGTCAGCAAGGCGGGCCTCAAGCGCGCCCTGCGCGAGACCGTCGAGTCCTGCGCTGCGCACGTCGGCTGCGACGTGAACGTCGCCACGCTCTCGTTCGTGCGGCACGTCCCGGGCGTCGAGCCCGACACGGCGAAGCGGCTGGTCGAGCGGCGCGACGCGGAGCCGTTCAAGAGTCGCGACGAGCTGCGCGCCGAGGGGCTGCTGAGCGAGGCGCAGTGGACGAGCGCGGTCGCATTCCTGCGCGTCGCGCGCTCGGACGACCCGCTCGACGCGACGAGCCTGCACCCCGAGCAGTACCCGCTCGCGCGCCGTGTGATCGAGGCCGCGGGCGGAGCGCTCGAGGACGTGCTCGGCCGCCCCGGCGCGACCAAGGGCATGCGCCGCGTCGACTTCGACATCGACGAGCACACGTGGCGCGACCTGATGCGCGAGATCGCGCGCCCGGGCCGCGACCCGCGGCCGCGGCTGTTCGTGCCGCGCATCCTGCCGCTCGGCACCGAGGCGAAGGACCTCACGAAGGGGCAGGTCGTCGAGGGCGTCGTGTCGAACGTGACGAGCTTCGGCGCGTTCGCCGACGTCGGCCTCGACCGCGACGCGATGATCCACATCAGCGAGATCTCCGACCGCTACGTGCGCGACGCGCGCGAGCTGCTGTCGATCGGCCAAGCGGTGCGCGCGCGCGTCGCCGACACCGGCGGGCAGCGCGTGACGCTCTCGCTCAAGAACGTCCCGGCGCGCGAGAGGTACGTGCCCGGCGATCGGCGCGATCGTGGCGATCGTGGCGACCGCGGCGGCGACCGTGGCGATCGCGGCGATCGCGGCGATCGCGGACCCCGCCAGCGGGGCCCGCGGCGCGAGCGCGAGCACGCTCCGAGAGGGCCGCAGCCGATCGTGCGCGCGGCGCAGACGCGGCGCGACGGTCTCGCGGGGACGCGCTCGTCCGGCGAGCGCGGCCGTGGGCGCGGCGGTCCCGGCGGTGGTCCCGGCGGCGGGCGCGGCCCCGGCGGGGGCCGCGGTCCCGGGGGGCGGCGCGACCGCGACGAAGCGGTGGATCCGGGCGTGCTGCGGGCGCAGAGCGAGACGCGCAAGTACAACCCCTTCGCGGCCTTCTTCAAGGAGAAGGGCGAGCCGAAGGACACCGAGCGCGAGTCGCGCGACGAGTCGAACGGGAGCTGACGGCTCCGCTAGCCGGGCTAGCCCTTCGTGTCCTTCTTGCGCCGCGCGGCCTCGATCGAGTCGTCGGGCAGGAGCAGCTCGAAGTCGACCTGCTCGCGCGCCTCGCGCGGCGTGCGCTGCGCGACGGCGTCGCCGCCGTCGGGGCGCTGATTCTGCTCGCGCGGCAGCGCGGCGCGGGGCTTCTCGCTCCCGCTCGACTGCTTCGCGTCGTTGAGGAACTCGATCTCGTCGAGCGAGTCGAAGACGTCGCCCTCCTGCTGCGTCGCGCCGGGCAGCGCCGGGGCCGCCTGGTCGAGCTCGCTCGCGTCCGCGTGGGCGTACGACTCGCCGCCGAACGTCGACTCCGAGTCGTCGTAGGCGTCGTACCCGTCCGCGCCGGCTGCTTCGGTCGCGCCCGCATCCCACGCCTCGTGGCCGTCGTGCTCGTGCGCCCGCTCGTGCTCGTACGCGTGCTCGACCGGGGCCGCCGCGCCGCCGGCTGCCGTGCCCGAGCTGAGCTCCTCCCAGACCTGGCGGAGCTGCGCCTCCATCAGCTTGCGCTGCTCTTCGAGCCCGCGGTCGAGGCGCGCGCCGAGCTGGTCGACGCTCGCCGCGAGCCGCCAGAGCGCGTCGCTCTTGCTCCCGCGCTGTTCCTCGTCGCCCTTCGACTGCGCGAGCGCCGTCTCGAGCGCCGCGCGCGATTGCGACGGCAGCGCGGCGAGCGCCTCGCTCTGCGACTGTCCCTGCGTCTGGACGGTCTTGCCGACGAGCGCGACGCGCCGGTCGAGGCGGCCCACCGACGCGCGCGTGCGCGTGACGTCGTCGGCGAGCTGCGCGAAGAGGCTCGGGTCGGCGCTGGCGGCGTGGACCGCGTGGGCGAGCGAGCGCGTGACCATGCCGAGGCCGAGCAGGACGAGGCCCCCCATGATGAACGTGCCGCTGTGGATGCCCATCGATTCGAGCTTCAGCGCGATCTTCGAGAGGTGCCACGACATGTTCGGGGCCGCCGCGAGAGCGAGCCCGCCGGCCGCCACCGCGAAGCCGGTGAGGAACAGGAGCACGCTCTCGGCGCCGCCGGAGCCGCCCCGCGCCTGCTCGACCTCTTCGACGTCGAACGTCTCGTCGACCTCGAAGCTCGCGTCGTCACGGTCCTCGTCGAGCTCTACGTTGCGGGCCATCGTCTTCCTCGGGGGATGCGGGGGCGGACCAGGGCCGCCGATCGGGTCGGGTCGCACAGGGGCGTCCGCCGACCCGGGGGGACCGGGCGGACGCGGTGTCTCCAGGGGAAGGTCGGGAGCCGGAGCCGCCGGCCTTGAGGGATTCGCGGCCGAGGGTCGGTTCCGTCGGCCCGACGTTGCTACCCTCGGCGCCCCTCACGCTCCACTTTCCAGATGACCCCCATCCGCCTGCTCGAGGGTGTCGCCGTCGCGCCCGGCCTCGCGATGGGGCCTCTGCACGTCATCAGCTCCCAGCGAGCCGCGACGACCGTGTGGACGGTCCCCGCAGAGCGCATCCCGGGCGAGATCGGCCGGCTCGCCGACGCGGTCACCGCGGCGATGGAGCGCCTGAAGCGGATCGAGGAGGTCGTGAAGGTCGAGGCGGGGGAGAACGACGCGGCGATCTTCGCCGTCCACCGCGCCTACCTGCAGGACCCGACCGTCCTGCGCGAGGTCGAGAAGACGATCCGCGAGCAACGGGTCAACGCCGAGAAGGCGGTCCAGGACCTGATCGACCTGTACGCGGAGAAGCTGGGGCGGCTGGACGGCGCGGGCGCCCGCAGCCTCGTCTCCGACGTCAGCGACCCCTGGCTGCGCGTGCTCGACGCCCTGGTCCAGAGCGAGCACGACGAGATCCTCGGCAGCGCGGAGCGGGTCGTCCTGGCGGCGGCGGAGCTGACCCCCCAGGTCGTGACGTTCCTGCCGCGCAACCGGGTGCTCGGCATCGTGACCGAGACCGGCGGCCGCTTCTCCCACGGGGCCGTGCTCGCCCGCTCGTTCGGCTTCCCGACCGTGACCCGGCTCCCGAACCTGCTCTCGCGCCTCGAGCAGGGGATGCAGATCACGGTCGACGGCGACCGCGGCGAGGTGCGCATCCAGCCGACCGCCAGCGACGTGCGCGAGTTCGACGAGCGGATGGTGCACCGCTCGGCGTGGCGCGAGACGCTCTCGGCGGGCGCCGCGCTGCCCGCCGAGACGCCCGACGGGGAGACCTTCGACGTGCGGGTGAACATCGAGAGCGTGCGCGACCTCGACACGTTCCCGATCGAGCACACCGACGGCGTCGGGCTCCTGCGCACCGAGTTCCTGTGCATGGAGCGCAGCCAGTTCCCGTCCGAGGAGGAACAGTACGTCATGTACCGGCGGGTCCTCGAGCGCACGGCGCCGCGCCCGGTGACGTTCCGCACGCTCGACATCGGCGGCGACAAGCAGCTCCCGTACTTCCGCACGCCGCCCGAGCCCAACCCCGCGCTCGGCTGGCGCGGCCTGCGGATCAGCCTCGAGTGGCAGGATCTGCTCGTCGTCCAGTTGCGCGGCATCCTGCGCGCGAGCGCGCACGGCAACGCACGCGTGCTGCTGCCGATGGTGACCTCGCTCGAGGAGGTGCTCGCGGTGCACGAGATCTTCGACGGCGTGCGCCGCTCGCTCGAGAAGCACGGGCACGCCCTGGCCGACGACATCCCCGTCGGGATCATGGTCGAGGTGCCGTCCGCGGTGATCGCGCTGGAGCACCTGATCGAGCACATCGACTTCGTGTCGGTCGGGACGAACGACCTGGTCCAGTACATCCTCGCGTGCGACCGCGACAACCCGTGGGTGTCGCAGCTCTACGATCCGCACCACCCGGCCGTGCTGCTCGCGCTCGAACAGGTCGCGCGCGTCGCGGCCGCGGCGGGGCGCCCGCGCTCGGTCTGCGGGGATTTCGCGGGCGATTCCGCGGTTTCGGTCCTACTTCTCGGCCTCGGCTACGATTCCGTAAGCGTGGCTCCGAGCTTCGTCCCGGAGATCAAGTACGCGGTGCGCCGCACGACGCTGCAACTGGCGCGCGAGGAAGCGCGGGAAGCGCTGGCGCAGAAGACCTCCGACGACGTGCGACGGGTCCTGGCTCGGATCCGAGCGCGTTTGTACGATCAGCGCACGTGACGTCCTCCGCGGTCCTGGCCGACCACGCGCCGGTGGAGGGCGAGCGCAACGGGCATACTTCGGGCGAACGACGTGCGGTAGGCTGCGCCGCGTGCGACACAACGGAGGAGACGTGGTGGGAGGATCTGCGGGGGCAAGCCATCGCGCGTCGACGCCACGGCGGGGTCGTTGGACCCAGGCCGAGATCGCGCGGCTCCGTGAGCTCTACGGGCTCCGCCACGACGCCACGATCGCCCGCGAGCTCAACCGTCCGATCGCGAGCGTGCGGCGGATGGCCGACCAGATCTTCGGGGAGCGCCGCCAGAGCGGACCGTGGACCGCCACCGAGGTCCTCGAGCTCAAGAAGTATCTCGGCGCCACGACGACCGAGACGATCGCGAAGATCCTCGGGCGCGAGCCCGCGGAGGTCGAGCAGCGGATCATGGAGCTCGGCCGCGTCCAGAAGAGCGGCCGGTGGAACCGCGAGGAGGTCGCCGAGTTCAAGCGCATCTACGGGACGCGCACGGACGAGGACATCTCGAAGGTCTTCGGGCGCTCGGTCGACTCGGTCAAGCGGCTCGCGGGCCAGCTCGCGCTCGCCAAGGACAAGGCGTTCCTGCGCAAGGTCGACAAGAAGGCGGTCACGCGCATGCCGCGTTGGACCGACGAGGAGCTCGAGCGGCTCAAGGAGCTCTACCCGACCGAGCCGAACCTCGAGATCGCGAAGGTGCTCGACCGCTCGGTGAAGAGCGTCGTCTCCAAGGCGCACAATCTGGGCCTGAAGAAGGATCCGCAGCGCCTGCGCCAGATGGGCCGCGAGAACGTGAGCCTGCGGTACAAGGGCTGAACGGGCCGCGTACGGCGCTCGTTCAGACCGGGCGCGCCTCGCGCCGCGCGTACAGGTCGTAGGCCGACATCAGCCGGCGGGTGACGGGACCGACGCGGCCGCTGCCGATGCGCACGCCGTCGATCTCGACGACGGGCACGAGGTGGCGCGACGAGCTCGTCAGGAAGGCCTCGTGCAGCGCCGGGAGCTCGGCGACCGTGGTCGAGGTGGCGCGGAAGGGGAGCTGGGTCGCGCTCGCGAGCTCGATCACGATGCGCCGCGTGATGCCCGCGAGCACGCCGTCCTCGGGCGTCGAGAGGATCCCGTCGCGCACGACGAAGAGGTTGCTGGTCGACCCTTCGAGCAGTCGGTCGCGCGCGTCGACGAGCACGTGCTCGTACGCGCCGCCGCTCGGCCCGGCCTGGAGCGGCTTGCGCTGCACGGTGAAGTCGGCGCGCTTGATCTCCGGCTCCTCGCGCCCGAGCTCGCGCGTGAGCGCCACGCGCACGCCGTCGCGCCGCGCCGCCTCCGGCACGGGGGCGAACGGGAACAGCAGCACGAGCACGCGCCCGTCGAACCCGCGCGCCGTCGCCGGCCCCGCGAGCAAGTCGAAGCGCACGCGCGCCTCGCCGTGCGGCCATGCGGCGCACGCCTCGCGCAGCGTCGCCCGCAGCGCCGGCCGGTCGAGCCGCGCGTCGAGTCCCAGGAGCTCCGCCGAACGATCGGTCCGGTCGATGTGGTCCTCGAGCCGCAGGAACCGGTCGTGCTCGTACGTGCGCAGCCCCGAGTAGACCCCGAGCGGCAGCCCCGCGAACACGTCCGTCGGATCCTGCGCCCCGGCCGGCACGGCGAGCGGCCGCGCCCCCTCGGGCGCGACGCCCCAGAGCGCCATCTCGGTCCGCGCGGCGGCGACGGGCGCCGCGGCCGGAGCATGTCGGGAGCGTTGGTCGGTCATCGTCGAGAGCCGAGGATCTTCGTCTGTGCCGGGGCCCGAGTCGAGACGCCGACCGCCGAGGAAACCGCGGCGCGGAGCGCGCGCCTCGAGCCGCGCTGCCCCGACCGCCTTCGCGCGCGCCCGCCCGCGCGGGCGGGCCCGCCCGCCCCCACCCTCCGCCCTGCCGGACCCGGGCGGGCGGCGAGCGGTTTCGGCTCGCCCTCGCTGTCCTGCGCGGCCCA
>CAZGTQ010000168.1:0-24834 GCA_964528575.1 uncultured Planctomycetaceae bacterium | reverse complement strand
CGTGCGCATGCTCGAGGCGGGCGAGGACCGCAAGTACCTGGCGCGCCGACTCGTGCGGATCGCGAGCGAGGACGTCGGTCTCGCCGACCCGCAGGCGCTCTCCGTCGCGCTGGCCGGCGCCGACGCCTGGCACCGCCTGGGCAGCCCCGAGGGCGAGCTCGCGCTCGTCCAGGTCGCGGCCTACCTCGCGCGCGCCCCGAAGAGCAACGCTCTCGCCGTCGCGTACGAGCGCGCCCTCGCCGACGTCCGCGAGCGCGGCGCCGAGCCGGTCCCGCTGCACCTGCGCAACGCGGCGACCGGCCTGATGCAGGGCCTCGGCTACGGCAAGGGCTATCGTTACGTCCACGACGATCCTGCGGCAGCCGACGAGATGGAGTGTCTGCCGGAGGGGTTGCGCGGGAGGCGCTACCTGCCGCCGATCGACGGCGAGCCCCAGGGCTAGTCGCGCGGCGGCTACAGCGGCTTGGATTGCTCGCGCTGCGGCGTGTGCTCGAGTCCGAGGCGCACGTCGGCGATGCGACCCGCCGGGTCGATGCGCACGACCGTGGGCCAGCAGCTCACGTGGTACTGACGCGCGAGGACGCGCTTCTCGTCCGGCACCAGCACGACGTCGAGCCCGCGCTCCTTCAGTGCCGCGGCGGCGCGCTCGGGCGGCTCGCCGTCGTTGACGCACAGCACGATGGGGGCTCGGTCGTCGTCGTCGCACCCGCGCGGCTCGCCGGCTGCGAGCCGGCGCAGCTCCTCGAGCGCGGGCTCCGACCACGACGTCCAAAAGACGAGCGCGAGCTCGCGGCCGCGGAACTTGCGCGAGCCGACGCGCATGCCGCCGTCGCACGGGAAGAGCACGTCGGGCGCGAGGGTGCCGATGGCGAGCTCGTGGCCGAGCACGCGCAGCCTCGGCAACCTCGCCTTCTCGCCCCAGCCCTTCGCGCGCAGGTCGGCGAGCGCGCGCTCGAGCTCCGCGGCGCGCAGCGGCCCGCCCGAACGCCACAGCTCCTTGCCGCCCGGGCCGACGAGCACCGTGCCTCCAAGCTCGAGGCGGAAGCGCTTGCGCCAGGTGCCCTCGGGGTCGTGCGTGAGCGTGAGCTCGGGCGTCGCGCGCGCGTGGGCCGCGAGCTCGCCTGCGGCGACGACCAGCGTGGCCAGCACGGCCGGTCCCGCGCGATCGAGCGACGCGAGCGTCGCACGCAGCGCGTCGACGCTCTGCGCCGCCGGCTCGGCCGGGCGGTGCACGAGCAACAGACCGCGCCGCTCCGCGTCGGCGGCGAACGCGTGCGGCCGGTAGCCGCCCCACGGGTCGACGTCCGCCAGCAGCCCGCCGTCGGCGTCGGCAACGGATACGACGAGCCGCTCCGTGGCGCCCAGATCGAGGCCGACCGTGAGGACGGTCATCCCGCAGCGCGTGCCGACGACCGGTTGCACGCCGGCGCTCGAGACCTGCGTGCCGTGCACGGCGACGCACCACGAGACCGGAGGCCAGCCGACCGCGACGTGCACCGGATGCGCGGGTCCGAGCGGGGCGCGCGCCACGAAGCGGTGCGGATCGTCGATCTGGTCGGTCGCGGTCTTGTTCACCCCGACCCGTCTCCAGACGTAGCGCGTGATCGTGCCGCCGGGGATGAAGCTCTCCAGCGCGTCGAGCTCCGTCAGGCCGTCCCGCACGCGTTGCGTGAAGCCCACGACCATCGCGGGCGCGGAGCCGATGTCGAAGCGGCCGCCGATCAGGACGCCGTCCGGGTCCACGGAGGCCTGGCTCAACGCGAGCTTCGCATCTTGCAGCGAGACGCGCGCGAGGAGGCCCTCGACCGTCTCCCCGACCACGCGGTCGAGCTCGTCGCTCACCGCGCCGACGACGTTGCCGAGCGCGTCGTCGACCCCGTTCTCGATCCGACTCGCGAAGAGCCCGAGCACGAGCTCGAGGAGCGGGTTGGCCTGGGTGATGTCGACGTCGCTGCCGCCGACGAGCGTCAGGCGCAGGCGGCCGGCGAGGACGGCGAGGCCGAAGCTCCGTGTCAATTGGAACCGGAAGGAGCCGCCGGGCGAGAGCGATCCCGAGCCGCTCACGCGGACGCGGATGCGCCCGGGTTGGAGCTCGATCGAGAGGCTCGCCGGATCGACCGAGGCCTGGAAGCTCAGCGTGAAGCCGACGCCGAACACGCCGATGAAGCGCGACCCCTGGACCGCGACGTCGCCCAGCGGGCCCTGCGCGAAATCGAAGATCACCGCGGTCAGGAGCTCGCGCCCGAGCGCGAGGGCGGCGTCGTCCTGCGGCGCGAGGAAGATCTCGGTGACGAGGTCCGGGTTGGCCACCGGCCCGCCCGCGCGCAACGTGAGCAGCAGCGCGAACGCGCTCTGCGCGGCGGAACGCAGCCCCTTGAACGCGAGGTCGCGCACCGTCAGCGAGCCCGTCGACAGGGACCCGAGCGGGAACTGCGCCGGACCGAAGGCTCCGCGCAGGATCGCGGGCACGGCGGCGCGCACCAGCGCGACGTCCGCGCTCGTCGCGCCGGAGCCCGGCGCGGGAGTGAAGTCGACCTCGACGTCGTCGCTCGCCAGACCGATCTCTGCGAGCATTACGCCGCGGCAGCGGACGATCCGCAGACCGACCGTGAGCGCCAGCGTGCCGTGCAGGAACTCCGGCGCCGGCTCGCTCCCCGCCAACGGCTGGAACCACGCGTACGTCTGCACCGACACGCGAACGCGCGCGGGCGCGCCGGCCGGCACGTCGACCGAGGGCGTCGAGACCTGGAGCCGCAGGTGGCCCCTCAGGTTCGGCCCCGCGGCCGGGCTCGTTCCCAGGAACGGCAGGTCGAAGGCCGCGCTGTGGACGAGGTGCGGCCCGTCGGCCGACGTGCTCGTGCGGTGACCCTTGCGGTGGATGGCGGCGATCAGGCGACCCACGCCGCCGGGCGAGAGCTCGAGCACCGCGTCGTGGGCGCCGGTCCAACGGTTGGCCATGGAAGACCTCGCCTCAGGGTGCGGGTTCGAAGCACACGATCGGGTTGATGACGTTGGGCAGGTCGGCGGTGCTGGCGAAGAAGATCACCGCCAGTCCCGGCGCGTCGAGGGTCCCGCTGCACGTGCCGACGCGATTGGCCACGATGTCGGATTCGACCGTGCAGAGCACCGTAAAGGAGCCCTGGGGGACGTCGCGCAGGTCTTCGAAGACGAGCGTGCCGTCGGGCAGCGGGGCCTTGGGGGGCAGCTCGAACGGCGAATCGTCGATCTCGCTCATCCCGGGCTCTTCGCGCAGCGACATCGTCACGACGAACTGGTCCTGCGCGGCGGTCGGCGGGAAGGCGGCGACGAGCTGGACCCGTTGCGTCGGCACCTCGAGCGTGAAGATCAGATGGCATCCGAGGAAGCGGAAGAGGACCATGAGCGGCAGGAGCAGGAGCCCCGCGCCGGCGAGCGCCGCGACGTCGCTCCAGCCCGCGCTCGCTTCGCTCACGCTCTGGACCGCAGCCGCCGGCGCTTCGTCCGTGGCGAGCGGCGCCGCGACGAAGAACCCGACCACGCAAGCCGTCGCCAGCCCGAGCGAGATCCACTGGCAGGCGCCGAGCCCGGCGAGCAACGGCCCGCGATGCTCGCGCAGCCAGTCGAGGCCGAAGCGGCCCGCGGCGTAGCCACCGAGCGCGAACAGGAACGCCGCTCCGCCGAAGGGCCGCGCGTCCCACAGAGCCGCCTGGGCGGCGAGCAGCGCCCCGGCGAGGGCCGCCTCGGCGAGTTGGACCGGGATGCGCCGCTCCCATGTCTCGTACGCGTTCGGCAGCCGCAGGCCGAAGCGCGCCGCCGGCCGGCCCGCGCAGCAGCCGTTGGCGAGGCAACCGAGGCGCGTCGGGATCATCCCCGCGAGGATCGCGATCGCCGCGACGTCCCAGAACGCACCGAAGGGGATGCCGAGCCAGGCGAGGAGCGGCACCGAGACGAGGAGCGCGGGCGGCAAGCCGCCGTACATCGCCGCGCCGCCGCGGTCCAGGCGCGTGTAGGCCGCGCGCCGCTCGCGGAAGTGCCGCCAATCGAGGAGCACGGCGAGCGCGCGCGACCCGGCGAGGCAGACCGGGATCGTCAGCAGCATCGCGAGCAGGACGCGCCCCGGCTCCAGGCCCGATCGGCGGGCGAGCGCGTGGCCGACCACGATCGCCACGACGAGGCCCGCGTAGAGCATCACCGTGTAGATCGAGAAGCGCCGTCCGCCGATCTCGAAGCGGAACGAACGGCCGCAAGCTCCCGCTGTCGTCTTCATGGGCGCAGCGCGTCAGTCGCGGATCACGGCCGCCGGCGACTCGACGACACAGGAGAGCGCCACGCACAGGAGCCCCGCGACGATCGCGACGTCGGCGAGGTTGAACGTGCTCGCGAACCGGCGCCCGCGTACGGCGAAGCTGCAACGGACGTAGTCCTGCACCGCGCCGTGACGCAACCGGTCGTAGAGGTTGCCGAGCGCGCCGCCGAGCGCCGCGGCGAGCCCGAAGCGCGCGAGCGGATGCTCGAGCACCCCGAGCGCGGCCGCCGCCCATCCCGCCGCCAAGGCTGCGGCGAACGCGGCGATCCACGCGGTGGGCGAGCCGCCGCGCCAGGCCCACGGCGCGCGGTTTCGCACCGGCTCGATCGAGAGCAGTGCACCCGGCGCGCGCCGTCGCCGCCGCTGCGCGCCCTCACGCGCGAACGCCGCCGCCTTCGCACCGCGGTCGAGCGCGAAGACGACCAACCCTCCCCCGAGCGCGTCGAACATGCGCACTCCTCGATTCCCGGCCAACTCGTGGCGCGGTTCTCCTCCCAACGGGAACGACTCGATCGACCGCGCCAGTCTGCTGGGGCGACCGTTGCCCGTCCAGTGGCAAAGCCGCCGACGAGCTGGAGTGTCTGCCGGAGGGATTGCGCGGACGGCGCTACCTGCCGCCGATCGACGACGATGCGGAGCGGTGTAGCCGCGCCGCAATCGCACGCGTCTTCAGCTCCCGGCGAGCGTGATCGCGAGGCCTTCGCTCGTGAACGGACCGTTGATCGACTGCGCGGTCGAGTAGCCGAGGACCTGGAAGTAGAACGTCGTACCGATCCAGTTGGCGAGGTTCGGCAGCACGAGCGGGATCGGGGCGACGATCGTGGTCGGGCTCACGGGCGCCGCGAGGCTCACGAACAGGGGCTGCGGGACCGTCGCGAGGTTGATCGTGACCGTCGTGCTGACGAACAGCTCCGGACACAGGAAGCCCGTCGAGACGTAGACGGCTCCGAAGACCGCGTCGAGGGCGCCGGTGACGACGATGCCGAAGGTCGCGTTGCCGACGACCGGCTGTCCGATCGTCGAGATGTGGCTGGAGCCGAGCCCGTTGCCGAACGTGTTGCCGCGCGCGGTGTACGCCAAGCCTTCGCCCGCGGCGTTGAGCGCGCCGAGGCACGGCGTGGGGAAAGCGAACGTCGACGGAGCCGGTGAGCCGTCGGCGAAGATCCGCGCGATGCGCGTGGCGCTCGCGACGTACACGACCCCCGGATCCGCGCGATCGAGCGCGACGCCGGTCAGGACGGGCGGCGGGCCCGGCCCCGCATCATGACAGTCGTCCGGATCGCCGAGGAAGGCCGACCCGATCACTCCGCCCGCGTCGAACGAGACGAGCATGCCGTCGGTCGTGACGGCCCACAGGACGAACGAGCCGGGTCCGACGACGTCGATGTCGATGTCGGTGACGGTCCCGATCCCCGGCAGCGGAGTGGGCCCGACCACCAGCGCGGGGGCCCCGCAGAACGGGACGTTGGGCGGGAGCGGAACGCCCGGCGCGGGAAGGGCGAGCACCGCGTACCAGCTCCCGTCGCTCACCGCGAGCATCCCGACTCCCGGCGCGGCCTCGCCGCCGAGCGCCACGATCGGGCCCGGGAGCAGCGTTCCGAGCGGGAACGTGAATCCCCGCGTCGGAGGATAGGACTCGATCGGCGCGTCGAGGACTTGCTCGAACTCGTAGGCGACGACGCGCGTTCCCTCCGTCACCCAGACCTCGTTCCACGAGGGCAACGAGGCGACGTCGGTGTAGGGCTCGAGCGGCGGCACTCCCACGCACGGGTGCGAGGGACCCGGATCGAAGAGTTGCGGGAAGTGCGGATCGGGCCAGGCGCAGGGTCCGTGCGGATGGCCGTTGACCTCGTGGAGCTGCAACCCGCCGGACGTGACGCCGATCAGCGTCTGCGCTCCCCCGACGACGGCTCCGGCGACGAGGAACGCGACAGGACCCAACGCACGGAAGAACGACGTGACCATCGACACCTCCCTGACCCGCCGCGCGGGTCCCACTCGCAGAGCTTGCTCGCCGGTGCCGTACGCTACCACGGAAGCGTGACGTCCGCCCGGTCTCGAGGGGGCGCCCGCATCGCGACGGCTCCGGCGCTGCGGCGCGACTCCGTGCGTTGCCGGCGGTCCCGCCCGGACGATCGCAGGTATGCTGCGTCGGAGCACGATGAGCACCGCCGAGAGAGGAGCGAGCATCGCCGCGATCGCTGGCCTGGCGGCGCTCGTTTTCGTCGGCGACTCCGTGCTCGCGCTGTTCGGCCGCACGACCCCGATCGGCGTCCTCGCCGGCGCGGGCGTGGCGCTCGCGGCCGCCGTCGAGTGGCGGCTCCGATCGCTCCCGCGTCGTGCGCGGCACGCGATCGCCGCGGGCGTGCTGCTCGCGACCCTGTGTCTCCACGTCTGGCCGTGGGGGCCGCGCAAGTCGTTCCTCGAAGCGGTGAGCTGCGTCGAGATCGGCATGACGCGCGCCGAGGTCGCAGCGCTCTTCTCCGACTTCGAGACGGGCCATCCCTACGGCATCGCGTTGTTCGACGCGCCCGATCGGCTCCTGTTCCACCACGGCCGCGGCGGAACGTTCCAGAGCCGCGACTTCGTGACGGTCGCGTTCGACGAGTCGGGCGGCGCCCGCTCCGTCGTCGTCGACCTGGACTGACAGGCGTGATGGGCGACTCGATCTGGGCAGGCGGCGGGGCGGAGCTCCTGCAACGAGTCCAACGCGAGTACGACGAGCGGATCCAAGCGCTCGAGGACCGCATTCGCGAGTGCTCCGATCCGGGCGACGTACGCGTGTTGGACGAGCGGATCGTCGCGCTCGAGGCGGAGCGCGACGAGGAGCTCCGCCGGATCCGCGGGGCGCTCTTCTAGCGCGCGCCTCAGGGTCGAGGTGGGGTAACCGACCCACCGCGCTTTGGTAGCGGCCTGGTAGAGGGGTGGCCGCTCGCATGAACCGGCGGCCGGATTCCCGGAGAATGCCGAGCACACGCCGTCGCGCCGAGCGTCTGTGGGCCAACTCCGATGCGATGGAGAAGGTCCTGAACAGCAAGCGCGAGACGCCGGCCGGGAGCGCAGCAGGGGCGCTCGACGAGGCGGCGCTCGTGCGACGCGCGGGCGAGGGCGACGCCGATGCCTTCGACGTCCTCGTCCGCGCGCACTTCCCGCGGGTGTTCGGCGTGCTGTTCCGGCTCGCCGGCAACCACGAGGACGCCGAGGACCTCGCGCAGGAATCCTTCGTCCGCGCGTTCCGCGCGCTGCGCTGGTTCCGCGGCGAGAGCGCGTTCTCGACCTGGCTCTTGCGCATCGCAGTGCACGTCGCGCAGGACCACCGGCGCGCGCGCGGGCGCCGGCCCAGCGCGGTGCCGCTCGCGAGCGCAGACGCCGAGGCCGCGCTCGGACGAGCGAGCGGCGCCGGACCTGGCGACGCCGCACTCGAGCGCGAGCTCGTCGCCCGCCTCGGACGCGAGATCGACGCGCTCCCCGAAAAGCTGCGCGTCGCGCTCGTGCTGCGCGTGCTCGAAGGGCTCGACTACGACGACGTCGCGCGCGTCACCGGCGTCACCGCCGGCACCGCGCGCGCGCAGGTCATGAAAGCGCGCCGCCAGCTCTCGCGGCGCCTGGGTCCGTGGCTCGAAGGAGGCGCGCGATGAAGGACTGCCGCCGCGCCGCGCGCTGGGTCGAGCGCGAGCACGAGGGCGAGCTCGCTCTCGAGCGACGCCTCGCGCTCGACGCGCACCTCGCGCTGTGCGCGCCGTGCCGCGCGCGCGCCGCCCGGGCGCGCCGGCTCGACGAAGCGCTCGCGCGCCTGCCCGAGCCGCCGCTCGAGCGCCTCGACGTCGCGCGTCGGGCGGCGGCGATCCGCGCGCAGCTCGAGCGCGACGCGCGGCCGGACGAGCGCGAGGCGCACCGTCCGCTCCGGCGCATGGCGAACGCGGCCGCGCTCGTGCTCGCGCTCGTCCTCGGCGCGCTCGCGTGGCGCGTCGCGGACGACGAAGAGCGAGTCGAGCCGCCCGCGCCGCCCGCGGCCGCCGTCGCGCGAGACGAGGCGAGCGCGCCCGCGCCCGCTCCCGCGCCGACGCCGCTCGACCCGATCGATACGCAGCGCCTCAACGATGCGCGCGACCGCGCCGCGGCCGCGCTCGTCGAGCACGTCGCGCCGCTCGCGCGCGCCGAGCGCGACGCGCTCGAGCCCGCGCTCGCACGCTTCGAGACCGCCGCCGCTCCGCTCGCGCGCGACGGCTGGGACCTGCGTCAGCTCGCGCTCGCGCTGCTCGAGCGCGACGATCCCGCGGTCGCGTCCGCCGCGGCGCGCGACCGGGGACTGCGCGGCGGCCGGCACGCGCTCGCGCGCCTCGAGCGCGCCCTCGAGCGCGAGAGCGTCGCGCAGAGCGCGCTCCTCGCGCTCGCCGACCGCGGCGCCGAGGGCGCGGACGGGCTCGCGCGCGCGCTGCGCGATCCGTCGCTCGCCGGCGCGGCGCGCGCGCGGCTCGTCGCGCTCGGCGGATCATCCGCCGCGCGCGCGTTCGCCGACGCGTATGCGGCGACGAGCGACGCGGACCTGCTCGCCGCGCTCGCGAGCCTCGGCGACCAAGGCGCGCTCTCCCTCGTGCGCCTGCGCGCGAGCGGGGCGCTCGCCGCCGGCGAGCTCGCGCGCGCGTGCGCCGAAGCTCCGTCCCTCGACGAGCCGCTCGTGCGCCTGTTCACGCAGCGGCTCACGCCGAGCGAGCGCGACGCGCTGCTCGAGGCCGTGGCCGCGCGGCGCCCGCCGGACGCGCTCGCGTGGATCGAAACGCTGTGCCGCGAGCGCCCGACGCGCGCGGCCGCGCTCGATGCCCTCGCGTCGTACGAAGACGTCGAGTCGCTGCGCGTCGCGACGCGGCTGTTCGCGAGCGACGTCGCGAGCGACGACGAGCTCGCGCCGCGCGTCGCGCGCATGGTCGCCGCCGGCCCCGACCGCATCGTCGCGTATGCGCGCGAGCTGATCGACGCGGGCGACGGCGTGCGCGCCGAGGGCCTGCTCGAGCTGCTCGTCGTCGCGGGGCGGTCCGCGGCCGTGCCGGCGCTGTGTCTGCTCGCGGGCTCGCGCGTGCTCGACGAGCAGAGCGCGCGCTGGGCCGCGCTCGCGGCGAGCGAGCTCGGCGAGCCGAGCCACGCCGCGCTGCTCACGGGCTTCCTCGCCCGCTTCGAGCACGACGACGCGCGCGTCGCGGCGGCGCACGTGATCGCGATCGACCGGCTCGCGGGCGAGGAGCGCGCCCTCGCGGCGCTCGACCCGCCCGACGCGCGCTCCGCCGAACGCGTCCGCGCGCTGCTCGCCGCCGCGCGCCGCAAGCCCTCGTCCACGAGCTCGACCGTCTTCGCGCTCGCCCGCGAGCTCGAGCGTCAGCTCGACGTCACCGCCTCCCGAAGGAGCACCCCATGAGTCTCGTCCCGACCGTTCTCGTCCTCGCGCTGTCCGTCGCCTCCGTTCGCTCGGATGGCGACGAGGCGGTGCCGAGCGTGCTGCGCACCTACGACCTGACGGCGCTGCGTACGACGTTCGACGACGGGTACTCCGTCCCGCTCCACCCCGCCGTGCGCGCGAGCGCGTGGTCGTACACGGACGAGGCGTGGGGCGACGGCGCGGACGGCGACGTCGCCGTGCTCGTCGATCTCCTGCACGCGGCTCTCGGGGACGAGCTCGACTACGAGGGCCGCTGGGCCCGTTGGCTCGACGACGGGCGTTTCGTCGTGAGCGCGCCCGAAGCGGTGCACGAGCGCGTCGCCGGCCTGGCCGCGGCGTTCGAGCGCGCCACCGCGGCGTCGACCGAGCTGACGATCGACGTGATCTCGCTCGCGCCGCGCGACGACGCGCCGCTCGGCCCGCTCGTCCTCGCGCCCGGCGTCTACGAGCAGTGGCTCGCCGAAGCCGAGCGCCGGTCGGCGCGCCGATCCTCGTATCGCGTGACGGTGCGCCCGGGGCGCACGCAGCGCGTCGTCGCGACCCGCTGGGTGAACGTCGTCTCGGACGTCGACGTCCTCATCGCCGAGGCTTCCGTGGGCTACGACCCGGACGTCGAGATGCTGGAGGTCGGCACGACTCTGTACGTGCGCGCCACGCCGGCGGCCGACGGGCTCGCGCTCGCGCTCGCGCTCGAGCACGCGACCCTGGAGGAGGGAACCGGGCAACGCGACGTGCGCTATGGCGGCGACGTGACGGCGGACGGGATCCGCCGCGACGTCGCCGGTCCGCGCCGGCTGTCGACCGCGACCGCGTTCGGCCGCACGGCGGCGCTGGAGACGTTCCTCGCCGGCGACGGCGTGGTGCTCTTCGAGACGGGGGCGCATCTCGCGTCGGGCGGGGGCCGCGTCGTCGTGGCGGTGCGGCGCACGGGAGCCGTGCTCGAGCATTCGCACAGCGTGCCGCTCGACGGCGGCCGCACGCTCGAGATCGTCAACCTCGAGGGGGCGAGCCTGCCGGGCTTCGAGCTCGAGGGGGACGTCGGCGGCGGGCAGGACGTGCTGCCGGCGCCGCTGCACGAGAGCGGGGTGATCCTGATGGCGAACTTGCGCTCGTCGGATCACGACTACGGCCTCGAGCTGCTCCACATGGACGACATGCGCACCGAGCGGTTCGGTCCGTGGGCGCTGCGGATGCCGGACGAGGGCGCGGCGGCGCCGGTATCGAGCGCGGCCGAGCGGCTCCGTGCAAGTGCCGAGACGACCGAGCTCGTCGAGCTGCGCGTCAGCCTGCGCCGGCCGGGCCCGTCGGGTGCGGAGCTCGTGTCCGCGCGCTTGGCGACGCGCCTGGGCAGCGAGGCGGCGCTCGTCGTCGGCGGGGAGAGCACGGCCCTGCTCGACTTCGAGGTCGAGGTCGCGACGGGCGCCAGCGCGCCGGACCCGCAGCCGTACATGCTCTTCGATGGTCTCGTCTTGACGGTGCGTCCCACGCGCTCGGTCGGCGGGAACCTGCTCCTCGACGTGCGCGCGCGCGGGATCGTCGAGACGGCGCGCCACGAGCTCGATCTCGGCAGCTCGTCGTTCGCGGGCCTGGAGCAGGTGGCGCACGACGTGCTCCTCGTCGACGAGCGCGCCGTCGTGCCGGCCGGCCGCTCGGGCGCGCGCACGCTCGTCTTCGGCGACACGGGCGCGGACACCGCGGGCGGGCTCGTGCTGGAGGTCGAGGTGCGGTAGACGGGCGCCGGCTCCCTGCGACGATTCTTCAACGCGCCTCCCGACGGCGGCGCGCGCGGCGCGGCTGAGCTGCATCGGTGAGCGGAACGCCGCTTGCCACGCGTCGCTCATGCTCACGACGTGCGAGGCTGCGCTGGAAGTCTCTCGTTGCGTCGCGGCGCCCCCGCGGGACGTCCACCGCGCGTGGGTCGACGCCGAGCTGCTGGCCAAGTGGTTCCGGCCGGGGCCGGGGCTCACCGTGCAGAAGGTCGCGTGCGATGCGCGCGCCGGCGGCGAGCTGCGCATCGAGGCTGCGGTCGACGGCGGCGGAACCGCGATCATCGCGGGGCGCTTCGAGGAGGTCGTCGAGGGGGAGCGGCTCACGTTCGCGTGCCGCATCGAGATGCCCGAGCATCGGGGGCAAGGCTGGCCGCGGCCCGAATCGCGCGTCCAGGTCGAGCTCGAGCCGACCTATGCGGGCACGCGCGTGCTGCTGCGCCAGGAGAAGCTGCCGCACGCCGAAGCGCGCGCGCTGCTCGGAGCGATGTGGACGAACGCGCTCGGGTTCTTGCCGGAGGTCTTTCGAGACGCGTTCGTGCGGAGCGTGACGCAGGCGCCGACCTACCGCAGCCGGTTCGGCGGCCTGTGGCCCGACCGCAGCGACGCCCTGGACGTGCTCGAAGGGCGGCGCCGGCTCGGCTGGTTGCGCGAGCGCGACGTCGAGCTCTTTCGTAACTGGATCGACCACGGCTACGTGGTGCTGCCCGGCGCCGTGCCGCGCCGGCGGGTCGACGCGCTGCGGACGGACGTCGAGCGCACGTGGAAGCGGCCGCCCGAGGGGCTCTTCGTCGAGCACGTCGTGGAGGGCGCGCTGATGTACGCACCGATGCGGCCCGAGCTGCGCGACGGACCGCACAAGGTGCTCGACCTGCACGCGTTCTCGAAGGCGGCGCGGCGCGCGCTCTTCTCCGCGCCGGTCCAGGACTTCCTCGAGAAGCTGTTCGAGCGGCCGCCGCTCGCGTTCCAGAGCCTGCTGTTCGAGTACGGCAGCGAGCAGGCGCTGCACCAGGACACCGCGTTCGTGCCGCTGAGCTCGCCGATGGAGCTCGTCGGCTGCTGGCTCGCGCTCGAGGACGTGCGGCCGGGCTCGGGCGAGCTCCAGTACTACGCCGGCAGCCACCGGATCGAGGAGCACGTCTGGCCGGGCGGGTCGCGCGCGAAGCCGCACGACGACTGGGACATGAGCGGCTTCTTGCGCTGGGTGCAGGAGCGGCCGCGCGAGCTGGGGCTCGCGCTCGTGCGCCACCGGCCGCGCAAGGGCGACGTGCTGCTGTGGCACGCCGACCTCGTGCACGGGGGCGCGGAGCGGGTCGACCGCTCGCTCACCCGGCGCAGCCTCGTCACGCACTTCTGCCCCGCGAACGTGACGCCGGTGTACGCGGAGCCGGAGCGGATGAGCCCGATCCGCGAGCACGGTTCGGCGAGCCTGTACCGCCACCTGCGCCGCGGCTGAGATCGGGACTTGCGCGGGAGCGAAGTTGTAGCTACAACTTCCAGCATGGCCCGCTCCGACCGGATCGACGCGATCGCCCGCGACTGCATCGCCGTGCGCCTACGGCGGCTCGCGCGCGTCGTCAACGCGCTCTACGACGAGGAGCTGCGGCCGCTCGGCGTCGGCATCGGGCAGCTCAACGTGCTCGTCGTGACCGCCAAGCTCGGGCGAGCGCGCCCGGCGGACGTCGCGCGCCACCTCGCGATCGAGCGCTCGACGCTCAGCCGCAATCTCGAGCGCATGCGCGCGCGCGGCTGGATCGCGGAGACGGGCTCCGTCGACGCGCGCGAGCGGCCGTTCGCGCTGACGCGCGCGGGCCGCGACCTGCTCGCCCGGGCCTATCCCGCCTGGCGGCGCGCGCAGAGCGCGGCCGAGCGCTTCGTCGGCGCCGGCGGCGTCCGCCTGCTCCACGAGATCGCCGAGCCCGGCGCCGAGTGAGCTGACTGGACGTCATGACGAACCGTATCCGAGGCCCCGTTCCGACCGAATGGTTGTATCTACAGCAATGAACCCGCTCGCCGACCACCCGACCGTGCGCCGCGTGCGCGAACGCCAGCCCGCTCCGACCGAGCCGCTCGACGCGGACGCGCTCCGCCGCATCGCGCTCGCGGCGGGCGCCGACGACGCCGGCGTCGTCGCGCTCGACCGCGACGACCTGGGAGCGGATCTCGAGCGCGAGCGCGAGCACGCGCGGCGCCTGTGGCCGAACGCGCGCGCGTTCCTCGCGTTCGTCGTGCGCATGAACCGCGAGCCGATCCGCAGCACCGCGCGCTCGGTCGCGAACGTCGAGTTCCATTACGCGACGCGCGCCGTCGACGAGGTCGCGCACCGCATCGTCGCTGCGCTCGAGCGTCGCGGCGTTCCGGCGCGCAACCCGTCGGCGGGCTTCCCGATGGAGATGGAGCGCTTTCCCGGCCGCGTCTGGACCGTCGCGCACAAGACCGTCGCCGAGGCCGCGGGGCTCGGCCGCATGGGCGTGCACCGCAATTTGATCCACCCGGTGTTCGGCAACTTCGTGCTGCTCGGCACGGTCGTCGTCGATCGGCCCGTCGACGCGCCGCCGCGGCCGCTCGCGTTCGCGCCGTGCCTGGAGTGCAAGCTCTGCGTCGCCGCGTGCCCGGTGGGCGCGATCGGAGCCGACGGCTCGTTCGACTTCGTCGCGTGCACGACGCACAACTACCGCGACTTCATGGGCGGCTTCGCCGACTGGGTCGAGACGGTCGTCGAGAGCGGCTCGCGCGAGGAGTACCGCGAGCGCGTCGGTGCGGAAGAGACCGCCTCGATGTGGCAGAGCCTCTCGTTCGGCGCGAACTACAAGGCGGCGTACTGCATGGCGGTGTGCCCCGCGGGCGAAGACGTGATCGGACCGTACCTCGCGAGCCCGCCGGCGCACCGGCGCGCGGTGCTCGACCCGCTGCGCGAGCGCGTGGAGACGGTCTACGTCGTCGCCGGCTCGGACGCCGAGAGGCACGTCGCGCGCCGCTTCCCGCACAAGCGCGCCGAGCGAGTCGGGAACGGGCTGGTACCCCGCTCGATCGCCGCGTTCCTGCGCTACCTGCCGCGCGTCTTCCAGCCGGGCGCCGCGGGGGGGCTCGACGCGACGTACCACTTCGTCTTCACCGGCGCCGAGCGCGTCGAGGCGACGGTCACGATCCGCGCCGGCCGCGTCGCGGTCGACGAGGGCCTCGCGGGCGCACCCGACCTGCGCGTCGACGCCGACGCGCGCGCGTGGCTGCGCTTCCTCGGACGCCGGCGCACACTCGTGTGGTCGCTCCTGACGCGCCGCATCCGCCTCGCCGGGCCGGCGCGCCTGTTGCGCGCGTTCGGCCGCTGCTTTCCGTCCTGACGCGCGGCGCGTACGCTCCGCGCCCCGATGACCGGTTCCGATTCGCACGTCGTCGAGCTGTTGCTCGCATCCGGACGCTTCGCCGGCATCGCGCGCGACACGATCGAGAGCGCGGTGGCCGCGGGGACGCGGCGCAGTCACCGCGCGGGCGACGTCTTGCGCGCGGAGGGCGAGCGCGACGGCGCGCTCGTCGTCGTCGTGTCGGGCGCGGTGCAGACGTTCGCGGGCGGCGTCGTGCTCGCGCGGCTCGGAGCGGGCGCGCTGCTCGGTGCGCGCGACGAGCGCGCCGCCGGAGCGCGCGCCGTCGCCGACACCGACGTCCTCTCGATCCCCGCGGACGCCGCCGCGCGCCTGCGTCCGCCGTCGCGGCTCGTCGCGACGCTGCTCGCGGACGACGCGCTGCGGGCGGCGGCGCGCGAGCGCGCGTTCGCGCCCGGCGAGACGCTCTTCCGCGCCGGCGAGGCCGCGGGCGCGTTCTACGTCGTGCTCGCGGGCACGGCGGCCGTGTACCGCGAGAGCGAGAGCGGGCGCGAGCTCGTCGTGCGCCTCGGACCGGGCCGCGGCCTCGGCGAGCTCGCGCTCGTGCGCCGCCAGCCGCGCGCCGCGACGGTGGTCGCCGAGGACGAGCTGCGCGCGCTCGTCGTCGACGGCGACGCATTCCTCGATCTGCTCGGGCGCTCGCCCGAGCTGCAGCGCCACGTCGGCGCGCTCGAGCGCTCGTACACGCTGCCCGAGCTCGGCGTCGCGACGCAGCGCATCGCGATCGCCGACGACCACGAGTGCATCGCGACGACGTACGAGCTGCCCGACGGGCGGCGCTTCGCGGCGCGGCGCGCGCTGGACGACGAGCGCTACGAGCTCGAGCGCGTCGTCCCCGCGCCGCGCCACGCGCCGTTCGAGCTGACGTGGTCCGAGGGCGTGCGTGAGCGGCGGCTGCGCTTCGACGGCGACGCGCTCGTCGGGCTCGTCGCGCGCGGCGCGTGGGACGAGCTCGGCCGCGCGCACGCGCTCGTGCTCGGGGGCGAGACGCTCGACGTCCCGGCGCAGGCCGCGTTCCGGCGCACCGGCTCGCTCGCTGCGCCGCGCGACGAGCCCGGCGCGCACGCAGCCGACGAGCTCGTGTGCTACTGCATGGAAGTGCGCGAGTCGGTGCTGCGCGACGCCGTGCGCGCGGGCGCTGGGACGATCGAGGAGCTCTCCGAGCGCACCGGCGCCGGCACCGTGTGCGGGTCGTGCGTGCCGGAGCTGATGGAGCTCGTCGGGGGGCCCGACTGGCTGCCGGTCGTCGTCGACGCGATCGAGGACGTGACGGCGGACGTGCGCGCGCTGCGGCTGCGGCCGATCGGCCGCGCCGCGCCGGACGCATTCGCGCGCTCGCTCCCCGGCCAGCACGTCGTCGTCGAAGCGCGGATCGACGGCCGACCCGTGCAGCGTCCGTACACGCTCGTCTCTGCGGCGGGCGCGACGGCCGCGCTCGAGATCGCCGTGAAGCGCGAGCCGCGCGGCTCCTTCTCGAGCTGGGTCTTCGACGCGCTGCGGACCGGCGGCCTCTTGCGCGTCTCGAGCCCGCGCGGGACGTTCGTTCCGCCCACCGACCCCGCGGCGCCCGTCGCCTTCCTCGTCGCGGGGATCGGCGTCACGCCCGCGCTCGCGGTCGCGCGCTCGGCCGCCGCCGCCGGGGCGAGCCGGCCCGTGCTCGTGCACCTCTCGGCGACGCGGGCGGACGAGCTGCCGTTCGCGGCCGAGCTCGCCGAGCTGGCGGCGCGCCATCGCGCGCTCGTCGTCGAGACGCGCGCGACGGAGCGCGAGGGTCGGCTGGGCGACGCCGCCGTCGCCGCGCTGGTGCGCCGCGCCGGCCCCGCCGACTGGTACGTCTGTGGTCCGGCCGGCTATCGGGCGTTCGCCGCGCAGGCGCTCGCCCGCGCCGGCGTCGGCCCTGAGCGCATCCGCGTCGAGGTCTTCACGCCGCAGGGGGCGCCGCTGTAAGGGCGCCGTTGCGCTTGCGCGCCGGATCCGCGTTCGCGTTTCGGAAGGACGCAGATCATGACTCGTTCCCTGTTCGCCACGATCGCCGCAAGCGTCGCGCTCACCGGCGCGCTCGCGGCCCAAGGCACCGCATCGGTGGGCGACACGCCCACGTACACGTTCCGCGGCGAGGTGCTCGACGGCCATGGCCTCGAATCGCTCGAGGACCTGCGCGGCCGTCCCGTGCTCGTCGACTTCTGGGGCACCAACTGCCCGCCGTGCATCGGTTTCGCCGTCCCGTCGGCGATGAAGCTCGCGCAGCAGTACGGCGACGACCTCGCGATCCTCCTCGTCGAATGCCAGGGTGCGACCGACGACAAAATGGCGTCGTTCGCGCTCGGCAAGAAGTGGCTCGGCAACGGCGCGATGTGGACGACCGAGCGCGTCTTCAACCTCGGCTTCGAGGGCATCCCGCACTCGGCGCTGCTGTCGCCCGAGGGCGAGATCGTGCTCGCGGGCTACACGCAGGAGATCCACGGGCAGCTCGAGGAGAAGATCGCCGAGCTCGTCGAGGCCACGAAGCGAGCTCCCGCCGACGCGCCGAAGTCGCTGCACAAGGCGTGGAAGGACTTCGGCAAGGGCAACTACGCGAACGCGATCGACGCCGCGCGCAAGGTCTCCGAGAGCGCGACCGGCGACGAGGCGACCCGCGCGACCGAGACGATCGCGCTGTTCGAGCAGCGCATCGGCGCGCGCATCGACCGCGCGGAGTGGCAAGTCGCCAACGGCTTCGCGTCCGGAGGCGTCGGGCGGCTCGCGGAGCTCGCGAAGGCGCTCGACGACCAGAGCGCGCTCGGCCAGCGCGTCGCGGACCTGCTCGCGAAGGCGCGCGCGGACGGGGCCGAGCTCGACGCGTCCGAGGCGCTGGCGAAGCTCGAGCGCAAGCTCTACGAGGAAGGGCCGGACGAGAAGCTCGCGAAGAGGCTGATCGATCTGGCCGAGGACCACGAGGGAACCCGGTCGGCGGCCCGCGCCCGCCGGCTCGCGTCCCTGATCACGGCCGCGTAGCCGCTCGGGAGAGCGGATTCGCGCGGGCGGACGCTCCGACTACACTGTGCGGCCCGCACTGTGCGGCCCGACTACACTGTGCAGCCCGATCGAGCGGCGGCAGAGGCTCCCGCCGCCCCCGACCGCTCGTCGAACACCATCGCGATTCTCCACGACGAGGGCTCACGCTCTCGTAAGCAGCCATGTCCGTACTCGTTGGCCAAGCCGCCCCCGACTTCACCGCAGAGTCCGTCACGCCCGACGGCAAGTTCGAGAAGGTCACGCTCTCCAAGCTCCAGGGGAAGTACGTGATCCTCTTCTTCTATCCGCTCGATTTCACGTTCGTGTGCCCCTCGGAGATCGTTGCGTTCGACAACCATCTTTCCGAGTTCAAGGAGCGCACCTGCGAAGTGCTCGGCGTGTCCGTCGATTCGCACTTCACGCACCTCGCGTGGCGCAACACGGACCGCGCGAAGGGCGGCATCGGCCAGATCGGCTACCGCCTCATCAGCGACCTCGACAAGAGCATCGCGCGCAACTACGACGTGCTCACGTCGAACGGCGCGATCGCCTACCGCGGCCTGTTCCTGATCGACCGCCAGGGCATCGTCCGCCACCAGGTCGTCAACGACCTGCCGCTCGGCCGCAACGTCGCCGAGGCTCTGCGCATGGTCGACGCGCTGCGCTTCCACGAGGAGCACGGCGAGGTCTGCCCCGCGAACTGGAGCGAGGGCAAGGAGGGCATGAAGCCCACCGCCGAGGGCGTCGCCAGCTACCTCGCGACGCACGCGAAGTCGCTGTAGCGGCTCCGAACCGGACCGACGAGACGGGCGGGCGCGCGTTCGCGAGAGGCGCGCGCTCGCCCGTCCTCCAGCGCCGCGACGATCCTCCAAGAAATCGGCGATCTTGAGGAAACCGGAGCGGCCCGCGACGATCCCTCGGGTCCCCCGCTTTCGCCGACCTGGCCTCTTTCGCCGACCCGGCCTCTTTCGCCGACGTGGAGGGCCTCATGGTCCAGCGTGCGCTCGGTCCCCTCGCTCTCGTCTTGCTCGCCACGTCCGCCGCGGGCGACGTGCTCGTCGTCGACGACGACGGCGGAGCGGGCGTCGACTTCCTCCAGATCGCGGACGCCGTGCTCGCCGCGGCTTCCGGCGACACGATCCTCGTCAAGGCGGGCACGTACGGCTTCGTCCTCGTCGACCGCCCGCTCACGATCGTCGTCGAGGACGGCGCGACCGCCGTCGCCGCCGGGATCCGCGTCGAGGGCAGCCCGGCGCTCGAGCGCGTCGTCGTGCGCGGGCTCGACGCGACGATGGTGCTCGCGCCGTCGCAGCCGGGGCTCGGAGCCGCGCAATACGTGCCCGCGCTCGAGATCGACGGGTGCGCGGGCCTGGTCTGGATCGAGGACGGAGCGTTCGGTGCCGACCCGTCGGCCGACGGCGCAGCGCCCGCAGCGCGCGTCGCACAGTCGAGCGAGGTCGTGCTCCTGCGCTCGACGTTCGACGCGCCGTCCGCCACGGCCTTCTCCTGGTCCGCGACGAGCTCCGGGCTCTTGTCGGCCCAGTCGTCGGTGCACGCGTGGGATTGCTCGTTCGCCGGCGGATCGGGCAGCTACATCTCTCTCGGGAGCAACGCTTCCCCCGGAGCCCAACTGCTCGAGAGCTTGCTCTTCGCGTCCGGGTGCACGTTCGTCGGCGGGCAGGGCGTGCCGTGCGCCGAGGGCTCGCCGTTCACCGGGACGGGGCACCCGGCGGGAGACGGTGGCGCCGGCCTGCAGCTCGACGGCGGCGGGAACGCTGCTCACTCGCTCGACTCGACGTTCCAGGGCGGTCTCGCCGGCCCGTGGGGCGGGTGGTCGACGTGGTGCAACGTCCCGTCGAACCCGGGGCCGGCGATCTCCGACCCGGCCTCCCACACGTTCCTGCCGGGCAGCGCGCGGGAGCTCTCGGTCTCGGCGCCGGTGCGCGAGAACGGCGTCGTCGACGTCGTTCTGCGCGGCGACGAAGGCGACGTCGCGCTCGCCGCGATCTCGCTCGCGCCCGCGGCGGAGCTCGTCGTGCCGGTGTACGGCTCGCTGCTCGTCGCGCCGTCCTACCTCGTGCTGATCGCCGGCACGATCGACGCGTCGGGCACGGTCGGGTTCGGCATCCCGCTCGGCCAGTTCGCGCCCGGCGTCGAGTCGCTCTCGGCGTTCGTGCAGGGCGTCGTCCTGTCGACCGGCGGGGAATTCCGCGTCGCGTCCGGCTCGGCCGCGGTGCTGCTCGACGGGCAGTTCTAGGCTCGGCTCCCGTGCGGCGCGAAGTCAGCGCGAGGATGCTGGCTCAGCGGGCCGCCGGCAGCGCTGCCGGATCGGCGATACGGTGCAGCCGGCCCGTCGCGAGCGGCGTCCCCGCGTCGAGGGCCGCGAGGTATGCGCCCAGTCGGAGCGCCGCCTCGTCCGCGCCGTTGACGAGCACGGCGTCGATGCGCCGCTCGCGCAGCAGCCGCACGGCGCCCGCCAGACCCTCGCGCTCCGCGACGAAGCGCAGGCTCGGGACGGGCCGGTCGAGATGGAGCGCCACGTCCCAGCCGGTCCAGGCCGCCAGCCGCGCGTCGGGCTCGAGCAGCCGCTCGAGCTGCGCGCAGTCCGAGACGAGCTCCTGGTGCAGCCGCGCCGCCGTTCTCCGCTCGTCCGTCCGGTGGTACTCGAAGCGCGGGTCGAAGTCGTGGACCGCGAGGGCGGCGAGCGCGACGAGCACGATGCCCCGGGCGAAGCGCTCCGATCCAAGCCGTCCGAGGACGAGGACGAGCACCTCGACGCTCGCCGCCAGCGCGAGGGCGAAGACCGGCACCGCGAGGTTCGCGTGGAAGCCGTGGATCACGAGCAGCACCGCGAACACCGCGAGCGCGTACGCCTCCGGTGCGTCGCGGCGGCGCGCGAAGACGACGACCAGGCTCGCGCCGAGGAGAGCGCCGAAGAGGAGATGGACCGGCTCGTGACCCCGCTCGCGCATCCGGTCGCCCAGGTTCGCGAGCACCTCGACGAGCCGCACGGGGACGCGCGCCGCGAGCTCGGACGGCGCGAGCAAGCGCGAGCCCGGGTCCGCCGGATCCGCGTGCCACATCGCGGTCCAGTACGTGTACGCGCCGACCTGCTCCGCCGGCGCCGGCGAACGGCGCAGCGCGCAGCGCACGCTCCACGGCGCGAGCGCTACGAGCGGGACGAGCACGAGCAGCAGGACGCGGCCCCGGACGAACGCGCGGGTAGCGAGCCCCGCGTCGGCTCCGTCGCGCCGCTGCAGCACCCGCGAGACGAGCAGCGCCGGCACCAGGACGAGGTTGACCGAGCGCACGTACGCCGCGGCCGCGATGCACAGGCCGACGGCGAGCTCGCGCCCGGCGCTCGGCGGTGCCGCGCGCGCGCGGCGGTCGAGCACCAGCGCCGCGAGCGCGAGCGCCGCGCCCGGCACGTCGGACAGCACGAGCTGCGAGACTTGCTGGTAGCCCGGGCTCAGGAGCAGCGCGGCGGCGACCGCGAACGCGAGCGGCGTCCCCAGCCGGGGCGCGACGAGCACGAACAGCAGCGCGGCGCACGCGATGCCGAACAGACCGACCCAGACGTGCAGCGCGAGGAAGCTCGTCCCGAACAGCGCGAGCACGGGCACGAGCAGCACCGGGAAGCCGGGCGGCCGCAGGACGAACGGCTCGCCGACGTAGCTGTAGCCCTCGCCCTCGAGCAGCGAGCGCGCGGTCAGGACGTAGATCGCCGCGTCGGGGCTCGTCACCTCCCACGGCTCGACGACGAGGGCCAACCCGACGCTCGCGCCGAGCACGAGGACGACGAGGGGCCACGCGATCGCGCGCCCGCGCGGCTGAGCTCCCGCGGCCATCGCAGCGCAAGCTATACAATTGCGCGCATGGAGCGGGAACGCCTCGTCGTCGCTCTCGTCGTGCTGGGCGCGTGCGGTCCCGCCGAGCACGAGCCGCCGTGGAGCGCGCCGCCGCCGAACGTGCTCCTCGTCAGCATCGACACGCTGCGCGCCGACCACCTCGGCTTCCACGGCTACTGGCGCGACACGTCGCCGAACCTGGACGCGCTGGCGGCGCGCGCGGCGGTGTTCGACCACGCGCAGGCATCGTCCTCGTGGACGCTGCCGACGCTGGCGACGGTGCTGACCTCGCACTACAGCTCGACGCACGGCTGCTGGACGTTCACGTCGCGTCTCGATCCCTCGCACACGACGCTCGCCGAGCACCTGCTCGCCCACGGCTACGACACCGCATCGATCTCCAGCGCCGTCTATCTCGGGATGGACCACGGCCTGCAGCAGGGGATCGTGCATTTCGACGACTCGGCGTACCGGCCCGACGTCGAGCCGTCGCGCGCAGTCACGTCGGAGCGGATCTCCGCCGCCGCCGTGCGCTTCCTCGAGGCGAAGGCGGACTCGCCGGACGAGCTGCCGTGGCTCCTCTGGCTGCACTACTTCGACCCGCACGACGACTTCGTCTTCCACCCCGGCTTCTCGGAGCGTTTTTCGACGACGGACGCGACCGACCCGCTCCAGTCGCTGCGCGACCTGTACGACGGCGAGATCCGCTGGACCGACTTCCACGTCGGGCGCGTGCTCGACGCGCTCGAGCGGACGGGCCTCGCGCGCGAGACGCTCGTCGTCGTGCTCTCCGACCACGGCGAGGAGCTCGGCGACCACGGCGGAACGTTCCACGGCCACACGCTCTTCGACGAGCTCACGCGCGTCCCGCTCGTGATCGCCGGGCCCGGCATCGAGCCGCGTGTCGTCCCCGACCTCGTCCGCACGGTCGACGTGCTCCCGACGTTGCTCGAGCTCGTCGGGTGCGCGGTCCCGGACGGCCTCGCGGGGCGCAGCCTCGTCCCGCTCCTCGACGGAGCGGGCCTCGCCGAGCGGCCGGCGGTCGCGGAGCTGCGCCTGCGCGCGAGCGCGCCGCTGCGCTCGATCGTCTCCGGCCGCTGGAAGCTCGTCATCGACCTCGCCGCCGAGCCGCCCACGCCGTCGCTCTACGACCGCGTCGCCGACCCCGGCGAGCGGCGCGACGTCGCGGCCGACCACCCCGACGTCGTGCGCGCGCTGACGGCCGAGCTCGAGCGGACGCTGGCGCAGGCCGAGGCTGCCGCGGCGCGCTACGGTCGCTCGCCCGAGCGCGTGCCCGGCGCCGAGGAGCTCGACGCGCTGCGCGACCTCGGCTACGCGGAGGGCGAGCGGTGAGCGCCCTGCGCGGGGCGCTCGCGCTCGCCGTGCTCGCCGCGCTCGTCCTGACGGCGTGCAGCGACGTCACCGAGCGCGTGACGCGCTACGCGAGCGGTCGTCCCTGGGCCGTCGTGCGCCTGCGTGACGGCACGCCGCACGGCCGTTGGGAGACGTGGTTCGACAACGGCGAGCGCAAGTCGCTCGCGACCTACCGCGCGGGCGCGCTCGACGGCGCGTGGGCGTCCTGGTACGAGGACGGCACCCCACAGCGCGAAGGGGCTTTTCGGGCGGGGCTGCCGGCGGAGCGCTGGCGCCGCTGGCACGCGACCGGGACGCTCGCGATGGAAGGAGACTACGTGGACGGCAACAGGGAAGGGACCTGGCGCTCCTGGTACGAGGACGGGACGCCCGCGCTGCGCACGGAGTACGCGGGCGGCGTCGAGAGCGGCTCGCGCGCCGTGTACGACGAGAGCGGGACGCTGCGCAGCGAGACCGAGCGGCTGCGCGGCGTGCGTCACGGGGTCGAGCGCACGTACGATGTCGACGGCGTACTGCGCCTCGAGGCGGCGTACGCGGACGGCGAGCTGCACGGGCCGTACGCGCAGTACGACGCGACGGGCCGGACGATCGTGCGGGGCGAGCACGAGCGCGGGGTGCGGCACGGGCGCTGGGAGGTGCGGCTCGAGCCGGACGTGCTCCACCCGCTCTCCGGCATCTACGAACGCGGCGAGCGCGTCGGGGCCCTGCCCGGCGGATCGGACGGATGAGTCGGCTCGTACACCGGGCGTTCCGTCCTGGCGACGAAGAGGCGATCCTCGACTTGCACGCGCGCGCCTACGGTCCGGGGCGCACGCGTGCGCATTGGGATTGGCGCTTCAAGCACAACCCGGCGGGGCGCACCGAGCTCCGCGGCGCGTTCGACCAGGACGGCCGCTGCATGGCCGTGTTCGCGGGCGTCAGCCAGCGCTTCGTCGTCGACGGGCGCGACGAGCACTTCGCGCAGAACTGGGGGGACATCGCGGTCGATCCCGAGCTGCGCGGGGGCATCGGCGGCTCGGGCACCGCGGTCCGCGTCGGCTGCGAGTTCGTCGAGAGCCACTCGCACTCGTCGAAGCTCATGTACGGCTGGCCGGAGCCGGGGCTGCGGCGGATCATCGTCCGCTTCATGCGCGCCGAGGCGCTGACCGACGTCGTGTTCCTCGTGCACGAGCTGCGCGCCCAAATCGAGCCCGCTCCGTCGCTCGAGGTCCGGCCCGTGCCGTCGCTCGGCGCCGACGCGCAGGCGCTGTGGGAGGCGTTCCGCGCGTCGGTGCGCGCGACGATCGTGCGCGACGTCGAGTACCTGCACTGGCGCTATCGCGACCACCCGAGCATCGACTACGTGCTGGTCGAGGCGCGCGAGCGGTCGAGCGGCGCGCTGCGTGGCGTCGCCGCGTTCCGCGAGGGCGGCTGGGACGCGTCGCTCCTGACGCTGTCCGAGTTGCTCGTCCCGCAGGGCGACGCCGAGGCCGAGCGTGCGCTCGTCGCCCACGCCGCTCACGAGGCGCGCGCGCGCGGCCGCGACTGGCTCGTCGCGTGGCTCCCGAGCGAGAGCGAGCCGTTCCGCCGCTTCCAGTGCGACTACGGCTTCTTCGCGCGCGGCACGCCGTACCAGGAGGTCTTCCGCTCGTGGATCCCGAGCGCCGACCGCAACTGGCTCCACGCGCACTGGTACCAGTCGATGGGCGACATCGACTTCTTCTAGTCGATACGGTGTCGCACACCTAGTCGATACGGTGTCGCACACCTTGTTGTC
>CAZGTQ010000167.1:0-5453 GCA_964528575.1 uncultured Planctomycetaceae bacterium | reverse complement strand
GTCGAACCGGGTCCGAGTGCGAGCCCGTTCGTCGCGTCGAAGACGAGCGATTGCGCGAATGCGCGCACGACGTCGTTGCCGGCCGCGAGGTTCGGCATCGCGAACGCGAGGGGGAGCGCGCCGCTCGCATCGGTGGGGCCGAGGGTCAGGATCGCGAGGCCGATCGGGCTCACGACCGACGCGCCGAGCAGCGCCGGGAGCTCGACGTAGAGCGCGTCGAACGAGACGAGCAGGAACGCGAGCGCGCCGGGCGGCGCCGCCTGGATCGAGCCCGTGGCGGTCTGTCCCTCGCGCACGGGTGAGTCGAACGCGAACGAGTGCGCGGCGCCGGCGAGGGCGAGCTCGCTCGCACCCGGGGCGACCGCCAGGGGCGGGCCGTCGGCGCCGTCGGGGCACACGCCGAACGCGCCGGCGGCGCCCGTGCCGCCCGGTCCGCCGATGAACGACGTCGCGACGTGCGTGAACGACGTGCCCGCGGCGGCGAGCAGACCGGCGCCGCCGGGCATCCCCGGCCAGCAATTGATCCCGTCGGAGGTGCCGCTGCGGCCGCGGCCGCCGCTCACCGGGCACGCATACAGGAACGCGGAGCCGCCGTCCACGCGCACCCCGTCGCCGCCCGGCCATGCGGCGATGACCGAGAGCCCCGGGCTCGCGCCGCCCTCGATGGCCGACAGGAACAGCAACGCGCGCGATTCCTCGATGCGCACGCCGTCCGAGCCGGTCCCCCCGATGCCGGCATCGCCTCCGCGGATCGTGCATCGGTGGAACGCGACGTCCGCGCACTGAACGACGTCGACCGCGCCGCCGAGCGGCGCGTTGGACAGCGCGAGGACGTCGATCGTGCAGTCCTCGACCCAGATGCGTCCCACGCTGTCGCGCAGGGACAGCGTGGGAGGGGAGACGAACCAAACGACGAGCGAGAGGCCGCGCAACTCGACGGGCTGCTGGATCGAGAGGTTGCGCACGACGACCGGTCCCTGGATGCTCACGCTCGCGCCCGCGTCGGCGACGACGGCGACGGACTTCCCGTCGACGACGAAGCCCCCGTACGCTCCGCCGCGGACGAGCACGACATCGCCATCCACGGCCGCCTGGACTGCCTGAGCGATCGCGGTGAAGTCGACGCCGGCCCCGCCGCCGTCATCGACGACCCACACCTTGCCCTGGGCCGGAGCGACGGACGGAGCGGCGAGCGCGAGCAACAGGAGGAGAGGTGTTCGCATGGCTTCGAAGGGACGAGTCGATGACCGAGGGCCCGGGCCAGGAGAGAGGCTCCGTTCGGATAATGCACCGGCCGGCCCAGAATGACGTAAGCAACGCGTAGGAATCTCGCCGCGGCTCTGCGACCGGGGATGGCTACCATGGCACCCGTCGGAGGTTCCCGGATGCTCGCACGACTCGCTGCGCTCTTGTTGGTCGCCCCGGCTGTCCTCACTCAGGAGCCTGAAGAGCCCCGAGGCCCCGCGATCCAGGTCCGCCCCGACGACTCGCTCCATCGCTTCGTCGAGTGGGAGACAGCGGCCGACGGCGGGTCGATCGAGTGGGTCAGCGACTTCGAGGGCACGCTGCACGTGTGGGCGCAGTCGGCGGCCGCTGACCCCGTGCTCGCCGTCACCATCGGCGGCGCGGACGCCGTGGCGGACGACGACTCGGGCGGTGGAACGACGGCTTTCGTCGAGGTCGCGGTCGCCGTCGGCGATGCGATCGTGATCGCCGCCCAGACGGTCGGCGCGGGTGCGGGAATGGCCGCCGTCCACTGGGTGGCGTCGCCCGAGACCGACGAAACGCGCGCGGCGGTCGAGCGCGCGAAGGAGCTGCTGGCGGACGCCGAGGCGGCGGAGGCGGCGCAGGACTACGACCGCGGGCGCACGCTCGTGGCCGCGGCGCTCGGCGTGCTGCATGGTGCACAAGGAACGGCTGTGAGCCACGGCATCGCGAAGATGCTGTGGCAGCTCGGCCACGGGGCATACCGGCTTGGCGCGCTCGAAGTGTGCTCCGAAGCGTGGAGCGCCGCCCTTGACGCCCGCGAGCGCACGTTGCCCGAAGACCACCCCGACCTGCTCGCCGCCCGGCAGAACCTGGCCGTTTCGATGAAGGCACAGGGCGACCTCGCCGGCGCCCGCGCGCTTGCCGAACGCGTGCTCGAGGCCTGCGAGCGCACGTTGCCGGAGGACCACCCCGACCTGCTCACCGCCCAGCAGAACCTGGCCAACACGATGGCGGAGCAAGGCGATCTCGCCGGCGCCCGCGCGCTTGAGGAACGCGTGCTGGCGGTCCGCGAGCGCACGCTGCCCGAAGACCACCCCGAACTGCTCGCCGCCCGGCTGAACCTGGCCGTCACGATGCACGCACAGGGTGATTTCGCCGGGGCTCGCGCGCTCAAGGAGAGCGTGCTGGCGGCCCGCGAGCGCACGTTGCCGGAGGACCAGCCCCACCTGCTCCACGCCCGGGGGAGCCTGGCCGTCACGATGCACGCACAGGGTGATCTCGCCGGGGCCCGCGCGCTCAAGGAGAGCGTGCTGGCGGCCCGCGAGCGCACGTTGCCGGAGGACCATCCCAACCTGCTCAACGCCCGGGGGAACCTGGCCAACACCATGTACGCACAAGGCGATCTCCTCGGTGCCCGCGTGCTCTACGAGCGCGTGCTCAAGGCCCGCGAGCGCACGTTACGCGAGGACCACCCAGACCTGCTCCACACGCGGCAGAACCTGGCCGTCATGATGAAGGCAATGGGCGATCTCGCGGGCGCCCGCGCGCTCGAGGAGAGCGTGCTGGCGGCCATCGAGCGCACTTTGCCCGAGGACCACCCAGACCTGCTCGCCGCCCGGCACAACCTGGCCGTTTCGATGAAGGCACAGGGCGACCTCGCCGGCGCCCGCGCGCTTTACGAACGCGTGCTGGCGGTCCGCGAGCGCACGCTGCCCGAAGACCACCCCGAACTGCTCGCGGTGCGGAACGATCTGGCCAACACGATGGCGGAGCAAGGCGATCTCGCCGGCGCACGTGCGCTCCAGGAGCGCGTGCTCGAGGCCAGCGAACGCACGTTGCCCGAGGACCATCCCGACCTGCTCGGCGCCCGGCAGAACCTGGCCAACACGAGGAAGGCACAAGGCGATCTCGCCGGCGCCCGAGCGCTCGAGGAGAGCGTGCTGGCAGTCCGCGAGCGCACGCTGCCCGAAGTCCACCCCGACCTGCTCGCCGCCCGAGGGAACCTGGCGCTCACGATGAAGGCACTGGGCGATCTCGCCGGCGCGCGCGCGGTCGAAGAACGCGTGCTAGCGGTTCGTGAACGCATGCTGCCCGAGGACCACCCCGACCTGCTCGCCGCCCGGCAGAACCTGGCCGTTTCGATGAAGGCACAGGGCGACCTCGCCGGCGCCCGCGCGCTCGCGGAACGCGTGCTCGAGGCCTGCGAGCGCACGTTGCAGGAGGACCACCCCGACCTGCTCATCGCCCAGAAGAACCTGGCCGTCATGATGGCGGAGCAGGGCGATCTCGCCGGCGCCCGCGCGCTTGAGGAACGCGTGCTCGAGGCCCGCGAGCGCACGTTACCTGGGGACCACCCCGACCTGCTCCGCACGCGGCAGAACCTCGCCAACACGATGGCGGAGCAGGGGGATCACGCCGGTGCCCGCGCGCTCCAGGAGCGCGTGCTCGAGGCCAGCGAACG
The DNA here is from genome assembly GCA_964528575.1 of uncultured Planctomycetaceae bacterium. GTDB lineage: Bacteria > Planctomycetota > UBA1135 > UBA1135 > CAZGTQ01. Next base: position 1,783 of record CAZGTQ010000167.1, on the reverse strand, counting down.
CACGTTGCCCGAGGACCACCCCGACGTGCTCATCGCCCGGCAGAACCTGGCCGTTTCGATGAGAGAGCAAGGCGATCACGCCGGTGCCCGCGCGCTCCAAGAGCGCGTGCTCGAGGCCCGCGAACGCACGTTACCTGAGGACCACCCCGACCTGCTCCGCGCGCGACAGAACCTGGCCGTCACGATGGCGGAGCAGGGGGATCACGCCGGCGCCCGCGCGCTTTCGCTCGACCTCGCCGCGGGAATGCTCGCCGGTCTCGAGATTGTCGGCGCGTCCCTTTCGCGGCGCGAGGCGCAAGCGCTCGTCGGAGTCCACGCGATCCGACATTCCGTAGTGCGGTTCCTGAGCGATTCGACGGAATCGGTGCGGTTGCGTTTCGATCTCGCGGAGAGCTTGCGCGGGGTGAGCAGCGGGGACGCCGGCGGTGGCGAGGATGATCCAGAACTCGACACGCTCCGGGCGGAGACCGGGACTGTTCGTGGCCAGCTCGGCGATCTCCTCGCTGCCGGCCCCGCTGACGGAGCACCCGATGATTTATCGAAAGCCATCGAGCGGCTCACGACGAAACGCGACGAGCTCGAGCGGGAGCTGCGTCGCGAGCTGACGGAGCGCGATGTGTTCGTCGGCGCGATCCGCGCCAACGACGTGGCAGCCGCGCTGCCCGACGGCGCGGTCGCGGTCGGTTTCCTGCGCACGAAGGGGTTGCAGCGCAACCACGAGAACGGTCGCATCTCGTCGCGCGGAGACGTGCTTGCCGCGCACCTCCTGCGCCCCGACGGCACGCTCGTCGAGGTCGAGCTGGGCCTCGCTGCGGACCTGGAGCGAGCGGTCGAGACGTGGCGCGCGCAGCTCGGCAAGCCGATCGACCGAGGCATCGGGGGTCTCAGCGAGTCCAGCAGCGAACGCGAGGCGGGAGACGCGCTGCGCGAGCAGCTCCTCGACCCGCTGCTCGCGGCGCTGGACGAGGAGACGACGACGCTGCTCGTGTGCGCGGCCGACCTGGTGCACGCGGTGCCGCTCGATGCCCTCCCGCTGGGCGAAAAACGCGTCGGGGACCGCTACCGCGTCGTGAACCGGGCTTCGTTCCGTCGAGTCGTCGCCCCGCACGCGCCGCTGCCGACCGCGGACGAGCTGGAGCTGCTCGCCGTCGGCGGAGCGGCGTTCGACGCGCTGGGAGCGCTGCCGTCGGCGCCGACGGGCGCGGTGTCCGCCGCGATCGAGGCGGGCGAGCGTGGCTCGGGGCGGCCGGCGCGCTTCGAGCCGCTCCTGTTCACGGCGGTCGAGGCCGAGGCGGCGAAGCTGCTGTTCGAAGCGGCGGAGATGGGACGCTCGACGGTGCTCACCGGCGAGAACGCGACCAAGGCGGCGTTCCGCGAGCATGCACCGGGGAAGCGCTTCGTCCACGTCGCGACGCACGGGTGGTTCGCGGAGATGCAGTTCGACGAGCCCGAGGAAGCCGAGCTGCTCTCGGCGCGGTGGGGAATCGAGGAGCGCGTCCGCGCGTTCACCCCGCTCAGCTACTGCGGGCTCGCATTTGCCGGGGCAAACCGCGGGCGCGATTCGCTCGGGCGCGTGCCGGGCATCATGACGGCCGAAGAGTTGACGGGCGCCGATCTGTCAGCGTGCGAGCTCGCCGTGCTCTCGGCGTGCGAGACCAACGTCGGCTTGCGCAGCGCAGGGATGGGGATCGAGTCGCTCCAGGCCGCGCTGCATGCGGCGGGCGCGCGCACGGCGATCACGTCGCTCTGGAGGGTCGACGACGCCGTGACGCGCAAGCTGATG
>CAZGTQ010000166.1:0-1995 GCA_964528575.1 uncultured Planctomycetaceae bacterium | reverse complement strand
GTGAGCGGCGACGTGATCGCGACGAGCAGGCACGCGTCGGCTGCGCGCGCCGCCTCGAGCGCGGCGGGCGGGAGCGCGCTCCCGCTCGCGCGGAACGACGCCAGACCGATGCGCTCCTCGACGAGCTCGAGCTCGGGCGCGAGCGCCGCCAGCACGTCGCGCGCGAACGGGAGCAGCTCGTCGCCGATCCCGTCGCCGCGCAAGAGACACACGCGCGTGCTCACGCGCGGACCTCCGCTCGCTCCGACGTCGCGGGGAAGCCGCCGTGCTCGAGGACGTACGGGATCAGGCCGCCCGCGGCCCAGATCTCGCGCGCGAAGCCGCTCGGCAGCGGCAGCTCGAGCGTCGCGCCCTCCGCGACCAGCACGCCGCGCTCGAGGTCGAGCGTCACCTCGGTGCCGTCCGCGAGGTGCCGCGCGTCGATCTCGATCAGCGGCAGGCCGAGGTTGAGCGCGTTGCGGAAGAAGATGCGCGCGAAGCTCGGGGCGAGGATCGCGCCGAGCTCGCACTTCTTCAGCGCGAGCGCCGCGTACTCGCGCGACGAGCCGCAGCCGAAGTTGTTGCCCGCGACGATCACGTCGCCGGCGCGCACGTCGCGCGCGAACTCCGGCCGCGCCTCGACGAACGCGTACTTGCGCAGCTCGTCCTCCGAGGTCATGTACGGCGCGAAGCGGCCGGGGACGATCTGATCGGTGTTGACGTCCGTGCCGAAAGTCCAGATGCGTGCCATGGCTAGAGCGCTCCGACGGTCTCGTGGGGGACGCCCGCCGGCGCCGTGATGCGGCCGGCGAGCGCGGTGAGCGCGGCGACTTCCGGCGAGCCGAGCCAGATCTCGGCCTCCGGCGAGCCCATGCGCCCGGTGAAGTTGCGGTTGCCGGTGAACAGGCACACCTCGCCCGGCGCGAGGACTCCGAGGTGGCGGCCGATGCACGCGCCGCACCCGGGAGGGCCGATGATCGCGCCCGACGCGAGCAGCGCCGAGACCGTGCCGTCGGCGACCGCGCGCTCGAGCACCTGGCTCGACGCGGGGACGACCATCAGGCGCACCGTGTCCGCGATGCGCCGGCCGCCGAGCGAGCGCGCGAGCGTGTGCAAGTCGTCGAGCCGGCCGTTCGTGCACGTGCCGACGTAGACGACGTCGACCGGCACGTCGCCGATCTCCGCGACGTCGACGAGGTCGTCGACGCGGCCCGGGCGCGCGACGCGGTGGCGCAGCTCGTCGAGCTCGATGCCGAGGCGCAGCGCGTAGCGCGCGTCGGCCCCGGGGAGCGCGAGCCAGTCCGCGCCGCTCTCGAGGCCGCCCTGCCACACGAGCCCGGCCTTCGCGCCGGCCTCGACCGCCATCGACGCGATCGTCATGCGGCCGGCGACCGGGAGCCAGTCGAGGCCGAAGATCTCGAGCGCCGCGTACGTCGCTCCGCCCGCGCCGAGCCGGCGCACGATCTCGAGCGCGAGGTCCTTCGGCCCGTAACCGTCGCCGAAGCGGCCCGTGACGTCGATGCGGATCGCGTCGGGCACGCGCATCCACGTGCGCCCGGACGCGAGGCACACGGCGACGTCGGTCGAGCCCATGCCCGTGCCGAACGCGCACACCGCGCCGTACGTCGTCGAGTGGCTGTCGGTGCCGACGACGACCTGGCCCGGCGCGACGAGGCCTTCTTCGACGAGCACCTGATGGCAGATGCCGCGGCCGCTCTCGAAGAACGAGCGGATGCCTTGCGCGCGCACCCACTGGCGCAGCGCGCGCTGGTTCTGCGCGGTCGCGATGTTCGCGGCGGGCGCGACGTGGTCGATGACGACGGCGACGCGCTCGGTGTCGGGGAGCTGCTCGACGCCGAGGCGGTCGCGCAGGAGGCCGATCACGCTCGGCGCGATCGAGTCGTGCAGCATGACGCGGTGCGGAGCGAGCGTGACGAGCTCGCCCGGCGCCACGGAGCGGCCGACGGCGCGGCCGAGGATCTGTTGGGTGAGGGTGGGCATCGGGGTGGGCGTGGG
>CAZGTQ010000165.1:0-11290 GCA_964528575.1 uncultured Planctomycetaceae bacterium | reverse complement strand
GCCAGCGCGCCGGACGAGCCGCGCGTGATCACGATGCGCGTCGGGCCCAGCGCGTGCAGGCGGCGCGCGAGGCCGCCGGGCGAGACGCCTTCGCCGTCGCCGGCGAGCAGCCGCGCGCACCCCTCGCGCGCGACGAGCACGTCGACCTGCGCGAGCACTTCCTGCTCGATCGGACCGCTCGGCGACGCGTTGAGGATCACGAGCACGTCCGCGCGCTTGGCGAGCGAGATGGCGCGCGCGGCGGCCGCCTCGGGGAGCCCGCGGTGCAGGATCAGCACGCGCGAGTCCGCGATCTCGTCGGCGGCCGTGTCGACCTGCTCGACGTCGAGCCGGTCGTTCGCGCCGGGGACGCCGAGCAGCGCCGTGCGGCCGCCGGGCACGACGGCGATCACCGCTGTGCCCGTGCGCTGCTCCTTGTGCGTGACGAAGTGCGACAGATCGATGCCCTCGGACGCGAGCACGGCGCGCAGCTCGCTGCCCCACGCGTCCTCGCCGACGCAGCCGACGAGCGTCGCGGTGGCCCCGAGCCGCGCGGCGGCGACGGCGCGGTGGACGCCCTTGCCGCCGGCGTGGATCTCGAAGTCGGTGCCGACGACGCTCTCGCCGGGCTCGGGGAAGCGCGGCGCGTGGACGACGAGGTCCATGTACGCCGAGCCGACGATCGTGACGCGCTGGGACACGAGCTACTCCTTGACGCCGACCCACAGGCCGTCGCCGATCGGAACGATGATGCTGTGCAGGCCCTCGCGGGCAGCCATCAGGTCGTTGAAGCGGCGCACGGCTTCGACTTCGCGGTCGGTCGGGCGTTGGTCGAAGAGCTGGCCGAACGCGAACGCGTTGTCGACGAGGACCAAGCCGCGGGGACGCAGGATCCGCAGGCTCTCCTCGAGATAGAGCGGGTAGCCGCCCTTGTCGGCGTCGAGGAAGCACGCGTCGGCCGACGCGTCCGCGAGCGTCGGGAGGACGTCCGCGCCCGCGCCGCGCAGCACCTCGATCCGCTCGGCGACGTCCGAGCGCGCGATCCAGCTCTCGGCGAAGTCCGCGAAGCGCGGCTCGAGCTCGATCGTGCGCACGCGGCCCGCGGGCGGGAGCGCGCGCGCCATCGCGATCGCCGAGTAGCCGGCGAGCGTGCCGACCTCGACGACGTCCCGCGCGCCGGCGAGCTGGAGCAGGATCTGCATCAGGCTCGCCTGTTCCGGCGCGATCCAGATCGCGGGGATCGCCGCGTCGGCGGCGGCGCGTTTCAGGTCGGCGAGGAACGCGTCCTCGCCGCGCGTCCGCTCGGCGAGGTAGGCGAGGTGCGCCGCCGTCGCGGGTGTGGAGACGCTGGACACGGCGCAGGATGCTACCCGATGGCGTGCGCGCTCGCGCGACGAGAACATGGGCGGCGGAGGCGGACGAGAGGCTAGCCTGTGCGCCCCTTGCGCCGCGCACCTCTCTCCGGTCCGGTCTTTGCTGCCGCGCCCGCGTTCGCCCTCGCGCTGGCGCTGTACGGCGCGACGCGTCAGGAGCAGACGTTCAGCGACGGCGTCCACCTGGCGAGCATGGTCAGCGGCGGCCCCGCGCCGTACTACAACGCCGCGTACGTCCCGCTCGGCTGGCTCCTGCACCGCGCGTTCGCGGCGTCGGTCGGCTGGAGCGTGCCCGACGCGCTCGGCTGGCTGTCCGCGCTCGCGGGCGCGGCGGCGGTCGCCGTGCTCGCGGTCACGCTGCACCGGCTCGTGCGCCGCGTCGACGCGCAGCGCGCGACGCCGCTCGCGCTCGCGTGGGCCGCGCTCGTCGCGCTGACGCCGGGCACGTGGTTCTTCGCGACGACGGTCGAGGTGCACTCGGTCCAGCTCCTCGGCGCGGCGCTGGCGACGCACCTCGCGCTCGCCGCGCGCGACGCCCAGGCGCGCCGCGCCACGGCGCTGCTCGCCGCGGCGTGCGCGGCCGCGATGCTCACGCACCTGGTCCACGCGCTGCTGCTGCCCGGCCTGGTCGTGCTCGCCCGCGCCGGCGTCGGCCGCGAGCCGCTGCGCTGGCGTGCCGCCGCGGCGCGGATCGGCGTCGTCGCGCTCGTGCTCGCGCTGCTCGGCGCGCTCGTCTTCCTCCAGGCGCGCGCGACCGACGCGCAGCGCGCGACGCACGCGAATCCCGCGGGCGTGCTCGTCGTGTTCGGCCGCATGCTCGCCGACGGGCTGCGCACGCGCGGCCTGTTCGGCCCGAGCGAGGTCGGCGCGTTCCTCGCCGCCGAGCTGCTGCGCCCGGCGGGCGCGCTCGCGCTCGGCCTGGTCGCGCTCCTGTTCGCGCGGCGCGCGGGGCTGCGCGCCGGCGGGCTCGTCGCCGCGCTGCCGTTCCTCGTCGTCCTGCCGCAGGGCGGGATCCGCGAGGACGGGGCGTACTACCTCTCGCTCTATCCGCTGCTCGCGCTCGCGCTGGCGGACGGCACGGCGCGCTGGACGGGGCGGCGTGGAGCGGGGCTCGCGCGCGTCGCGCTCGCGCTCGTCGTCGCGCTCGCGCTGGCGCAGGGCGCGTTCGGCTGGCGCCGGCTGCGCGCGTACGACACCGGACCGGGGCCGCTCGAGTGGACGCGCGCGATCGAGCAGACGACCGAGGCCGATGCGTACGTGATCACCGGCTCGCTGCCGCGGATGCACGCGCTGAGCTCGTTCGGCGGCTCGCGCCTGGCGGTCGACGCGCGCCGCGAGCTCGACCTCGTGCCGCGGCGGCTGTGGGACGCGCAGATCGAGAAGCTGCTGCAGGGCGCGGGCACCGCGTTGCGCGCCGGCCGCGCGGTCTACGTCGATGCGGACCTGCTCGAGGGCGACGCGCGCGCGGAGCCGGTGCGCCGTTTCGCCGACGCGCTGCGCCGCTTGCCCTTGCGGCTCGACCCGCGCCCGCCGCAGGAGCCGCTGGTGTACGCGGTGTCGCGCTGAGACTGCGACTCCTCGTTCACCCGCCCCAGACGAACTCGACGGGCAGCTCGATGTCGGGGTGGATGCTGCGCGCGACCGGGCAGCCGAGCGCGGCCTTTTCGAGCGTCGCGCGCTGCTCCTCGCTCCAGTCGCCGGGGACGTGGAACGCGAGCGCGAGGCGGCCGACGCGGCGCGCGGGGTCGGCGACCATCGCCTTCTCGACCTCGAGCCACGCGCCCGCGAGCTCCCAGCCGCGCGTGCGCGCCGTGATGCCCATCACGGTGAGCATGCACGTGCCGAGCGACGTCGCCAGCAGGTCGGTCGGCGAGAACGACGCGCCGCGGCCGTGGTTGTCGACCGGCGCGTCCGTCACGAGCTCGGCCTCCGACGGACCGTGCGTCGCGCGACACCGCAGCTCGCCCTCGTAGGTCACCTTCATCCGCACCATGGTTCGTCTCCCTTGGTCGCCGCGTCCCGCGAAAGCCCGAGGCTACACGAGCCGCCGGCCGGTTACAGTCCGCCGATGCAGCCGCTCCAGGACAAGCTCGCCCTCGTGACCGGTGCTTCCGCCGGCATCGGCGCCGCGACCGCCCGCGCGCTCGCCGGCGCCGGCGCGCGCACGGTGCTCCTCGCCCGTCGGGCGGACCGGCTCGCGGCGCTGGCCGCGGAGCTCGTGGCCGAGACGGTCGTCCTCGACGTGCGCGATGCGGCGGGCCTGGAAGCCGCGCTCGGCGGCCGCGCGTTCGACGTCGTCGTGAACAACGCGGGGCTCGCGCTCGGCACCGAGCCGCTCCAGTCGGGCGACCCCGACGAATGGAGCATCGTCGTCGACACGAACGTCAAGGGCGTCCTCAACGTGTTGCGGGCGACGTTGCCCGCGCAGATCGAGCGCGGCGCCGGCGACCAGGTCTTCCTCGGCAGCGTCGCCGGCCGGCAGGTCTACCCCGGCGGCGGCGTGTACTGTGCGACGAAGCACGCGGTCCGCGCGCTCTACGAGGCGGCGCGGATCGACGCGGCGGAGAGCGGCGTGCGCTTCACGACCGTCGACCCCGGCATGGTCCAGACCGACTTCAGCCTCGTGCGCTTCCGCGGCGACGCCGAGCGCGCGGCGGCGATCTACCGCGGCGTGGAGCCGCTCACGCCCGCCGACGTCGCCGACGCGATCCTGTACGCGGTGACGCGCCCGCCGCACGTCAACGTCGGCGAGATCGTCCTGTGGGCGACCGACCAAGCGAGCACGACGCGCGTACGCCGCCGCGCCACGTAGGCTCGTGTTTCGCCCTTCTCCGCCGGTCTGCGGGGTCCTCGGAATGTCTGGCAGCGCGCGTGACCAGGGACGGGGCGGTCGAGCGCGACGTCCAACGGGTCCCGCCGACATGCTCGACGCCCACCCGCGGGAGGCGGGAGGGGCCGGCCTTGCAACCGAGGCCGGCGAATCGCGTCGCCACCGTCTACGACGCCCGCCCTGTCCGAGCTTTGTGCGGCGCAAGGGTCTGCGGACAGGACGCGCGCGACCGCCCGAGCCCAGAGCGCTCACCTGATCCCGAGGCGCGCAAGCTCCCCCTCAAGACACTTCAGTGCCTCATCCAAGGCACGTGAGCGATCGAGCTCTCCCTCACTCTCGGCAGCTTCACGAGCGCGACGTAACACAGCTCTAGCCTCGCACAACCACGAAACCGAAGCAGGTAAGCTGTGAACCACGCGACAGTCGGGACGCGCGGTCATGAACGCCTGCACCGCACCGATCGAGATGCCTGTCGACATCTGCATGTCAACCAGCTCCAGCGTATCGACCGAGATCAGGGAAAGAAGTCCAGCATCGGTGACTCCGGAACCACCAAGGTAGGCTCGGCGCAGCGAAGGCAATCGGGACGCACAATAGACATCCTCGTCCAGTACGTGGCCCGCGTCAGAGAAATCCAACACCTCGATCTGCGGATTCCCGAGGATCGCCTCACACAGATCTCTGCCTGTGAGCCCAGGATGCTCCGACGCACGAAACGTCTTCTCGACCTCCACGCGAGCAAGGAAGCTACCGTCACCACAAGAAGAGGCGGCCGCCGCGACGGCACACATCAGCGCAGCGCCCCACGAGCCTGGTTGGCACAGTCGGTCGGGTCGACGCATGGGTGTACCGCTCACGAAACACCTTCCGCGAATGACGCGCTCGGCCGCTTCCTCCCTCGGTGTCGTCGTATGAGGTTGCATTCTTCGATCGTGCTCAGGATCGCCTCGCGGATCGCGCGGCGTCGAGCACGCTCGGGCAGTCCACCACGCCTCGCCGGCTCCTGCAACGCGGTGTCGCGTAGACGCTCGCGGGTGGTGTGGACCGACCAAGTAGACGCGCGTCTCGTCGGCGTCGACGGCGGTGCGCCAGCCGCGCGTCGCGCGGGGTCGGTTGCAGTCGATCACGGTCGCCGCGTCCAGCAGGACGCCGAGCGCGGCTGCGCGGCTCGCGATCCGCTTCCAGGCGGCGACCACCGCGTGCGCCTTCAGATCACCGAAGCCGCGCTCGCCGAAGGCTTCTGCCGCCTGCGCACGCATGCAGGGCAGCCAGCGGGCGAGCTTCGCCGAGCGGCACGGCCCAGCCGTTGTCGGTCACGAGCACCAACGATCATCCGCTCGCCCTACCGCGCGCCCAACTGGAACGCCTACGCCGAACGCTTGAACGCTTCGTGGTGTCGGTGAAGTCCGAGTGCCTCGACCGAATCATCCTCGGCCCGGGTTTGTGGACACCGCGGCCCTTCTTCCCTGTCCGAGCTTCGGCCGCGCGACCGTTTCTGGGCAGGACGGGGACGCGACACACGACACAGGCAATTCACCGCCCCATCGGCAGATCGACCTGCCGACACGTCCATCCTTCTACGATTGGAGATCGCCAGTCTGCGCGAACTTCTGCCAGCCCATGCTGGGCGAACGGGACAGAAGCACGACGAATCCCCGTCGCCGTACCAAGCCAGATCCTCCCGCGTGAGTCCCCGCAAAGGGCCGCGCCGAATGACTCATACTGTTCATCACCGCCAATAAACCCCATCAAAAGGCCATCCTGAATCCTGGCAACGTAGACGCCCCCGCTGTCCGGCTGGTCCGCGTACAAGCCTGGCGCACCGATTGCAACCACCATAGTCGGATTCGTCTCACTCCATGGCAAAATGGCTACGTTGGCACCAAAGTCGATAGACCCAAGCGAATCTACTGCACATCGCATGAGCAGCTCGCCGGCAACACCGTTCACGAGAAGCACACAGTTTTCATCAGGCAAGCCCACTGCAAGGCATGTGGACCCGCCAGGTCCTGAGGGCTCAGCGATCGAAACACGCATTCCCGCGCGCCACGGAACATCTGTCTGCAGGCTCCATAGTCGATCGGGGCCTTCTACGTCGAGAGCGCACAAGGCCAACCGATCAAGGCGCTTGTACGCCACGATGACTTCCCGAGATTGGTCCTTGTTAGCGTCGGGGCCAAGAGCCAAGGACCAACCAAAGAAGGACTCGCCATCTTCGGGGTCTACCCTTCTGATAATCTCGCCAGATAAGGAAGAGACAACGATCAGCTCGCCGGGGCCATTCGCACCCCCTGACCCCGGAGCAGAAGCGAGAAGAAGTGACGGATCCCGTCCCTTCGAGCAGTCCAAGACAAGCAGATCATGTCCGAGTCGCGCGCCATCAACGGCCCCACTCCGCCGCCACACTTCCCGCTCAGACCCCAGCTTCCCCGGCTCGAGCAGCAAAATGACACCTCGTGAGTCCGTCGTGGGCTCACCGAGAGCGAACGCAAGACGGCCCTCTACAAGCACGGGCATTGCCCGAGCTCCCGCCCCGGCGACACTCGTCGACGCCACGACATCGCCATTCAGGTCGACCAAGTCAATCGACGACTCCGAGACCGAGACGACGCATTGGTCGCCATCCACCACGCACCGACGTAACGCGCGCAGTTCACCTGCAACGTTCGAGGCATGGTGTCCGCACATAGCCGCGCACGTCAGGCCCAGCAACGCCCCCACTGGACGCAGGCAACTGGCGCAAGAGCGAATCGTCCCCACCAGCGCCTGGCGCAACCGCGGGACACACCTAATCTGCATGACTTCCCGGGCACCCGCCGCACGAGGCCTTATCAAGGAATTCACCGGCGGTGCCTTCTGCCCCCCGGGTCGGCGGCACTGTACCGCTCACGAAACACCTTCCGCGGAAGACGCGCCCGGCGGCTTCCTTCCTCGGTGTAGTCGTATGAGGTTGCATTCTTCGATCGTGCTCGGGATCGCCTCGCGGATCGCGCGGTGTCGAGCACGCTCGGGCAGTCCAGCACGGCTCGCGGAATCCTGCAACGCGTGGACCCGCTCGCGGGTGGTGTCGACCACCAGTGGGCGAGCGTCTCGTCGGCCTGGGCGGCGGTGCGCCAGCCGCGCGTCGCGCGGGGCCGGTTGCAGTCGATCAGGGTCGCCGCGTCGAGCAGGACGCCGAGCGCGGCTGCGCGGCTCGCGATCCGCTTCCAGGCGGCGACCACCGCGTGCGCCTTCAGATCGACGAGGTCGCGCTCGCCGAAGGCGTTCTGCGGCGGACGAGGTGATCGAGCAGCTCACTCGCATCGCGCACGAGCGCGGAGGGCTCCCGCTGGTGCTCGTGACCGACAACGGCGGGCCGTACGGCCGTACCGCAACGCCGCGAATGGGTCGCGAACCGTGCAGGAGAACGTCGGCCGAGGTTTGTGGACACCACGGGTTTCCGAAACAGGCTCTCCGAGCTCAACGTTGACCTACGTCATCTCTTCCTCCCCGAGCCTTGCCCGACGCAAACGCTTGTGGACAGGACGCGGAAAGCGTCAGCCGCACATTCTGCACAGCACGCGCGCACCACGCGCTCGCAGGCCTACCTCCTGTCGGCGCCCCGCGCCCTCACCGCCGACGACAACGACCCCTTCCACACGACATCCCATTCGCCCGCCACTGTCGCAGATCCGTCGGCGTCAGAGCTAACCGTAACTTCCGCGCGGATCGTCTCGCGGACAGTCAGTTCTGACTCCAGCGTCAGGCCATGTAGTCCGCCTCTCGCTACATCCCATCTCAACTCTCCACTGACGACGAGATCGCACTCGACGACATGCGAATATTCGTACGGAAGCGAAGGAGGTACCCCCGCCTCGAACAGATGGCGATAGACCGGATGCGCATCAATGCGACCAGTTACGTTCCCGGCCAGCTCAATAACAGCCACTTCGACGCCGTCGCGTGACTCGAGTCCGCGGCACGTTGCCTCAAGCGTACCAGTTGGGTCTGCCAACACCGTAGCAACAGGCATCGAGCCTCCGGCGTACGCGGGATTAAGCGCCACACTAGGCTTCTCATCGCTCGGCCTCTTCACCGAAGGAAGGTCGCGCTCTGGAAAAAGGCCAGCTACCGGCACAAGCTGTTGAAGGCAGGCCACATCCACAGACCATTCGACTCCCTCGTCGCATGGCTCAGAGGGCAAAAGAAACCCAAACTCGCCCCCCTCTGGCAAACGGTCGACCAACTGTACGAGCTTCTTCTCAGGGTCGCCCTCGCCCCTTCGCAAGACAAGTTCTCGCCGGTATTCCCCGCGCCCGGCATCCCACTTGAACTGGACTACTCGGGACTCTAGCTCGCTGTGCCGGCTGCTCACTCTGTCTTCATGCCCCGCCGGGCCGGCGGCGTCTTGCCGTACGATGGTTTCGTACTCTCGCTCAATTTGCGTCGGGCGCCCTGATTCTACAGCGATTCGGCGCTCGACGACGCACGCCCGCAGACGAAGCTCGCGATGAACATCGGGCTCAGCATCGTGCTCTTCTAGCAAGCCACCGTCGCGATAGGTACGGCGAGCAGTAGTCCTCAGGTCCAGTGCCTGTGTCGACTCATACTCGTACTGAATCGACTGGCCCGCAAGAGGCTTCCATGCCAAGGGATCATGCAGCACTACTAGCGTCGCCAGCGCAGCAACATCAAGCGTCCTCATCATCTCGGGTATCCATCGTCCGGGAAAGGGTCGAAAGGATCATACACGGATCCGCCGCCAATTCTGATGGGTATCCCGAGGGGCTCAACGTTGTACCGCTCACGAAACACCTTCCGCGAATGACGCGCCCGGCGCCTTCCTCCCTCGGTGTCGTCGTATGAGGTTGCATTCTTCGAGCTTGCTCAGGATCGCCTCGCGGATCGTGCGGTGTCGAGCACGCCCGTTGGGACAGTCCACCATGGCTCACCGCATCCTGCAACGCGCTGTCGCGTAGACGCGCTCGCGGGTGATGTGGACAGACGAGTGGGCGAGCGTCTCGTCCGCGTCGACGGCGGTGCGCCAACCGCGCGTCGCGGGTCGGTTGCAGTCGGGCGCGCTGGGCCGATCGAGTGGGCAGCGTTGCGGTGAGAGAGCCGGGTGCGCGCGCACCTCCACGCCCGCGCCTTCCGAGCTACACCGCGAATGCGTGCCGAATCGTGCAGGAAAGCGTCGGGCCGGACTCTGTGGACACGACGGGACGTCGGCCATCGACAGGACGGGCTCCTCACCGCCCATTTTGCTCTCGCCAGCGACGGAGGTCCTCGGCCGCCTTGAAAGCTCGTGGATTCAGCGTGCGAATCAGTTCATCACGCACCACAGCGATTTGGGGCCCGCCCAAAGACACAAATGCATCGGGAAGATCCACCGAACCCGTCCAGTGCGTATAAACAATACACGGGTATTGCCCGCCCTCTACATGCATGACCGCTACACCTAGCGGCCCGCATTCATACGCGGCCGAAACCTGAACGCGCGGCCGAGTAAGCAGTTGCCGCTCAACGCGCGACAGCGTCTGCCAACCCTCGGCGCGCAGGAACGGATACAGCTCGCCCGCGGCGATCCGCGCTTCAATACGATCGAGCTCTTCATCTGTAAAGAACTGCACCGTCCGCACTCTGGGGCCCGAAACAAACGCCAGCCCGTGTCTGGCTGCAACTTTAGCGAAAGCCTCGCCCCAACCATCAAAAAAGCTGAAGCAAAAGCGGGCACTCTCCATGTGAACCTACCTAGAGTTAGCGCCATTGAGTCGATCGAAGGCGCCGCTTCCATTCCGGCATAAACGTACCGATGCCGACCGCATCTCCTTTGACGCGCCAGTGTACCGCTCACGAAACACCTTCCGCGAATGACGCGCTCGGCCGCTTCCTGCCTCGGTGTCGTCGTATGAGGTTGCATTCTTCGATCGTGCTCAGGATCGCCTCGCGGATCGCGCGGCGTCGAGCACGGGACAGTCCACCATGGCTCATCCCACACGGCAACGCGCCGTCGCGTAGACCCGCTCGCCGGTGGTGTGGACCGACCAGTAGGAGCGTCTCGTCGGCGTCGACGGCGGTGCGCCAGCCGCGCGTCGCGCGGGGTCGGTTGCAGTCCACAAGGGTCGCCGCGTCGAGCAGGACGCCGAGCGCGGCGGCGCGGTCCGCGATGCGCGACGCGGCGACCACCGCCTGCGCCTTCAGGTCGACGAAGCCGCGCTCACCGAACGCTTTGTGCTGCGGCGTGCGCGGGAGCGTGAACGTGCGCGGGAGCGTGAAGAGGTGCAGCACGCCGTGCAGCGCGAGCCACCGCGCGAGCTCCGCCGAGCGGTACGGCCCGCCGCTGTGGGTCACGAGCACCAGCGGCAGCCCTCCGCGCTCGCGCGCGATGCGCGTGAGCTGCTCGATCACCTCGTCCGCACTCGCGGCGCTCCCGATCGAGATCGCCAGCGTGCGGGTCCCGTCTCGCGCACGACCTCGACCTGGATCGCGTGCCCGACCCTGGTCGCGGCCGACGTGCGTCGCGTCGAGCGACCACAGCACGTCGCGGCACAGCACCTCGACGTGCACGAGGTTCTCCTCGAGCCCCCCGGTGGGTCGCCCTCTCGTGTCGTCCACGCTCGTCTCCTTGGGCCGAATGAGCCCGTCAGGAGGCGAGGAGCCGGCCGCGCTGCGTCATCGCGATGTGGTAACCGTTGAAGCGTCTTGCGGGTCGCAAGAGCCCTCTGGAACACAGCGTCGCGATGGGCTCGATCGTCCCTACCAGCGCGTCTTCGACGGCGGCGGCTCCGGCGTCGCGACGACGGGGTCGCGCGATGATCCCGGCGGCGATAGGCTGGCCAGGCCCCCCGCTCTCCGTTCAGCTCGGAGGAATCGTCGTGAAACGAGCCGCTCTCTCCTTCGGTGCCGTGCTCGCAGCGGGCACGTTCGCTCTCGCGCAGGACCCGCTCCTTCGCGAGCTGCACCGTGCCCTGCCGATCGATGCTGCGTTCTCGACCGGAGTGCGCCTCGGCGACGTCGACGGCGACGGCGACCTCGACGCCTTCCTGCCGATCAAGGGCAAGGACGGCCTGTACCGCAACGTCGGCTCCGGCGTGTTCGAGGACCGCAGCCAGGACGTGCCCGCCGCGCC
>CAZGTQ010000164.1:0-8288 GCA_964528575.1 uncultured Planctomycetaceae bacterium | reverse complement strand
GGCGCGACCGCGCTCGCGGCGCCCGGCGCGACCGCGCTCGCGACGACGCCGACGACGGGCGCTTCCGCGCCGCCGGCCGCTCCCGCGCCGGCCGTTCTCACGCCGGCCGCTTCCGCGCCGGCCACTCCCGTGCCGGCCACTCTCGCGCCGGCCGCTCCCGCGCCGTCGGCTCCCGCGCCGGCGGCGACGACCGCGGCCGCGCTCAACGACCTCGCCGCCGTGCTCGAGGAGCAGGCGGCGCAGCTCGAGAGCGAGGTCGACCAACTCGTCGCGGACGTGCGCGCGCTGCGGCTCGAGCACGCCTTCGCCGCGCCGCTCGCGGAGCTCGAACGCCGGCTGGCCGCACTGCGCGACCGCCGGAGCCGATTGCAGACCCTGTTGCCTCTCGTGCTGGCGGCACTCGAGGGACACGACCAACCGTAGATCAGGAACGAACCGAAATGATCCGCATCGTCTCCAGTCTGCTCGTCGCCGGCGGCCTGCTCGCGCCCTTCGCGACGAGCGAGCCCCAGGACGTCCCCTCCCCCGCGCCCCCGCCGGCCCCGGCCAAGGCGCCTGCCGCCGCTCCGCCACAGGAACCGGCGCCGCCGCCGGCGCCCGACGCCGGCGTGCACCGGCGCATCGAGGAGCTGAACGCGCGCCTCTCGGGCGGCGTCGACGCGCTCGAGCGCCAGCTCGCGCGCCTCGAGGTGGAGGCGGCGGCCAACGCGGCGCGCGCGGCCGGCGAGCACGCGAGCGCCGCTCGGCGCAGGGCCGAGCAGGACCTCGTGCATCTCCAGCGCGACCTCGAAGCGCAACAGTTGCGCGCGGTGGACGGTGTCGCCGCGTACGAGCTCGCGCTCGAGGCGGCGCGCGCCGAAGCGCTCGGCTCGGACGCGCGCAACGAAGTGCTCCGCGCGATCGAGCGCGAGATCGGCGCACGCGTGCAAGCGGGGTCGATCGAGGTGCACGGCGACCCGCTGCGCGCGATCGAGCGCGGGTTGGCGCAGGCCCCCGAGCGCCTGCGCGCCGAGGCGTTGGCCGCCGAGGAGAAGGTGCTGGCAACGCTCGAGCGCGCCCGCGCCGCCGAGCGCGCGCGCGACGCCGAGCGACGCATCGAGGGGCTGCGCTCCGCTCCCGCTCGCAGCGACGAGCCGCTCGAGGACGGCGTGATCCGCATCCGCATCGAGGGGCTCGAGAAGGGGCCGAAGCACATCCAGCTCGACATCGAGGACCTGATCGGCGCGGGCGGCGAGTGGCGCGCGCTCTCCGACGTGCGGGTGGACACGCAAGGCGCGTGGGAGAACGCGCTGACGTGGACGCCGGCGGACGACGGGGCCTTCACGACCACGCTGGAGGCGTGGGACCTCGAGGACGGCGACTGGTCGGAGCTCTCGCCCTTCGGCGTGTGGCAGGCCTCGGGCGTGGACGAACACGAACACGATCACGGCCACGAACACGACGCGGACGAAGAGACGGACGAGCAAGAGGAAGAGACGGGCCGGTGGTACACGCTGCGCCGCGGCGACGACGGCCGGCGCGTGATCCTGCGCAGCCGCGACGGCACCGAGACCGAGCTCGAGACCGACGTGATCGAGCTCGAGGACGTCGACGTGCACTTCCAGGGGCTCGGCGAGCAGGAGTCCGGCGCGTACCGGCTGCGCGTCGGCGACGACAGCCAGTCCATCTACGGCGCGTTCGGCGGCGGCCAGCGCCGAGCTCGCGAGCTGCGCCCCGACGGTCGCGTCCGGGTGTTCGGGCTGCAATCCGAGGAAGAGGAGGACGACGAGGTCGAGGAGATCGAGGGCGACGACCGCGTCCGGACGCGTCGTTTCTCGATCGGCGGCACGGGCGGCGTGCGCGTCGCGCCGCGCGCGCCCGCGCCGCTCCGTCACGGGCACGCCGTCGAGGACGAAGACGAGCACGAGCACGGGGACGCGCACGCCGGAGGCGGCTTCTTCGTGCACCGCGGCCAGGGCAGCTCCGGGGGCGGCCAGCTCCACGAGGCCTTCCCCGCTCCCCGCGCTCCCGTGCCGCCCGGGCACCTGTTCGAGGAGCCCGAGGCGCACGCGCCCCGCGCGCCCCGCTCCTTCGTCTGGCGCCAAGGCGACGCGCCCGCCGAGCCGAACCTGTTGCGCCTGCGCGCGCCGCGCGAGCGCGCGGCCGGCGACGACGCCGTGCGCGAGCTCGGCGCGCTGATCGAGGAGCTGCGCGCCGAGATCGAGGCGCTGCGCGGCGCGGTTCGCGAGCTGCGCGGCGAGGTGCACTCGATCCGGCGCGGCGGCGCGCGCTGAGCCTCGAGCGTCGGGCGAGGGGCCTGCGCGGCACGCGCGCAGGCCGCTCGCCCACCGTCGGCCGCGCGCATCCCTGACACGATTCGAGCGCAGCTCAGACGTCGAGCGGCTCGCGCTCCGCGCCGGCCACGCGTACGATCGCTCCGCTCGAGCCACGCTCTTTCCTCCGCACGACCGACGAAACCTGCTCGCGCGCGGCGCTCCGCGACGCGCGTGTCTCCATCCGCCCGCTGCCCCTCGAAGGTCGCGCCATGCTCCGCACGACGCTGCTCGTCGCGACGCTGCTCGTCGCCAGCGCTCCCGCCACGCCCGTCCACGCCGCCGCCGCCGCGCCGGCCGGCGCTGCGTTCGTAGCCGTCGGCCTCGCGCGCGACGCAGGCGACGAGCAGTACCGCTTCCTCGTCGGCCTGTGCGAGCAGGGCCTGTTCGAGCTCGCGGTGAAGGAGGGCGAGCGCTTCCTCGCCGAGCACCCGCGCCACGCCAAGGTCGCGCTCGCGCGTTACCGCCTCGCGACGGCGCTGTTCGAGCTCGGCCGCACCGCCGACGCGCGCACGCACCTCGTGCGCCTCGCGCGCGAGCGCGACTTCGAGCTCGCCGCCGAGGTGCTCTTCCGTCTCGGCCAGTGCGAGCTCGCCGAGGAGCGCTTCGACGAGGCGCGCAAGGCGTTCGCGCGCTGCCTCGACGAGCACGCCAACGCGACCGGCAACGAATCGCGCGCCGCGTACCTGCGCGTGCCGGCGACGTTCTTCGCCGGCGAAGCCGCGTTCCGCGCCGGCGACTTCGAGGCGGCCGAAACGGCGTACGCGCAGGTCGAGGAGCACGCCGAGGCCTCGAGCGAGTACGCGCCGCTCGCGAGCTACGGCCGCACGTGGTGCGCGCTGCGCCGCGGCGAGCACGACCGCGCCGCCGAGCGCGCCGAGCGCTTCCTCGCGCGCCACGCCGGCCACGAGCTCGCGAGCGAGGTCCGCTTCGTGCTCGGCGAAGCGCTCCTCGAGGCCGGCCAACACGCCCGCGCGCTCGCCGCGTACGACGCCGTCGACGGCGGCCCGTTCCACGACGCCGCGCTGCGCGGCGCCGGCTTCGCGCGCGCCGCGCTCGGCGATCACGCAGGCGCCGCGCGCGCGTTCGCCGAGCTGCTCGAGCGCTTCCCCCAGAGCGCGTTTCGCGCCGAGGCCGCGCTGCACCGCGGGATCGCGCTGCTCGAGGGCGGCGACGCGCGCGGCGCCGCCGCGGCGCTGGGCTCCAAGGATGCGGGCGAGGGCGCGGAGACGCTCTACTGGCTCGCGCGCGCGCAAGCGGCGGGCGGCGCGCCCCAGGACGCGCTCGCGACGAGCGAGCGCGCGCTCGCGGCGCGGCCGGCGCAAGAGCTCGAGACGCGCGTGCGCACGCTGCGCGGCGACCTCTTGTTCGAGCTCGGCCGGCACGCGGACGCGACCGCCGAGTACGAGCGCTCGCGCTCGGACTACGCGCTGCACGCCGCCGCGATCGCGAGCCTGAACGACGGGCGCGCGACCGAGGCCGAGCGGCTCGCGCGCGCGCTCCTGGAGCGCTTCCCCGAGAGCGACTACGCGCTGCGCACGCGCCTCGCGCTGGGCGAGGCGCTGCTGGCGCGGGACCGCCACGCCGAGGCCGAGGCCGCGTTCGCCGCGGCGCTCGCGGGCGCCGGCGACGCGCCAGGCGAGAAGGACGTCGCCGTGCGGGCGCTCGCGCGCATCGGCTGGTGCCGGCTGCTCGCGGGCGACGACGCGCGCGCGGCCGAGGCGTTCGCGACGCTGCTCGAGCGCTTCCCCGCGGCGCCCGAGGCCGCCGAGGCGCGCTTCGCCCGCGCGCGCGCGCTCTCGGGCGCGGGCGACGCCGGCGGCGCGGCCGCAGAGTGGCGCCGCTTTCTCGAGCTGCACCCCGAGGATGCGAACGTGCCCGAGGCGTTGCTCCTGCTCGGCCGGCTCGAGGAGGGCACGGAGCGGCTCGAGCGCCTGCTCGCGCGCCACGCCGACAGCCCGTTCGCCCAGGAGGCGCTGTACGAGCTCGCGGAGAAGCACGCGCGCGCCGGACGCACCGACGTCGCGGCGCGGCGCTACGAGGAGCAGCTCCAGCGCTTCCCCGAGGGCGCGCTCGCGCCGGCCGCGCGCTACGGGCTCGCGTGGTGCCGCTACGGCGCGGGGCGCCACGCGGACGCGCTCGCGCTGCTCGCGCTCGTCGAGCGCGACGCGCAGGACGCGGAGCTCGCCACCGCGGCGGTCGAGCTCTCGATCTGGTCCGCGCGCGCCGCGGGCGACGTCGACGCGGCGGCCGCGGCGTGGCGCCGGCTCGCGCAGCGCACCGAGGACGACGCGCGGCTGTTCGAGGCGGTTCGCGTGGTCGCGGCCGGACTGCGCGAGGCGGACCGCGCGGCGGACGCCGACGCGCTGCTCGCCGAGCTCGAGGAGCGCGCGCGCGACGGCGCGGTCGCGCTCGGCGTGCTCGTCGAGCGGACGTGGACCGCGCTCGAGCGCGACGCGCTCGAGGAGGCGGCGCAGCGACTCGCGCAAGCGCGCGCCGCGGCGCCCGACGACGCGCGCGTCGCCGAGGCGGCGGTCTTCGTCGGCGAGGCGTTCTACGAGCGCGGCGACGACGCGCGCGCGGTGCAGTGCTACGCGGCGGCCGCCGCGGCCAAGGAGAGCGCGGTCGCAGACGACGCGCTGTACAAGCAGGGTTTCGCGCAACTGCGCGCGGGCGACGCGGCCGCGGCCGAGGCGACGTTCGCGCGGCTCGTCGAGGCCCACGCGGACAGCGACGTGTTCGGCGAAGGGCTGTTCCTGCTCGGCGAGGCGCGCTTCCGCCAGGGCCGCTGGGCCGAAGCGGTCGAGCCGCTCGCGCGCCTGCGCGACGAAGCGCCCGACCACGAAGTGATGCCGAAGGCGCTCTTCCGGCTCGGGCTCGCGCTCGGGCAGCTCGCGCGCTGGAAGGAGAGCGAAGCGGCGCTCGCCGAGCTCGCGCGCGCTCATCCGACGTTCGAGAACGGTGTGGAAGCCGACCTGTGGCGCGGGCGCGCGCTCGCGAACCAGGGCAACGCGCGCGCCGCGCGCCAGGCGTTCGACCGCGTCGTCGCGCGCGACAAGGGCGTGCTCGCTGCGCGCGCGCGCCTCGAGATCGGCCGCCTGCACGTCGCGGCGGGCCGCACCGAGGATGCGCTGTCCGAGTTCTTGAAGGTGGCGTTGCTCTACGCGCACGCGGCCGAGGTGTCCGAAGCCCACTGGCTCGCCGGCCGTTGTCTCGAAACGCTCGGCGACCCGCAGAAAGCCGCCGACCAGTACCGGGAAATCTTGGCGAAGTATCCCGAATCGGAGCTCGCCGGCGCCGCCCGCGACAGGTTGCGCGAGATGGAATCGCTGTGAGCCGGTTGGATGGACGGCTCGCATTGGGGAAGCGACCTGCCGTGACGCGGCGCCGGCGTTCTTTCACAAGCCATTCGCAGGACACGAACGAGCGGACGCGGCCCGCCGCGCCGAACCGACGATGATCGCATCGAACCCGATCGAACCCAATGCGTCCGCCGCGCCTCCCGATGCGGGCACCACGCTCCAGTCGCTGCTCGACATGCTCGTCGACGGCGGCCCGCTCATGGTCCCCATCGGGCTGTGCTCGATCGTCTCGCTCGCGTACGTCGTCGAGCGCTCCCTGCGGATGCGCTCCGGCTCGCTCGGCACCGGACGCCTCGGCCGCTCGATCGTCGCGGCCGCGCGCGAGGGCGGGCCGGACGGCGCGCTCGAGCTGTGCCGCGGCCGCAGCGCGGCGCTCGCGCGCGTCATCGGCGCGGGGCTCGCGCGCGTCGACCGGCCGGTGCTCGAGATCGAAAAGGCGGTCGAGGACGCCGGCGGCCGCGAGGTGAAGCGCTTGAACTCGAACCTGCGCCCGCTCGTCGTCGTCGCGATGATCGCTCCCCTGCTCGGCCTGCTCGGCACCGTGTGGGGCATGATCGAGGCGTTCTCGAGCATCGCGCTGCAGGACGGGCTCGGCAAGCCCGAGCTGCTCGCGTCGGGCATCTCGCAGGCGCTGATCACGACCGCCGCGGGCCTCGCCGTCGCGATTCCGACGCAGGCGGCGTACTACTGGTTCAAGAGCCGCATCGACCGGTTCGTGCAGCTCGCAGAGGACGTGTACGTCGAGCTCTCGGACGTGATCGACGGAGCGCGGGCCGGAGGGCGCGCGGCGTGAACATTCCCCAGGACGACGGCGCGGACGAGCTCGTGCTCAACCTGACGCCGATGATCGACGTCGTCTTCCTGCTGCTGATCTTCTTCATGGTCGCGACGACGTTCCTCGACCCCGAGCGCGAGATCGACCTCGAGCTCCCCGAGTCCGAGTCGGGCAGCGCGGCCGAGCAGCAGCTCGACGAGATCGTGATCAACGTGCGTCGCGACGGCGCGATCGTCTTGCGCGGCGAGACGTGGGAACGGGGCGCATTCGTCGCCGAGCTGAAGCGCCTCGCGCGCATCGATCCCGAGACGCCCGTGACGATCCGTGGCGACCGCGAGGCGCACCACCAGCACATCGTCGGCGTGATGGATGCGTGCGGCGTCGCCGGCTTCGTCAGCCTCGCGGTCGGCACGCTCGAGGGGAGCTGAGCGCCGCGCCGCCATGTCGCACCGTGCCGCCGTGTCGAGCTGGGGCAAGAACGCCGTCATCGCGCTCGCGCTGCTCGGGGCGGGCTTCGCGCTCGCGTGGCTGCGCTACCGCCCCTACCTCGGGCACGAGGTGACGTTCACCGACGGCGACCGGCGCTACGAGACGCTCGAGCAGGAGCGCGTGCGGTTCGCGCTGTGGGACGAGCCGCGCGCGCTGCCCCCCGAGATCAACACGAGCGCGCGCGAGGCCCGGCCGGCGATCGCGCCCGACGGCGGCTGGATGGTGTTCGAGGTCGGCCGGCCGGGCTTCAACGCCGACTTGTGGATCGCGCGGCTCGAGGACGGCGAGCCGCGGGACGCGGAGCCGCTCGCAGCGCTCAACACCGACGCGGACGAGGTCGCGCCGGCGTTCGGGAGCGACGCGCTGTACTTCGCGACGAACCGTCCCGGGACGGCCGGCGGGCTCGACATCTGGCGCGCGCCGTACTCCGCGGGGACGTTCGGCGCGCCCGAGGCGCTCGGCGGCGGCGTCAACACGCGCGTCGACGACACGGAGCCCGCGCCGCTCGCCGGCGGCGAGGCGCTCGCGTTCGCGTCGAACCGCGCCGCGGGCGGCGGCCGCCGCGGCTACGACCTGTTCCTCGCGGCGCCCCAGGCCGGCGCGGCGGACGGAGCGTGGCGCGTCGTCCCGCTCGGGCCGCTCAACACGCGCTTCGACGAGCGCGAGCCGGCGTTCACCGCCGACGGGCGCACGCTGCTGTTCGCGTCGGATCGCGGCGGCGATTTCGACCTCTACCGCAGCGTCCAGGACCGCGGCGAGTGGTTGCCGGCCGAGCCGCTCGCCGGCGTGAACACCGCGGCGGCGGAGCGCGGGCCCGCTCCCTCGCCCGACGGCTTCCGGCTCCTCTTCGCGGTCGAGGACGCCGCGGGCGGCTCCGATCTCTACCGCGCGCGCTCGATCGAGCTGTTCGCGCGACCCGGCCGGCCGATCGGGCTGCTCGAGCTGCTCGCGGTCGCCGCGCTGCTCGTGCTCGCGCTGCTCGCGTGGCTCGCGAAGCGCTGGGAGCGGCTCGAGGTCATCTACCGCTGCTTCCTCGTCTCGTTGCTCGCGCACCTGCTCCTGATGTGGCTCCTGCGCGACGTGCGCCCGCAGCCGGAGCCCGTCGCGCTGCACGAGGGCGACCGTCTGTTCACCGTGCGCCTCGCGCCGAGCGACGCGGCGACGCCGACCGACCGGCGCGAGCGCGCGGGCGAGCTCGAGCTCGCGCGCGCCGGCGAGACGAGCGCCGCCGAGGCGCCCGCGCGCGCGGCGAGCGCGGAGCGCCCGTCCGCGTCGCTCGCGTCCGCGCCCGCGAGCGCCCTCGAGCGTGCGCAGCCCGCGCCGGCGAGCGCGCCGGACGCCGCGCAAGTC
>CAZGTQ010000163.1:0-28348 GCA_964528575.1 uncultured Planctomycetaceae bacterium | reverse complement strand
GGAGCGCTCGGCGGTGACCGCCGCCTGCGCCGGCCGCAGCTCGGACTCGCCCGTCGGCGCCGCGAGGCCGCGGCCCCACCACCACAGCCCGACGGCCGCGGCGAGCGCGAGCACGGCCGCGACGAGGACGCGCTTCGACATGCTGCCCAGCCTACCGCTCGCGCGCGGCGAGCGCGGCGGCGAGCACGAGCGCGAGCGCTGCCGCACCCGCGAGCCACGCGTCGAGCGCGAGGGGCGCGTCGCGCGCTCCCGCGCCGGCGCGCGCGGGCGGCGGCGCCCCCAGGTGCCGGCGCGGCTCCCCCGCCGCCAAACGGTGCTCGAACGGCACGACGCCGGCCGGCGGCAGCGCGGCGCGCTCGAACAACGCCGCCCAGCTCACCGCGAACGCCGCGGGATCGCCCTCGGGCTCGTCGAGCGCGCGCCACCCGACGCGCACCTCGCCGGGACGCGACGCGACGAGCGCCGTGCCGCCCGCCGCGCGCAGCCAGACGTCGCTCGGCCGCGCGTCGGGCTCGAAGCGCGCGCCCGACGCGACCGCGGGCCCGCGCGCGCTCCAGCCGTCGCGGCCCGCGGCCAGCTCGACGAGCTCCGCGCCGACCTGCGCGCCGAGCGCGAGGTCCGCGCTCGCCGCGCCGGCCGCGACGCGCCAGCCCGACTCGTCCGCCCACAGCCGCGCGAGCTCGGCGATCGGCGCGGGCACCGCGGCGTCGACGGAGAGCGCGCGCTCGGGCGCCGGCGAGCCGACGTCGAGCGCGCTCGCGCTCGGCGCGCCGCTCCACAGGGCGAGGCGACCGTCCACGACGCCCACGGCGCCCGGCGCCGAGCTCCCACCGCTCGCGACGAAGCCGGCGCGCTGCGGAAGTGCAGCGGGCGCGCGGTCCGTGATCCACAGCGCGCCCGCGACGTCGTGCGCGGCGAAGCGCGGCCGCGGCGCGTGCCAGCGCGGCGCGGCGAGCCAGGCGTCGGGCGGCGCGCCCGCGCGATCCGTCGCGTGCTCCGCGTGCCCCGGCGTCGTCCACGTGACGCGATCGGCGGGCGCGAGCTCGCTCGCGAGCCAGGCGCGCGCGCGGGCGAGCGCGACGTCGAGCCGCGTGCCCGGCTCGGCGCCGTGCGGCAGGAACATCCCCGGGCTGCGGTCGACGACGACGCGGAACGTGCGGCGCAGCGCGCCGGCCGGGACGCGCGGTCCGGCGAGCGCGAGCGCGCCGCAGACGAGCGCGACGACGGCGCACCACGTCGCGAGCGACACGCGCGGCCGGCTGCGGCGGCCGGCGCGCGCGGGCTCGCTCGCGACGCGCTGCCACAGGGCGAGCGTGCCAGTCGGACGCGCGAGCGGACGCGCGCGCAGGCGCGAGACGAGGACGAGCAGCACGGGCAGCGCGAGCGCGGCGAAGCCGGCGGGGCGCGTCCACTCGAGCGCGTTCACGGCGCGAGCAGCTCCAGCACCGCGTCCTCGAACGGGTCGTCGCTCGCGCACGAGACGAACGTCGCGCGGTGGCGCGCGCACGTCGTGCGCCAGCTCTCCTGCAGGCGCTCGAGCTCGCGCTCGTAGCCCGCGCGCGCGGCCGGCGCGATGTCGAGCGCGACGCGCGCGCCGCTCTCCGCGTCGACCCATTCGACCGCGTCGCCGAGCTGCGGCGCGATCTCCTCGCGCGCGAGCACTTGCACCGCGAACAGCTCGCGGCCGCGCCGGCCCAGGCGCAGGAGCGCGGCCGGCTCGAGGTCGAGCAGGTCGCCGACGAGGAAGACGCGGCCCGCGTCGCGCGCGCGCGGGCGTGGCGACCGCGGCGAGGCCGTCCGCGCCGCGCGCGCGCAGCGTTTCGAGCTGGGCGAGGAACGCGCGCAGCTCGGCGCGCTTGCGCAGAGCGAGCGGCGGCGCGCCGGGCGTCGAGGGCACGACGCGCACGGCGGCGCCGTGCTGCAGGCCCGCGACGGCGAGGCCCGTGACGATCTCCGCCGCCGCCTGGAGCTTGCCGGGGACGCCGACGCCCATCGACGCGCTCGCGTCGAGCAAGACCGTCCAGCGCTCCGCCGCCTCGCGCCGGCCGACGCGCACGAACGGCCGGTCGAGCCGCGCGTACAGGTTCCAGTCGAGCCCGCGCAGGTCCTCGCCGGCGCGGTACGGGCGGAAGCCGACGAACTCCTCGCCGCCGCCCGCGAGCGCCTGGCGCCCGCTCCCCTCGCGCCGCTCGCGCGCGCCGGTGACGCGCACGACGAGGTGCTGCAGCCGCTCGACGAAGTCGGGCGCGAAGCGAACGCCGGGCGAAGGGAGCTCGATCGGAGAGGAGCGCGCGGCCATCGCCGGGCTCAACGCGCGGGCGCCGGCTTCGGTTCGACGAGCTCGAGCGGGCGCCCGCCGGCGGCGCCCGTGGGAGCGCCGTCCCGCCACGCGACCTCGCCGCGGCGGACGACTGTGTCGGGAAAACCCGCCAAGCGCAGCTCCTCGTACGCCGACCACTTCGAGCGCGACGGCAGCCGGGCGCCGACGACCGCGCGCTCGACGGCGGGGTCGAAGAGCACGAGGTCGCCGTCGAAGCCCGGCTCGAGCGCGCCCTTGCTCGAGAGGGCCAGCGAGCGCGCCGCGCGCAGCGTCACGACGTCGAGCGCGA
Source organism: uncultured Planctomycetaceae bacterium (assembly GCA_964528575.1). Lineage (GTDB taxonomy): Bacteria > Planctomycetota > UBA1135 > UBA1135 > CAZGTQ01. The sequence goes on along the minus strand of CAZGTQ010000163.1, from coordinate 25,739 downwards.
CCTCGGCATCGAGCAGCCCGCGGCGCACGAGCTCCCACGTCAGCGGCCAGAGCAGGTCGACGGAGGGCATGCCCGACGGCGCCTTCGCGTAGGGCCGCGTCTTCTCGTCGAGGGGATGCGGCGCGTGGTCGGTGCCGATCGCCTCGACCGTGCCGTCGGCGAGGCCCGCGAGGATCGCGCGCGCGTCGGCGGGCGTCTTGATCGACGGGTTGACCTTGAGCAGGTTGCCGAGCCGCGGCGCGTCCTCGCACGAGAGCAGCACGTAGTGCGGCGCGGTGCTCGCGCCGATCGCGAGGCCGCGCGCGCGCGCCGCGCGGATGCGCTCGACGCCGCTGGCCGTGCTGACGTGGAAGACGTGCAGCGCGGCGCCGGTTTCCTCGGCGAGCGCGATCGCGGTCTCGATCGAGCGCACCTCGGCTTCGGTGGAGCGGACGAGATGGTGCTCGTTCGCCGTCGCGTCGGGGTGCGCGCGGCGGCCGGCGCGCAGCAGCTCCTCGTCCTCGCAGTGCGCGACGATCATGCGCCCGGCGGCGGCCGCCGCGGCGAAGAGCGCGCGCATCACGTCGCGGTCGATCTGGCCGCCGAGGCCGGTCGAGCCGCCGAGGAAGAGCTTGAACGCGGGCGTGAGCGGCGCCATCGCCGCGAGCTCGGGCAGCGAGTCGGGGAGCAGGTTCGCGAGGCAGCCGAAGTCGACGCGCGAGCGCGCGCGCACGTGCTCGATGCGCGCCTCGAGCGCTTCGCGCGACACGGACAGCGGCGGGTTGTTCTGCACCTCGACGAGCGCGGTGACGCCGCCGTGCAGCGCGCTGGCCGAGCCGCTCTCCCAGCCCTCCTTGTGCGCGAGGCCCGGGTCGCGGAAGTGCACGTGCACGTCGACGAGCCCGGGGATCAGCGTCAGGCCGCGCGCGTCGAGCACCGGCACGCCCGGTGGCGGCTCGATCGACGCGGCGACGCGCTCGATCGCTCCCTGGCGCACGAGCACGTCGCGGCGCGTCGCGCGCGGGCCGGGCGGATAGCTGCGCGCGTCGCGGACGAGCAGGTCGGAGCCGCGCACGCTCACGTCCGGCGGACGATGACGAGCGTCATGTCGTCCTCGCGCACCTCTTCGCAGAGCTCGAGCACGAGCTGCACGAGGCGCTCGGTGATCTCGCCCGCCGACAGCCCGTCCGCCGCGGCCGCGGCGAGCGCTTCGGAGAGGCCCTGCTCCCCGAGGAACGACTCGGGGTTGCTCGGGCTGCGCGCCTCGGTGAGGCCGTCGGTGTAGACGACGAGCACGTCGCCCTGCTCGAGCTGGATCGGCTCGGAGCCCTCGTACGTCTCGTCGTCGATCATGCCGAGCGCGGGACCGTTCTTCGTGAACGTGTGCACCGCGCCCTCGGCCTTGCGCCACAGCAGGACCTGCGCGTGGCCGGCGTTGAGCTGCTCGAGCGTCCCCTCGGGCGCGAGCAGGCCGAGCCACATCGTGACGAAACGGCCGTCCTGGATCCGCTCGCACAGATCCTGGTTCAGCATCGTCATGATCTCGCCCGGCTTGGACAGGAAGCGCAGGTACGAGCGCATCGAGGCCTGCGCGGACGCGGTGATCAGGGCGGGCCCGATGCCGTGGCCGGTGACGTCGCCGACGGCGATCGCGAGGCGGCCGTCGCGCGCCTTCGAGAAGTCGTAGAAGTCGCCGCCCGTGCGCTCGGCCGGCCGGTACCAGCCGTGCAGGTCGTAGCCCGCGACGGTCGGCACGTCGGGCATGAGGTCGTGCTGGATCACGCTCGCGAGCTCGAGCGACTGCTCGAGGCGCACCTTCTCGAGCGAGTCGAGGTGCAGCCGCGCGTTCTCGAGCGCGATCGAGATGTGCTGGCCGAGCGCGGCGAAGAGCGAGAGGTCGCGCTGGGAGAACTGGCGCGTCGCGGCGCGGGAATCGACGTACAGGACACCCGAAGCCTGGCGTCCGACGGCGGGCGCGCCGGGCACCGAGAGCGGCACGGCCATCACCGCGCGCAGCTTGAGGTCGTAGACCGAACGCCCGAGGTCGAGCGCCTCGGACTCGGACTGCACCGTCGCGCGCACGGCCTGCGCCTCGTCGAGCACCTTGCCCGCGATCGTCGTCGAGAAGCGCTTGTCGCCCTCCAGCGGCTTCCCGCCGCGCGAGCGCGCGACGCGCACGTCGAGCCCGCCTTCGTCGTCGGCGCCGCGCAGCAGCAGGAGGCCGCGCTCGGCCTTCGTCACCTCGATCGAGCGGTCGACGATGTCGACGAGCAGCGCTTCGAGGTCGCGCGAGCCGTCGGACACGGCGGCGATCGCCTCGAGCAGGACCTGCACGGTGCGGCGGTCCGCGCTGCTGTCGCCGGTGAGGAACTGGGTCGACGCGGGACCTGCGACGGCGTCGTCCGATTCGGCGCCGAGCGCACCGCCGCGAAGCTTGCCCGACGGGTCGGCGGCGAGCCTTCCGGGGGCGCCGGCACGCGCCGGCTCGAGGGCGTCGGAAGAGCCCGCGGAGGCGGAACGGGGAGCGTTCGGAGGGGCGCTCTTCTTGCGCCTGAAGAACATGGAGCGAAGTCTATCCAGGGCCGCTGGAGGCCCCGATGGCAACCGAGAAAATCCTTGCCGTCCTTCTCCGCCGCCGCACAATCGGGCCGCTACTTCTGCTCGTCCACGCCCTGCGGAGCCCGGAATGCACATCACCGTCGAGCCTCGCGACAGCTTCAGCATCCTGCACCTGCGGGGAGAGTTCGACACTTTCTACTGCCCGCACCTGCAGAAGGAGATCGACGGGCTCGTCGCCGCCGGCGTCGTCCACGTCGTGCTCAACCTGCGGCTGGTGAAGTTCATCAACTCGACGGCGCTCGGTGCGATCATCAAGGCGTCGAAGGCGCTCAACGCCAAGGGCGGCAAGCTCGTCATCTCGCGGCCGTCGTCGTTCTGCCGCGACATCATCGAGAAGGTCGGGCTCGACCGGGTCGTGCCGATCTACGACACCGACGAAGCGGCCGGCGAAGCGGTCGTCGCCGAGAGGGTGGCTCGCGAGCAGCAGGCGACGGCGGACTGGGAGGAGGACGAGACCGCGATCCTGTTCTCCCCCGTCGACAAGAAGCTGGTCGAGCACTTCGTGCCCGCCGACAAGCGCAGCGCGAAGGCCAACCCCGTCCACGGTCACACGTTCGGCGGCTCGTGGCGCGGCATCGGCCGCATGGCCGGTCTCGACGCCGACGGCGTGCGCTTCACGTGGGCCGGCGGCAACACCGAGCTGAGCCCGTTCGAGATGGCGCAGATGCTCTCGATCGGCACGGAGCTCAAGGTCAAGTTCCGCCTGCCGCTGCTCCAGAAGGGCCACTGCGAGGCCGTCGTCACGATCGACGAGGTCGAGGAGCGCTCCGAGGGCGTCAAGATCGGCGCGAGCTTCACCGAGATCGACGACGAGACGCGCAGCGCCGTGCAGCAGTACTCCGAGGACCTGGCGTTCCTCAAGGACGAGCTGCGCAAGGCGACGACGGACTGACGCAGCCCGCCGGTCACGCCTTCGCCGCTCACGCCTTCGCCGGCGCGGCGCCGGGCGCGCGCTCGGCGGCCACGTCGGTCAGCATCGCCTCGAACGCCGTGGCGATGCCCGGCCAAGCGAAGCGCTCGACCGCGACCGAGCGCGCGCGCTCGCCCCAGCGCCGGCGCGCCTCGGGAGCCGTCGCGGCGCGGCTGAGCAGCGCGGTCCACGCGGCGAGGTCGCCGGGCGGCGCGACGAGGCCGGTGAGGCCGTCGTCGACGAAGTAGCGCAGGCGCGGCAGGTCCGAGGCGAGCACGGGCAGGCCGCACGCCATCGCGCGCACCACCTGGCGGCCGCGCGGCGCGTCGTCGAGCGCGGGGATCGCGAACAGCGTGCTCGCCCCCATCAGGCCGGGCAGCTCCTCGACCCGCGGGCGCGGCATGTAGTGCACGCGCGCGCCGATCCCGATGCGGTCCGCGACCGCCCGTAGCCGCGGCCCCGCGCTCCCGTCGCCGGCGAGCACGAGCGTCCAGTCCTCGCGCTGGCCGACCGTGCGCCCGAACGCGAGCAGCAGCGTCTCGACGCCGCGCCGCAGCTCGAGCGGGCCCGCGTACAGGAGGATGCGCCCGCGGATGCGGCGGCTCGCGGCGAGGCTCGACGTCAGGCCGGGTCGGAACGTCGTCGTGTCGACACCCTCGGGCAGGATCGACACGCGTTGCGACGAGAAGCCCTCCCGCAACGCCTTGTCGCGCGCGACGGGGTCGAGCGCGACGACGCGCCGCGCCGTCTCGCGCACGTAGCGGCCCCAGAACGCTTCGCCGATCGACTGGAGCACGCGCTGCGGCCACGGGACGGCGGATGCGGGCACCGCTCCCTCGACGAGCACGAGCGCGCTGCGCTGCTTGCGCGCGGTGCGCGCGCCGAGCCACGCGGCGGGCGAGAGCGCGTCGTACGAGACGAGCACGTCGGCGCGGAAGCCCGCCAGGCGCGCGCTCACGCGGGCTTCGCCGTCGGCCTCGCCGACCGCTTCGCGCGAGTGCGGGATGGTGCCGGGCGGCGCACCGAAACCGCGCACGACGTGGCCGCGGCCGAGCAACTCCTGCGCCAACTGCGGCGCGTGCGAGCCGCCCTTGGTCCGCAGCGTCAGAGGATCGACGAGGAGTGCGACGCGCACGGCGGGTGCTTCGATGCGGCGGCTTCGCGGCGGCGGCGTGGGCGGAAAGGAGCGCGCGGTGGCGCGATTTTCTTCGAAAGCCTTTCTCGATGTCCGGCGGATCCAGCGGATGCCGATCGAACGCGGATCATAGTCCTCAAGTGCGGCCGGGGAAATCCGAGAAGGGAGGCGTCCGCGCCGTTCCGCGCCTCGGCCGCACGGCCGAGCCAGTCGATCCGCTCCTCGGCCGAACGGCCGAGCCAATCGAAGAGTGCCGCATGTCTCGCCACCAGTCCTTCCCCGCCGGGCCGCTCCCCGGGTTTCGCCAGCGCCCGCGCGGCCTGTTCGTCGACCGCTGGGGCACGCTGCTCGAGCTGCCCGAGCGCGGCTACTGCGCGCGCTTCGAGGACGTCCAGTTCCTCGCGGGCGCGACCGACGCGCTCTTCCGCGCGCACCGGGCAGGCTGGTACGTCTACCTGATCGGGAACGAGGACGCCGTCGCCCGCGGGCGCATCACCCTCGGGACGTGGGAGCGCGTGCGCGACGGCGTGGACGGGCACCTGCGCGGCCAGGGCGTCCCGCCGCGCCGCTTCTACGCCTGCGTCGACCATCCCGAAGGCGTCGAGGGCCGCCGCGCGGACTCCGTGTTCATGCTGCCCAACACCGGGATCTTCTACCAGGCGGCCCACCTCGACGGCATCGAGCTCGGCAAGAGCTGGGTGATCGGCGACAGCTCGCTGGAGCTCGTCGCCGGCTGGCGCGCCGGCCTGCGACTCGCCGCGGTCCGCACGGGCCTCGGCCTCGGCGACGGCACCTACGACGTCGACCCCGACCTCGTCGCCCCCGACCTCGCCTCGGCGATCGGGCACGTGCTCGACGCCGAGGGCGCGCTCGCGCTCTGACGCCGATCCGCGCTACACTCACGGCGTGAGAGTGCTGCGCGAGATCCTGACCGGCAAGCCCGTCGTCACCGTCGATCAGGACGCCGACGCGCTCCAAGCGGCGCGCCTGATGGCCGAGCGCCACGTCGGCGCCGTGCTCGTCGTCGACCCGGCCGGCCGCCCGACCGGCATGTTCACCGAGCGCGACCTGATGACGCGCGTCGTCGTCCAGGGCCTCGCGCCCCAGGCCGCACTCGTGCGCGACCACATGACGTCCGACCTCTACGTCGCGACGCCCGATCAGCGCATCGACCGGGTGGCGAGCGAGATGCGCACGCGGCACATCCGCCACCTGCCCATCGTCGAGGACGGCCGCGTGCTCGGGATGCTGAGCTTCCGCGACCTGCTCTACGCGCACCTGCGGCTCGCCGAGGGCGAGCTCGAGGCCCTGACCCAGTACATCCAGGGCAACGACGCCGAGCAGGCGTAGGAGCCGCTCAGCGCGCCGGAGTCGCGCGGTCCTCGCGCACCGGCTCGAGTCGCACGCGCCCGCCGGCGCGCAGGCGCGCGGGCCACGTCGCGGGCGGGCGTGCGACGAGCGATCGGATGCGCACCGCCTCGCCGCCGTGGTGCACCGCGTCGACCGCTCCGCCGGGCTTGCCGCGCAGGGCGACGACGCCGACGCCCGCGTCGAGCGCGAAGTCGGCGAGCTCCATCCGCGCGCGGCCAGCGCGCACTTCCCATTGGACGGTCCCGCCCGCGTCGACGCGCGCCTCGAGCGCGTCCGCGCCGTCCGCGCCCCACGCGATCTCGACCGGTCCGGCGAGACGCAGGCTCGCGCGCCGCGGCCAGGAGAGCTCCGCGCGGGCGCCCGGTCCGAGCACGAGGCGTCCGGCCCCGGCGACTCGGTGCGGACGCTCGCTCGGCACGAGCGCGCGCTGCGCCTCGCCCTCGTACAACGTCGCGCGGCCGGAGTCGACCGCGACGCGCGCGGCGGGCCGCTCGTCGGGGTCGCCGGCGAGCGCAGCCGGCACAGCCGGCGCAGCCGGCGTCACGGGCGCGGCGGGCGCGGCGAGCGCGGCGAGCGCGAGCGCGGCGAACGGAGCGAGTCCTCGGGCCCGGGACATCCCCCTTCCATCGGCCGGCGCCGCCGCCGCGCTGAACGCTACTTCGCCTGTGCGAAGTGCTGGCGCAGGAACGTCGCGCGCAGACGGTCGCGCTCGTCGACCGGCAGCAGCTCCGCGGACGGGCTCGTGCGCGAGAGGGCCTGGATGTGGCCCTTCTGGATCTGGATCGCGTAGACGCCGAGGTCCGCCAGTTGGACGGCGTTCTGCAGCCCCAGGCACACGCCCAGGCGCAAGTTGGAGAGGTGCTGGAGCGCGACCTCGGTCGTCAACGCGCGCGCGGTGCGCAGCATGCCGCACGAGCGGCTGATGCGGTCCTCGAGCGAGCTGCGCTGGTCGTCGAACAGCACGCGCCGCACGCGCCGCTCGTAGTCGACGATGCTCGGCACGAGCGCCTTCAAGTCGTCGATGAGCTGCTGCTCGGTGCGGCCGAGCGTGACCTGGTTGCTGATCTGATAGAAGTCGCCGGCCGCCTTGCTCCCCTCGCCATACATGCCGCGCACAGCGAGCCCGGTGCGCTGCGCGGCGTTGAAGACCTTCTCGAGCTCGCGCTTGACCATCCCGAGCGCGGGCAGGTGCAGCATCACGCTCGCGCGCAGCCCCGTGCCGACGTTCGTCGGGCAGCCGGTCAGGTAGCCGAGCCGCTCGGAGTGCGCGTACTGCACCGAGCCCTCGAGCTCGAGGTCGAGGTCGCGCACGCGGCGCCACGCGCCGTCGAGATCGAAGCCGGACGAGAGCCCCTGCAGGCGCAGGTGGTCCTCCTCGTTGACCATGACCGAGACGGTCTCGGAGCGGCCGAACGCGACGGCGCGCCCCGGCTCGACCTCGCGGCGGCCGTCGCTCGGCGCGAGGTCGCGGCTCGCCAGGTGGCGCTCGCGCAGCAGCAGGCGCAGCACGACCGGCGCCTCGGCGATCGAGACCCAGACCGTCCCGCCGTCCAGGCAATGCTCGCGCAGGAGCGCGTGGACTCGCTCCGCGAGCTCCGACGCGCGGTCGGAGGTCAGCTTGGAGACGAAGGGGTAGCCGTCGAGGTTGCGCGCCAGGCGCGTGCGGCACGAGACCACGACGTCGTGGTCGGGTCCGCCCGTCTGGACCCACTCGCCCAGGCGCTCCGCGAAGTGCTGGTTGTCCGGTAGAGAAGAGCTCACGCGTCGCGCGCGGACCGGTGGCCCACGCCTCCATGACGAGCCCCCGTGCGCACGACGATCGGCCGGCGACGGCGGGTTCCGATCCCGAGTTTAGCCCCCCTCGGCTTGCGGCTGAAGCGCCCCATCGGCATCCTGCCGCCGCGGCCCGGCCGAAGCCATGCTCATGCTCGTGCTCGAGCACCGCGCCATCGTGCTCGCCACGCTGGTCGCCAGCCTGCTCCTATTCGTGACGGACGCGCTCCGCTACGACCTCGTGGCGGTGCTGGTCGTGCTGGTGCTCGCCGCGACCGGCTGTCTGACGGTCGAGGAGGCCTTCGCGGGCTTCTCGTCGCCGGCGATCGTCCTGATCGCGTCGATGTACGTCTTCGGGCATGCGATGACGCGCTGCGGGGTCGCCGAGCGTATAGGACAGCGGCTGCTCGTGCGCGACGGGGGCGGCGAGGCCTGGCTGGCCCTGCGCGTGACGCTCGTCGCCGGGATCCTGTCCTCGATCCTGAGCAACACCGGGGTCGTCGCCGCCCTGATCCCGGTCCTGGGAGCGGTCAGCCGGCAGTGCCGGGTCCCCGTGTCGCGGCTCCTGATGCCCCTGTCGTTCGGCAGCCTGCTCGGCGGGATGCTGACCGTGATCGGGACCTCGACGAACATCGCCATCAACGAGGCGATCCGCAAGAACGAGGGCGTACCGTTCGAGCTGTTCGAGTTCACGCTCTTCTGCAGCGTCTTCCTCGTCGTCGGCTGCGCGTACTTCCTCAGCCCGCTGCGGCGCCTCCTGCCGACCAAGCGCGTCGGCGAGAGCCTGACCGAGCACTACCAGGTCCCGCGCTTCGTGTCCGAGGTGCTCGTCGAGCCGAACAGCACGCTGATCAACCGGACGGTCGCCGAGGTCGAGCTGTTCGAGCAGAACGGCATCAGCGTGCTCGGGATCGCGCGCTCCGGCGACGACTCGATCGCCGCTCCCGGACCGTACAACCGCATCCGCGGCGACGACACGCTGATCCTGCAGGGCGAGCCCGAGGCGATCGTGCGCGTGCGCCAACAACTCGGGCTGAGCGAGCGCAAGCACGTCGACGTCGGCGACATGCGCCTGACCGCGTCCGACGTCCAGCTCGTCGAGGCGGTCGTGCCGGCGGGCTCGTCGCTGATCGGCCGCTCGCTCGCCGAGTCGGAGTTCCGCGCGCGCAGCGGCCTCAACGTGCTCGGCCTGTCGAAGCACGGCGACGTCCAGCCGCGCAGCATCTCGACGGCGCGGCTCGAGCTGGGCGACGCGCTCCTCGTGCAGGGTCACGAGCCCGACATCGCGCGCATCCGGCGCAACCGCGAGCTGCTGATCCTCGGCGAGGTCGCGAGCGAGCCGATCGGGCGCGGCGCGGTGACGACGGTCGTCGTGCTCGCGCTCGTGCTGGTCGCCGCCGCGATGAAGTGGATGGAGCTGCCCGTGGCGGCGACGCTCGGCGCGGTCCTGTTGGTCCTGACGCGGACGGTCAACGCCGAGGACCTGCGCCACCAGATCGACTGGTCGGTGCTGATCCTGATCGGCGGCATGCTCTCGCTCGGCTACGCGTTCGAGCGGCACGGGCTCGGCGCGGACCTCGCCGCCTGGATCGGCGGGCTCGGAGCCGCCGGCGACTCGCCGCGGTTCCTGCTCGCGCTGCTGCTCATCGCGACGGTCGCGCTGACGCAAGTGATGAACCACGTCACGTCGGCGGTGATCATGACGCCGATCGCGATGTCGTTCGCGCACGAGACCGCAGCGAGCGACCGCCCGTTCCTCATGGCCGTCGTCGTCGGCGCGAACCTCGCGTTCCTCTCGCCGGTCGCGCACCAGGCGAACGCGATGGTCATGGGCCCCGGCGACTACCGCTACCGCGACTTCATCCAGGTCGGGCTGCCGCTGACGATCGCGCTGTCCGTCCTAGCGGTCGCGCTGATCCCGCTCGTGTGGGACTTCGCGCTGTGACGAGCGTCCCCAGCGGATGAGGTCCTCGCTCTCGCTCTTGCGCTCCCACCCCGGGAGCGCCGCGAGCAGCGCTTCGACGCGCTCGAGCGCCGGCCGGCCGACGAAGCCGGGGCGCAAGAGGACGTGGTCGACTCCGGCGGCGTCGAGCTCGCGCGCAACGCTCGCCACCGGCGGCACCCAGAAGCTCCCGTCGGCCTGGAGGATCGGCGCGTGGATGCGAGCGAGGCCCGGGTAGGACGACACGAGCCGCCCCAGGACGAACGGGTTGGTGCGCGCGAGGTAGGTGACGAGCACGGGCCGCTCGTGCACCGTCTGCCACAGCATCGGCTGGCGCGCGCCCGGGTCGAACGGGATGACGAGCACGGCGCCCGGGTGCGGCGAGCGCGCGATCTGCTCGACCGCCGGCGGGATCTCGACGCGCTCGACCTCGAACGGGGCGACCCAGGACTCGAACACGAGCAGCGCCCCGGCGGGGACGAGCCAGCGGCCGCGGCGAGCGCGCACCAGCTCGCGCGCGCCGAGCCCCGCCGCGAGCGCGAGCGCGAGGAGCGCGAACGGCAGCACGCGCGTCGAGAAGCGCATCGCGCCGAACGGCGGGATCGAGCGGTAGAGCTCGGAGGGCACCGAGCCGGGGTTCCACGCGAGCAGGAACAGGACGAAGCCGATCGCGAGCCAGCGGCGCGCGCCGGTCGGCCGCGTCGACAGGGCGAGCGCGAGCGCGAGCAGCGCGCAGCTCAGCGTCAGCCCCCGCCCCTCCCACGGGTCGTCGGGCTCGGGATCCTCGCGCAGGAGCGCGCTCCTCCGCGGGCTCAGCGGGTGGCGCTCGGCCAGGCCGAAGAACTCCACGAAGCGTCGCGGCTGCATCGTCCCGCGCGACACGACGTGCTCGAGCTCGACCCGCGGCCGTCCTTCCTCGCCGCGCAGGATCGAGCGCACCTCGCGCGTCGCCTCGACGAGGAACGGCAGCGCGACGACGACGCTCACCGCGATCCCGGCAAGCCACGGGAGCGGCCACCGCAGGCCCCGCCGCCGCGGGGCGCCCGCCGCGCGCGGCGGGACCGGGGCGACGATCACGACGAGCGCGGCGGTCAGCACGAGGTACAGCGTGACGGTCGTCGAGGTCAGCGTGCACAGCCCGAACGCGAGGCCGGTCCCGACGGCGGATCCCAGCGCCGCACGCGGGCGCTCGGCGCGCATCCAGCGCACCAGGAACAGCAGCGCGAGCGGCGGCCACGGGCTCGCGACGAAGCACAGGTGGAAGTACGCCTTCTGCATGAAGTACGGCGCGAAGACCCACCCGAACGTCGCGAACGCGCTGCCCGTCCGCCCGAGGCCGAGGTCCCGCGCCAGCGCCCACGTGCCGAGCGCCGCGAGCGCGACGACGACGAACAGCATCACGTTGTGCGCGAGGGCGACGCCGCCCAGATGCGCGATCGGCACGCCGGCGACCATCCAGAGCATCCCGTGCGTGTGCAGCGTCAGACCGTGGCCGACGGGATGGAAGATGCGGTCGCAGAAGAACGGGTTGCGCCCTTCCCCGAGCGCTTCACCCGCCCACCAGATCCCCCACGTCCAGAGCTGGACGTCGGACTCGATCTTTGTCGACGGCGCGACCGGCAGGTGGTCGGCGAGCGGCAGCGGGCGCAGCCATACGAGCGCGAGCGCGAGCGCGGCGGCGACGACGAGGAGCGCCTCGACGAAGCCCCGCCGACTCACAGGATGCTCTTGCCGAGCGCGGACAGCACGAGCTCGACCGCCAGCTCGGCCGTCCGGTTGCGCTCGTCGAGGATCGGGTTGAGCTCCGCGATCTCGAGGCCGACGAGCCGGCCCGACTCGGCGGCGTGCTCCATGACGTAGTGCGACTCGCGGAAGTTCATGCCGCCGAGCACCGGCGTGCCGACCCCCGGCGCGATCGTGGGGTCGCAGCCGTCGAGGTCGAACGACAGGTGGAAGCCCGCCGTGCCGTCGGTCGCGAGCTCGATCGCGCGCGCCATGACGCGGTCGATGCCGAGCTTGTCGACCTCGCGCATCGTGAACGCGTGGATGCCGCTCTCGACGATCATCGCGCGCTCGCGGTCGTCGAGGTCGTGGATGCCGACGAGCACCGCCTTCTCGACGTCGATCATCGGCACGCGCTCGCCGAGGTGCACGAGCGCCGGCGCTCCGTGGCCGAGGCAGGCGGCGAGCGGCATGCCGTGGATGTTGCCCGACGGACTCGTGTCCGGCGTGTTCATGTCGCCGTGCGCGTCGAACCAGATCAGGCCGATCGATTCGCCGCGCGCGGCGTAGTGCGACGAGATGCCGGCGACCGTCCCGCAGGCGATCGAGTGGTCGCCGCCGACGACGAGCGGGAACCCACCGTCGGCGAGGACGCGCTCGACGCGCATGCGCAGGCGCTGGCAGCAGTGCGTGATCTCGCGCAGGAAGCGCGCGCTCGGATCGGCGGGGTCGCGCGCCTCGGGCACCGGCACGGGCACGTTGCCCCCGTCCTCGAATTCGATGCCGAGCGCTCGCACGCGCTGCGCGATGCCCGCGATGCGGATCGCGCTGGGGCCCATGTCGACCCCGCGGCGCCCGCCGCCCAGGTCCATCGGCACTCCCAGGAAGGACACTTTCCGGCTCATCAATTGCATCGGAGCGTCACTGCGTGCGGGTGGTCAGCGCGCCCAGGTACGCGCCTTGGAGCGCGGGATCGGCGGGGTCGCGGCGGAGGGCGAGCTGCTCGACGAGATCGAGGCCGCCCCACTCGCCGATCGCGAAGCCGACGCGGCGCAGGTCGCGGTCGGTCGCATGCGGCGGCGGCGACGCGAGCTCTTCGAGGAGCGACGTCATCCCGCGCGTGGCGACCGCGAGCGCGGACGCGAGCACGCTGCGGTTCCACGGCTCGCTCCAGATGGCGGCGCGCACGACCGGGCGCGCGGCGGGGTCGCGCGCGCGCACGAGCGCCGTCGCGATCTCGACGTTGACCAGCAAGTCGCCCTCGTCGGGGAAGAGCGCGCGCAGCACCTCGAGGTCGCGCGCGTCGGGCCGCGTCCCGAGCGCGCGCGCCATCGCGGGCCGGAACGGTCCGCCACGGCCCTCGAGCAGCGCCTCGCGCAGGAGCGCGCGCGGCTCGGCCCGTCCGGCCTGGGTGACGCGCGCGGCGACGAGCAGCCGCAGCTCGCCTTCGGTCTCGTCGAGCGCGACCTCGAGCCAGGGCAGCACACGCGGATCGGCGGCGACGCGCACCAGGGCCTGCACGAGCGCGTCGACGTCCGCCGGGTCGGCCTCGACGCTGGGATCGATCGTGGAGCGCCCCTCCAAGAGGCGCAGCAGCGCCTCGCGCGCCTCGCCCTCGCCGAGCCGCGCCTGGGCGACGAGCGCGGCCGCGCGTACCGCCGAGCTCTCGTCCCCGCGCAGGTGCGCCAGCTCGGGCCGCCACTCGCGGTTCTCCGACTCGCCGATCGCCTCGGCGACCCACGCGCGCCGGGCCGGCTCGGGCGCGTCCATCTCGGCCTCGAGCACCGCGAACGCCTCGGGCGTGCTCGACGCCGCGACGACCAGGCCCGCGGCGTACGCGGAGAACGGCTCGACCTCGACGCCCAGGCGCAGCAGCTCGAGCGTCTCGGCGTAGAGCCGCCGCTCGCGGATCGCATCGAGCAGCAGCTTCCATTCGCCGGTGCCCGGCTCCCACAGGCGCGCCTTGACCAGACGCGCGAGCTCGGTCGGCATCGCCGCGACGGCGACCTCGATCACCGCCGGCGAGCGGTCGCGCAGGAGGAGCTGGACGAGGTGGTCCTTGATGCCCGGCCAGGCGAGCTCCGCCGCGTTGTGCAGGATCACCGGATCGAGGAACCGGCGCGTGTGGACGAGCTCGTCGAGCCCCCACGACGCGAACGCCTGGCCGCCGAGCAGGCCGTACAGCCGCGCCGCAGCGAAGCGCAGCTCGAGCAGGAGCGCGCCCGGGAGCCAGCCCTCGGCCTCCAGCGGGTCGCGCACGAACGCGCGCGCCGTCTCGACGGCCGCGGCGCGCTCTCCGGCCGCCGCGTCGTCGAGGCGCGCGCTGGCGCGCGGCGTGCCGATCCGCGCGAGCGCGAGCAGCGCGAACTCGGCGACGTCGGGATCCTCGGCGAGCTCCGCGAGCAGCGGGACGGCCGCGTCGTCGCCGAGCTCCCCGAGCGCCAGCGTCGCCGCGCGGCGCACGATGCGCTCGCCCGCGCGCGCGAGCAACGTGAGCCGCGGCGCCTGCTCGCCGAAGCCCGCGCTCGCGACCGCGACGAGCGCCGCCGCGCGCCGGCCGACGTCGACCTCGTCGGCGCCGCGCTCGATGTCGGCGAGCGCCTGCTCGGCCCCCGCGCGCGTGAACGAGAGGATGCGGTCGCGCTCGACGCGGCCCGCGTGATCGGTCGCGGCGAGGAGGTCGGCGAACTCGACTCCCACGGCGCGCGCGGGGTCGTCGGTCTCGACGCCGCCGACGTCGATCGCGGTCTTCGCGAACCGGTCGAACGACTCGCCGGCATCGGAATCGGGGCTCGAGCCGCACCCCCAGAGCGCGAAGCACGCGAGGAGGGCGGCGCAGACGGTCGCCGACGCGACGTCGCGCGACGCCGCGTGGGCGGAGCGGTCCATGCGCACCAGTTCGCCGTCCTCTCTGCGCGGGGTCAAGGACTGCGCGGCGCGGCTCACACCGGCTCGCCCAGGAGCGCGACGAGCTCCTCCCGGCGCCGGTCGCGCAGCGCGGCGGTCGAGGCTTCGAGGTTGAGGCGCAGGAGCGGCTCGGTGTTCGAGGCGCGGACGTTGAACCACCACCACGGGGCGTCGCGCAGCGAGCCGTACGCGACGGTGATCCCGTCGAGCTCGTCCTGGCGGCCGTCGGCGTAGCGCTGCTTCAGCGCCGCGATCGCCGCGTCCTTGTCCGCCACGCGGAAGTTGATCTCGCCGGTCGCGTGGTAGCGGCGCAGGCTCTCGACCAATGCGCTGAACGGCGTGTCCCGGTACTGCGGCGACGTGACGAGCGAGAGCATCGTCACGAGCGCGATCACGCCCGAGTCGCACGTGTAGTTGTCGGCGAAATAGAAGTGCCCGGAGAGCTCTCCGCCGAACGACGCGCCGTTCTCGCGCATCGTCGCCTTGATGAACGAGTGGCCGACGCGGTCGCGGATCGGCCGGCAGCCGAGCTTCTCGATCTCCTCCTGGACGACCCACGACGAGCGCAAGTCGTACACGATCGGCGCGCCGCGCTCGCCGAAACGCCGCGCGAGCAGCGCCGTGACGAGGTCCGCGCCGACGGTGCGGCCGCGCTCGTCGACGAAGCAGCAGCGGTCGGCGTCGCCGTCGAAGCCGACGCCGAAGCGCGCGCCACTCTCCTTCACGAGCTCGCGCAGGCCGTCGAGGTTCTCCTCCTTCAGCGGGTTCGCCTCGTGCACCGGGAACGTCCCGTCGGGCTCCATCAGCATCGTGTGCGCGCGCACGTTCGACAGCCGCTCGAGGATCGACGGGAGCGTGTGGCCCGCCATGCCGTTCGCCGCGTCGATCGCGACCGTCACCGGCTCCGCGATCCCGGCGAAGCCCGCGACGTGCGCGGCGTACTCGGCGAGCCGCTCGACGCGCTCCTCGCCGCCCGGGCGCTCGACCGGCGCCGGCGCGGGCTCGCGGCACATGCGCTCGATGTCGAGGATGCCGTTCGCCGCCGAGATCGGCCGCGCGCCGCGCGAGCAGAGCTTCATGCCGTTGTACTCGCCCGGGTTGTGGCTCGCCGTCACCGCGAGCCCGCCGTCGCAGTCGGTCGAGCCGATCGCCCAGTACGTCATCGGCGTCGACGCGAGCCCGAGGCGGATCACGTCGCAGCCCGCGTCGCGCATGCCGCGCGACACCGCGTCGGCGATCTCGGGCGAGTGCGTGCGCATGTCCTGGCCGACGACGAGCCGCTGCGCCTCGAGCAGACGCGCGAACGCGTTCCCGATCCGGTACGCCAGCTCGGCGTCGAGCTCGGTCGGGACGATGCCGCGGATGTCGTACGCCTTGAAGATGCCCATGGTCGGTGTCTCGAGGAAAGCGATCGGAGGTCAGCCGGCGCCGAGCACGCGCTCGAGCGCGGCGGCGAGGCGCCGGACGTCGTCGGGCCCCACGTCGAGGTGCGTGACGAAGCGCAGCACGTCGGGCGCGAGCGGGAGCACGAGCACGCCCTCGTCGGCGAGCCGCGCGGACAGGGCGCGCGCGTCGAGCTCGTCGTGCTCGACGCGCACGAGCACGAGGTTCGTCTCGACGTCGTCCGGGTCGACGCGCAGCGCGTCGAAGCGCGCGAGCACCGCGGCGAGCTCGCGCGCGAGCGCGTGGTCCTGCTCGAGCCGCTCGACGCCCGTCTCGAGCGCGAGGAGCGCGGGCGCGGCGAGCACGCCCGACTGGCGCATCCAGCCGCCCAGGCGCTTGCGCAGCCGGAGCGCGCTCTCGAGGAACGCCGCGTCGCCCGCGACGACCGAGCCGACGGGCGCGCCGAGGCCCTTGGAGAAGCAGAGCGAGACGGTGTCGGCGCATGCGGCCCAGGTCGCCGCGTCGGTGCCCGACGCGACGACGGCGTGCGCGAGCCGCGCGCCGTCGAGGTGCACCGGCACGCCCGCCGCGTGCGCGACGTCGCGCACCGCGCGCAGCGCGTCGAGCGGCACGACGCGGCCGCCCGAGCCCATGTGCGTCTGCTCGACACAGACGAGCGCGGTCTCGGGACAGTGGACGAAGTCGGGCCGGATCGCGCGGCGCACGTCGTCGGCGGCGAGCGCGCCGCGCACGGTGGGCAGCGTCCGCGTCTGTGCGCCGTGCAGACCGCCGATCGCGCCCGACTCGAACGTCGCGACGTGCGCGTCCTCGGCGACGATCACCTCGTCGCCCGGCCGGCAGCGCACGCCGATCGCGAGCTGGTTCGCCATCGTGCCGGACGGCACGAAGAGCGCGCCCTCCTTGCCGAGCCACGCGGCGGCCGCGTGCTGCAGCCGGCGCACCGTCGGGTCGCCGTCGAGCACGTCGTCGCCGACCTCGGCCTCGGCCATCGCGCGGCGCATCGCCGCCGACGGCCGCGTCACCGTGTCGCTGCGGAAGTCGGCGGGCTTCAAGCCGGCTGGAGACACGCTCGCACCCGCTGACAGGCCTCGCGGATCTTCTCCGCGCTCTCCGCGTAGCTGAACCGCAGGTAGCCCTCGCCGAATCGGCCGAACGCCGTGCCCGCGACCGTCGCCACGCCCACCTCCTGCAGGAGGCGGTCCTGGATCTCGCGCGAGGTCATCCCCGTCCCCGTGATGTTCGGAAACGCGTAGAACGCGCCCTTGGGCTCGACGCACGAGAAGCCGGGGATCGAGTTCAGCTCGTCGACGATCAGCCGGCGGCGCTGGTCGAAGGCCGCGACCATCGCGTCGACCTGGTCCTGCGGGCCGAGCAGCGCTTCGATGCCCGCGACCTGGACCGGCGCGCTCGCGCACGAGTTGCAGTTGATCTGCAAGCGTTCCGCGTGCGCGATCAGGTCCTTCGGCCAGATGCCGTAGCCCAGTCGCCAGCCGGTCATCGACCACGTCTTGCTCCAGCCGTCGAGCAGGATCGTGCGGTCGCGGATCGACTCGTACTGCAAGAGGCTCACGTGCTCGAGACCGTCGTAGAGGATGCGCGAGTAGATCTCGTCGGCGAGCACCGCGACGTGCGGGTGATCCTCGAGCCCGGCGACGAGCCGGTCGAGCGCGGCGCGGCCGATCACTCCGCCCGTCGGGTTCGCGGGCGTGTTGACGATGATCATCCGCGTGCGCTCGTTGATCTGCGCGAGCACCTCGTCGGGGTCGAACTCGAAGCCGCTCTCCTCGCGCAGCTCGATCGGCACCGCCTTCGCGCCCGAGAACTCGATCATCGACTCGTAGATCGGGAAGCCCGGGTTCGGGTAGAGGATCTCGGCCCCCTCCTCGCCGAGCATCTGGATCGCGAAGAACATCGTCGGCTTGCCGCCGGGGACGATCATCACCTGGTTCGGGTCCACGCGGACGCCGCGGCGCCGCTCGACGTCCTGCGCGACCGCCGCGCGCACCTGCGGCAGCCCCTTCGCGGGCGTGTAGAAGTGGTAGCCGTCGGCGAGCGCGGCGCGGCCGGCCTCGACGACGTTGTCCGGCGTGCGGAAGTCGGGTGCGCCGATCCCGAGGTTGATCACGTCGCGGCCGGCCGCCTCGAGCGCCTTCGCGCGGGCCAGGACCTCGAAGGCGGACTCGGTCCCGAGACGGGACATGCGACGGGCTAGCTGCAAGACGGGTCTCCGGGGATCGGGCGGACTGCGCGCAGCGACGTGACGGGACGGGACGGTACGGGACGGCGCGCGGGTGGAACGAGCGGGCGAGAGAGCGTACTTTCGACCCTTCGCACCGGTCAAGGCACGCGGCTTGCACGAGCCGTCGCCAACGGTCGTGCACCGCTCTCGGCGCGTCGCTGCGCAGTCCGCGCCACCCCCCTCGCTCGCCGCACGCGTCGGCTCGCGTTTCGCGCCCGGAACCCCAGCCCTGCCATGTCGATGCCCCGCACCCCCGCGCTCGCGCTCGCGCTGCTCGCCGCCCTCGCCGCGTCCTGCGCGCGCGAGCCCGACGTCGTCGTCTACGTCTCGCTCGACCAGGACTTCTCCGAGGCGCTGATCGAGCGCTTCGAGCGCGAGAGCGGCCTCGACGTCGAGGCGATCTACGACGTCGAGGCGCAGAAGACCGTCGGGCACGTCGAGGCGATCCGCGCTCGGCGCGACAACCCGCACGCCGACGTCTTCTGGAACAACGAGATCGCCAACACCGTCGCGCTCGCGAACGAGGGGCTGCTCCAGCCGTACGCATCGCCGTCGGCGGCGGACATCCCCGCGCCGTTCCGCGACCCGCAGAACCTGTGGACCGGCTTCGCGGCGCGCGCCCGCGTGTACATCGTCAACACGGACAAGGCCGACCCGAGCGCGATCACGAGCATGTGGGACCTCGTCGATCCCGAGCACGCCGGCGAGGGCGTGATCGCGCGGCCGCTGACGGGGACGACGCTCACGCACGTGGCGGCGCTGTACTCGGTCCTCGGCGAGGAGCGCGCGGAGGAATACCTGCAGGCGATCGTCGCCGGCAACAAGGCGGGGACGGTGCACGTCGCGAAGAGCAACGGCCAGACGATGCGCATGGCGCGCGAGGGCGACGTCACGTTCGGCTGGACCGACACGGACGACTTCAACGTCGCGAAGACCGAGAACTTCCCCGTCGTCGCGGTCTTCCCCGACCAGGGTCCCGACGGCGTCGGCACGCTCGTGATCCCCAACACCGTCGCGATGCTGGCGGGCGCGCCGCACCCCGAGGCCGCGAAGAGGCTGATCGACTTCTTGTTGTCGAAGGAGGTCGAGCGCGAGCTCGCGTTCTCGCGCTCGGCGCAGATCCCGGTGCGGCCGGACGTCGAGCGGCCCGAGGGCATGGTCGACCTGTCCGAGCTGAAGCTCATGGACGTCGACTTCGTGAAGGTGGGCGCCGACCTGCCGCGGCTGAACGCGCGCCTGCAGGAGCTGTTCCTGGATTGAGCCGTCCGCTCGTCTCCGCCGCGCTCGCGTTGTTCGCGTTGATCGGCCTCGTGCCGATCGGCGTCATGCTCGCGCGCGTCGGCGGCGACGACCTCGCGGCGGTGCTCGACGAGCGCACGCTGCGGCTGCTCGGCCGCACGCTCGTGCTCGGGCTCTCGAGCGCGGCGATCGCGACCGCGATCGGCCTTCCGTTCGGCTTCCTCGTCGCGCGCACGGACCTCCCCGGCGCCGGCTGGCTGCGCGCGCTCGGCATGGTGCCGCTGCTGCTCCCGCCGCTGATGCTCGCGGTCGTGTGGACCGTGCTGACCGACCAGCCCGGCGTGCTCGTCGCGATCGGCATCCTCGGCCTCGCGACGTTCCCGCTCGTCTCGCTCTTCGCCGCGCGCGCGTTCGAGCGCATCGACGCGCGCCGCGAGGAGGCGGCGCTCGTCGCGGGCGGCCTGAGCGCCGTGCTGCGCATGGAGCTCCCGCTCGTGCTGCCCGCGGTCCTGTGCGGCGCGTGCCTCTCGTTCGCGTTCGCGATCAACGACTTCGCCGTCCCGGACTTCGTCACGTTCATGGGGCGCAAGTTCAACGTCTACGCGGACCAGGTCTTCTCGAGTTGGCGCCAGACGCAGGACCCGGGCAAGGCGGTCGCGAGCGCGCTCCCGCTCGTCGCGATCTCGCTCGCGGCGCTCGTCCCCGCGCTCGCGCTGCGCCGGCGCGGCGCGCTCGCGACGCTGGACGGCGACTTCCGCAGCCCGCGCCCGCTCGCGCTCGGCCGCGGGCGCTGGCCGTGCTTCGCGTTCTGCCTCGCGGTCGTCGTCGTCGGCGCGCTGATCCCGCTCGCGCAGCTCGCGTGGGAAGCCGCGGGCGGCCCGGCGCTCCTGCGCGATCCCGCCGGGCCGCGCGGCGCCGCGCTGGTCCCCGCGCTCGGCGAGAAGCTGCGCGCGTCGTTCGCGATCGCGATCGACCGCATGCGCGGCGATCTGCGCAACAGCCTGCTGTTCTCGGCCGCGGCGGCGACGATCGTCGTGCCGATCGGCCTCGTGCTCGGCCACGCGATCGAGCGAGCGCGTTCCCGCGGCCTCGGCCGCGCGCTCGAGCTCGCCGCGCTGCTCCCGCTCGCCGTGCCCGCCGTCCTGTTCGGCATGGGCTTCCTCGTCGCGTGGAGCACGCCCGCCGTCGCGTTCGTCTACGACCAGCCGATCGCCGCGGTGCTGCTGTTCGCCGGCCGCTATTCGACGTTCGCCGTGCTCGTGCTGTCGGGCGCGGTCGCGTCGCTGCACCCGCGGCTCGAGGAGGCGGGCGCGGTCGCCGGAGCGCGGCCGGCGACGCGCATGCTGCACATCGTCGCGCCGGGGCTGCGCGGCGCGCTCGTCGCGAGCTGGATCCTCGTGTTCGTGTTCTCGATGCGCGAGCTCG
This sequence comes from uncultured Planctomycetaceae bacterium, assembly GCA_964528575.1. GTDB lineage: Bacteria > Planctomycetota > UBA1135 > UBA1135 > CAZGTQ01. Next base: position 5,074 of record CAZGTQ010000163.1, on the reverse strand, counting down.
ATTCCGCCATCCTGGTGGCCGCCGCGAACAAGACCGCGGTCTTCCGCGTGTTCAACTCCGTCCACTTCGGCCGCGACTCGTTCGTCGCGGCGATGATGCTCCTGCTCGTGTTCACGATCCTGCTGCCGGGCATCCTGTGGATGCTGTTCGCGCGCAAGCGCCTCGAGGTCTTGGCGTGAGCGGCGCCGGCGCGAGCGCGCAGATGGCGGTGCACGTGCGCGGCCTCGAGGTGCGCGTCGGGACGAGCGTACTGCTCGGCCCGCTCGACCTCGACGTCGAGCGCGGCGAGCACGTCCTCGTCGTCGGCCGCTCGGGCTCGGGCAAGACGACGCTGCTGCGCGCGCTCGCGGGCCTCGTCGTGCCGAGCGCGGGAACGATCGACCTGTTCGGCGAGCGCGTGAGCGAGCCCGGGCGCCTGCGCGTCCCGCCCGAGCGCCGCGGCATCGGCTTCCTGTTCCAGGGCGGCGCGCTGTGGCCGCACATGAGCGTCGCGCGCACGCTGGGCTTCGCGCTGGGCTGCGCCGGCGTCCCGCGCGGCCGGCGCGCCGAGCACACGCGCGCGCTCCTGGAACGCGTCGAGCTGGGGGGCTACGAGGAGCGCATGCCCGGCACCCTCTCCGGCGGCGAGGCGCAGCGCCTCGCGCTCGCGCGGGCGCTCGCCGCCAACCCGCGCCTCGTGCTGCTCGACGAGCCGCTCGGCCCGCTCGACGCGGAGCTGCGCGCGTCGCTGCTCGCGCGGCTCGCCGCGCTGCACGCCGAGCTCGCCTGGACGGCGCTGCACGTCACCCACGATCCCGGCGAGGCCGAGCACATCTGCGATCGCGTCGTGCGCCTCGCGGGCGGCCGCGTGGAGCGGGCCGCGCCCGCGCCGCCCGCCGCCGAGCCGCACGATCCCAAGGCCGGTCCGACGAGGAACGTCCGCGCATGAACCCCCGCGTCCGCTCCGCCGCCGGCCTCGTCGTGCTCGCCGCCGCCGCCTGGCTCCTGTTCGCGGTGTTCGGCGGCGAGCCGGCGGCCGCGCCGCGCACGGCGTTCACGAGCTCGACGCAGTGCCGCGAGTGCCATCCGGCGGTCTTCGCCGAATGGGAGGGCTCGCAGCACGCGATGGCGTGGATCAACCCGTTCGTGCGCGAGCTCTCCAACGACTTCGCGAACGAGGACTGCATCGACTGTCACGCGCCGCGGCCCGTGTTCGAGACCGGCGTCGGCGAGCGCGTCCTGCCGCGCGCGGTGCGCCGCTCGGAGGGCGTCGACTGCATCGCGTGCCACGCGATCCCCGAGGACCAGGGCGGCGGCGTCGCGGGCACGTTCGACGACCCGACCGCCGCGTGCCGCCCGGTCGCGCGCGTCGAGCTCCAGCGCCCCGAGCTCTGCGCGGGTTGCCACGACCAGCACCAGACCGTGCAGCAGTGGCGCGCGTCCAAGGCGTCCGCCGCGGGCCAGGACTGCATCGCGTGCCACATGCCGTATCGAGACGGCGACCCCGACAAGGGCCGCGACCACCGCATGCTCGGCGGCAACGACGTCTCGATGCTGCGGCGCGCGGTCGAGCTGCGCGGCCGGCGCGCGGGCGACGCGTTCGTCGTCGAGGTCGAGAACGTCGGCGCCGGCCACTCGTTCCCGACCGACGAGCGCTCGCGCGCCGCCGACGTCTTCTGGCGCCCGCTCGCGGCGAACGGCGAGGAGCGCGGCCCGTGGCGGCACCTGTGGCGCTTCCGCAGCCCCTACCGCGACGAGGTCGAGCTCGAGGACACGCTGCTCGTCGTCGACACGACGTGGACCGGCGCGATCCCGCTCGCCGAGGCGGACGGCCCGGTCGAGGTCGCGCTCTTCTACAAGCGCTCGCCGTACTGGCTCGAGCGCGAGCACCCCGATCCGGACCGCGAGGCGACGCTCGTGCACCGCATCGAGCTCGAGCCGTGAGAGCGCTCGCCTCCGCCACGCTCTGCGCCGCGCTCGCGGCGTGCGGAGGAGCGCCCGACGCGCCCGCCGCTCCCCCGCCGCCGCCGTTCGAGCTGCGGCCGGTCGTCGCGGCCGCGATCGCGGCGCTCGAGGCGGAGCTCGGCCTGGAGCATCGACCCGCGGCGGAGCTCGCGGCGGCGATCACGGCGGCGGCGATGCCCGCAGCGACGCCGCCGGACCCGGCGGAGGGCGCGGCGGACGTGCCGGCCGACGTGGCGGAGGAGACCGAGGGGCTGGTCACGTTCCTCCGCGGCGCCGCGGGCGACCTGCGCGAGGCGGCGCTCGAGGACGCTCGCTCGCTCGGCGACGGGGCGCTGCCGGTGCTCGCGGCGATCGCCCAGGACGCCGAGCGCGACGGCGCCGAGCGCGTGGCGGCCATCGAGCTCGTCGCCGCGGTCGCGAGCCCGCGCGCGGCGGAGGTCCTGATGACGTGGGTCGAGCACGCGCCGGAGCCGTGGATGCGCTCGCACGGCGCGTGGCGGCTCGGCGAGCTCGACCACGACCACGTCGTGCCGCGGCTCGTGCTGCGGCTCAAGTACGAGAAGGACTACGAGACCGCGGCGTGGATCGCGGGCACGCTCGCGCGCTTCGACAACTACTCCGGCGTCCCGGCGCTGCAGGTCATCTGGAGCGGCGCGCGCTCGGACGCCGAGCGCGCGGCGGCGGAGCGGCGCCTGGTCGAGATCGCGCAGCGCGCCGGGATGCAGGACGCGGGAGCGGTGCGCGCGGCGTGGGAGCGCGGCGAACTGCCGCCGCCGGCGCGCTCGCCGCGCTTCGAGCTCGAGGTCTGGCGCCGGATCGCCGTGTTCGGCGAGTTCCAGCTCCGCGGCGTCGACGACTCGCGCTTCATGCTCTCGCAGCTCGCGTCGCCGGTCGCGGAGCTCCTCTCCGACGCGCTGCACGACGAGGATCGCCACGTGCGCGTGCACGTCGCCCAGTCCCTGCAGCGGATGGGCCCGCGCGCGGCGCCCGCGGCGAGCGAGCTCGTCCTCGCGCTCGGCCGCCGCGACCTCGCGCCGCACGCGGCGGACGCGCTCGGAGCGATCGGCGTCGGGACGGCCGAGCCGGCGCTGGGCGCGTGCCTGGACGCGTCGCGCGCGCTCGAGGTGCGCGTCGCCGCGGCCCGCGCGCTCGGCGAGCTGGGCCTTCCGAGCTCCGCCGGGCGGCTGCGGCCGCTCGTCGCGCCCGAGCAGCCGCGCGAGCTGCGTCAGGCGGCCGCGGAGGCGCTCGTGCGCACGGGCGCGGGCGACGAGGTCGTCGACCTGCTCGTCGAGCTGGGAGGCGATCCGCTGCTCGAGCGACGCTCGACGTTGGCGGCGCTGCGCCGCTGGATCGTCGCGCAGGGCGAGGCGGACGCCGAGACGCTCGCCGCGTGGGACGCGCTCGAGCCGGCCGACGATTCGTTCCCCACGATCGAGGAACGCGACGCGATCGCGCGCGCGCGACTCGAGCTCGTGCGCGCGCTGCGCGGGCGCTGACGCTTGCCGCCGCGCCCCTGACTCGAGTCGAGGGGCGGCTCCGCGTGAACGCCGAGCCGCCCCTCGGGGGGGGAGAAAGGTGGAGGCGCCGCAGGGCGCCTCCGTGCAGTGCTCGACCGACGAAAACCGGGGACACGGTCAAGAGGAGGGCCGGCCGTCACACCGCTCCCTCTCGTAGGCGCCCCCGTGCGCCCGGGCAGGACCCCTTGTGCGGAGATCGCCCTGGTGATTTCTTCAACAGTCGTCGACCGTCGTCAGCCCGGCTCGGATCGCGAGCTTGACGAGGTCCGCCACCGTGTGCGCGTCGAGCTTGCGCATCAGGTTGTGGCGGTGCGTATCGACCGTGTTCGCCGTCACGTGGAGCAGGGCCCCGATCTCCTTGCTCGTGTGGCCCTCGGCGACGAGCTGGAGCACCTCGCGCTCGCGCGGCGTCAGGGCGGTGAACACCGCGTCGGTCTCGCTGGGCGGCCCGCGCCGCTCGACGAGGCTCCCGGCGACCTCCGGGTCGAGGTAGACCTTGCCCGCGCCCACCGTGCGGATCGCGCGCTCGAGCTCGTCCTCGCCCGAGCTCTTGCACGCGTAACCGGTCGCGCCGGCGTCGAACATCGCGCGCACGCTCGGTGCGTCGCTCCGGTCGGAGAGCACGAGCACCTTCGCCGCCGGCAGCTCGGACAGGATCCGGCGCGTCAAATCGGCGCCGTTGAGCTCCGGCACCGTCACCTCGGTCAGCACGAGGTCGGGCCGCAGCTCCGCCGCCATCTCGACCGCCTTGCGCCCGTCGTCGGCCTCGCCCACGACCTCCAGCCCCTTGTCGCGCTGGAAAAGGCACTTGATGCCCTCGCGCAGGAGCCGGTCGGGGTCGACGAGCAGGATCCGCATGGCGTTCGAGCTTACCAGCCCCATACGACGACGGCGGAGACGACCGCGAGCCAGGCGAGGCCGCTGATCAGGAAGACCGCGTCCCCGCCCAGGAGGACCCGGGTCGGGTTGTCGCCGCCGCGTCGGGTGTGGACCAGGAACATGTAGCGCGCGATGCCGAGGACGACGAACGGCACGCTCCAGACCATGTGGTTGGCCGCCCCGAACTTCGCCATCGTCTCGTCGTCGACCGTGTACAGGGCGTAGCAGACGACGGTGCAGGCCCCCAGCAAAGTCACGAGCTGGTCGAGGAACGGCAAATCGTATTCCTCGAGCGTTTTGCGGTGCTCCCCGCGGCCCGCACCGAGCTGGTCGATCTCGGCACGGCGCTTGTTGAGCGCCAGGAAGAGCGAAAGGAACAACGTACACAGCATCAGCCAGTCCGACACGTGGGCATCGGCGGCGAGCCCACCGGCGCCGACGCGCATGAGGAAGCCCGTCGCGACGCAGAACGCGTCGAGCAGCACGACGTGCTTGAGGCGCAGGCTGTAGGCGACGTTCAGCAACGCGTACGCGCCGACGAGCGCCGCGACGGCGTAGCCGCGCTCGCCCGCTGCGAACGCGAGGACGAGCGCGACCGCGACGAACGCTCCCGCCGCCGCGAGCGCCGTCTTCGGCGGCAGCTCGCCCGACGCGATCGGCCGCAGGCGCTTCACGGGATGGGCGCGGTCGCGCTCGACGTCGAGGATGTCGTTGAGCAGGTAGACCGCGCTCGA